>NZ_CP138335.1:1800000-2100000 GCF_040256745.1 Scrofimicrobium sp. R131
TCAAACTCCTGAGAGACCGGAGTAATACTTCGCAGGACAATGTCACCGGTTCCACCGGGCCGCTCCGGAAAACTCCCCTGGCGCCAGTACCGGTCCTCGAGCCGGTCCAGGAGCCCCTGGAGGCGGCGGACGGTCAACTGGCCCGCCTCCGCCTCGTTCACGTCCAAGTGAGCCACCTGGGCGGCCGCGTGGACACCCGCGTCGGTCCGGCCCGCCACCGTCAGCTGGACCGGACGCCGCAAGACCGTGGCCAGGGCTTCCTCCAGGTCACCCTGAACCGTCCGTAGGCCCGGCTGCGCGGCCCACCCGTGAAAGAAAGTGCCGTCGTAAGCCAGGTCCAGGCGCAGGCGCTGAAGATCGGCCACGCTCAGTCCTGCCATTCCCAGACTCGAACACCGCCGAAGATCCCCGCATCGTTGGGCACGATCACTACGTCGTCACCGATCTTTTCGAGGTGGCTCTGCGTGATCCGTTTGGAGTTGCCCCCGCCCAGGTAGAGTCGATCCCACAGGTACATCGGTCGGAGGCCGTCAACAATCCGGCGGACCCGGCGCGACCAGTGGGCGTCCCCCAGCCGGAGCCGCTCGTGCTCCCCAATGTAGGAGTCGTAGGTCAGGCCCCAGCGCACAAACCCCTGGGACACTTCCACGTGCGGAGCCAGGTGGCCTGAATCAAAAACGGCATTGCCCAGCCCGGTTCCCAGGGTAATGATCATTTCCAGCCCGGTCCCGGTGATCACCCCGGCCCCGGCCACCTCGGCATCGTTGAGCACCAGGGTCGGCAACCCCAACTGCTGATGAACGGCCAACTGCATGTCGAAGTTCTTCCACTCTTCCACCAGGCCCGGAATCACCTTGGATCGGGGGCCGTCCTTGGTGATGTAGTGCGGGGTGGCAATCACCCGGCCGTGGCGGATCATCCCGGGCATTCCGACCGTGATCCGGTCGGCGGCGGGCAGATTGTCAGCGTGGCGTTGGACGATCTCCACCAGCAGGTTCGGCGGCAGCGGGTAGGGGGTTTGGATCCGCTGGGCGGGGGCGGCCAGGTTCCCATACTGGTCCACCACCGAGCCTTTGATTCCTCCCCCACCGCAGTCGATGCACAGGGTCAATACCGGTTGACTGGTCATGGCTCCATCGTAGTTGGTTCGGTCCGGTCCTTGCCCTCACCTGGGTCGGGTCAGCTGAGGCGCAAAACGCAAGTTGGGGGCAGGGCCCACGGCCCCACCCCCAACGTGAAAATGCGTCAGCCTACTTGGCTTCTTCCGCGGCCTCTTCGGCTTCGGTGACCTCTTCGGTCACTTCTTCGGCCGGTTCCTCCACGGTCGGCTCTTCCTTGGCGGCCGGCTTCGCAGCTGCCTTGGTAGCCTGGGTGGCTTCCTTGACGACGGCCTTCTTCGCAACCCGCTCGGTGACAATCTCAATCACTGCCATCGGGGCGTTGTCGCCCTTGCGGTTGCCCACGCGGGTGATCCGCGTGTAGCCGCCCTCGCGGGCCTCGTCGAGGCTGGGAACAACCTCATCGAACAGCTGGTAGACGGCGTCCTTGTCCCGCAGCTTCTTCAGGACGAGGCGGCGGGAGTGGATATCCCCGCGCTTCGCCTTGGTCACCATCTTCTCGAAGTAAGGCTGCAGAGTCTTCGCCTTGGCTTCGGTAGTGGTGATCTGGCCGTTCTCAATCAGCTGCTTGGCCAGGTTGGACAGAATGTGACGCTGGTGCGACGGGCTGCCGCCGAGGCGGGGTCCCTTCTTAGGGGTGGGCATAATTGCTCCTGATTACTGTAAAGAGGTTGACAAGTTTAGATGGCCGGCGTGTCACTGAAGATCGAGCCGCCATCGGCATCCGCCCCGCCGGGCATCTGCGAGTCTTTGAGCACCATGCCCAGGGAGGCCAGGGACTCTTTGATCTCTTCGATGGACTTGGTCCCGAAGTTCCGAATGTCCAACAGGTCCGCTTCGGAGTGCGCCACCAGCTCACCGACCGTGAGGATACCGCGCCGACGCAGAGCGTTGTAGGACCGGGACTGCAGGTTCAGGCTCTCGATCGGCAGGGCCAGGTCAGCGGCCAGCGTTTCGTCGGTAACGGTGGGGCCAATTTCAATGCCCTCCGCCTCGATGTTCAGATCCCGTGCCAGGCCGAACAGCTCGACCAGGGTCTTGCCCGCGGAAGCAATCGCGTCGCGCGGCGCAATTGCCGGCTTGGTCTCCACGTCGATGATCAGCTTATCGAAGTCGGTCCGCTGCTCAACACGGGTCGCCTCCACCTTGTAGGTGACCTTCAGAACTGGCGAGTAGATGGAGTCCACCGGAATGAGGGACTTCTTCCCGTCCAGATCCTTGTTCTGAGCGGCGGTAACGTAACCGCGGCCCCGCTCCACCGTCAACTCAATTTCGAGCTTTCCGTGCTCGTTCAGAGTCGCAATGTGCAGGTCGGGGTTATGCACTTCCACGCCCGCGGGCGGGACAATGTCCGCCGCGGTCACTTCGCCGGGCCCCTGCTTGCGCAGGTACATCAGGACCGGCTCATCATTTTCCGAGGACAGTACCAGCTGCTTGACGTTCAGGATGATCTCCGAAACATCTTCCTTGACCCCCTCGATGGTGCGGAACTCGTGCTCCACCCCTTCGATGTAGATCGAGGTCACTGCGGCCCCCGGAATGGAGGACAGCAGCGTGCGGCGCAATGAGTTGCCCAGGGTGTAGCCGAAGCCAGGCTCCAGGGGCTCCAGGGTGAACCGGGACCGGTTCTCGTTCACAACCTCTTCGGTCAAAACGGGTCGCTGTGCAATGAGCACGTTATTTCCTTTCTTCCCAGGGCCCGCTATATGACCCTGGGGGGCGGATTCCGCTAGGCGGAGGTGAATGCAGCATTGTGAGTTGAACCGGACCCCGGTTCAGAGCTCGAGCGAAAGAAACTAGCCGCGGCGACGCTTGGGGGGCCGGCAGCCGTTGTGTGCCTGCGGGGTGACGTCCTGGATCGACCCAACTTCCAGACCGGCGGCCTGGAGGGAACGGATCGCGGTCTCGCGGCCGGAGCCGGGACCCTTGACGAAGACGTCAACCTTCTTCATGCCCTGCTCCTGGGCCCGACGGGCAGCCGCCTCGGCCGCCAGCTGAGCTGCGAAGGGGGTGGACTTGCGGGAACCCTTGAATCCAACCTGGCCGGAAGAGGACGAGGCGATCACGGCCCCGGTCGGGTCGGTGATGGAAACAATGGTGTTGTTGAAGGTCGAGCGAATGTGTGCCTGACCGTGAGTTACGTTGCGCCGTTCCTTACGACGCGGCTTGCGCGAAGCGTTCGCGCGAGAGTTCTGAGCCATTCGATTTTTCTCCTACAAGCTGAGGGGCGGGACCTGACTAGGCCTTCTTCTTACCGGCCACGGTGCGCTTGGGGCCCTTGCGGGTCCGCGCGTTGGTCTTGGTGCGCTGTCCGCGCACGGGCAGGCCGCGCCGGTGACGCAGGCCCTGGTAGCAGCCAATCTCAATCTTGCGGCGAATGTCAGCTTGAACCTCACGCCGAAGGTCGCCTTCCACCTGGAAGTTCTGGTCGATGTAGTTCCGCAGTTTGACCAGGTCCTCTTCGGTGGCGTCCTTGACGCGCAAATCCGGGCTCACGCCGGTAGCGGCCAGAGTCTCCTGGGAACGGGTACGACCAATGCCGTAAATGTAGGTAAGCGCGATCTCCATCCGCTTTTCACGCGGGAGGTCAACGCCGGCAATACGTGCCATCTGTCACTCCATAAATATCTCATCAGGGGTGGTCACCTCTGGCTCCGCTGAGCGGCCCCGGCCCCTGAACCGGGGGTAATTGGTTGGACCAATTTGCAGAGGTGCGGTGGGACCGAGTAGTCCCTGCGTCGGCTAGCCCTGACGCTGCTTGTGGCGTGGGTTTTCGCAGATCACCATGACGTTGCCGTGGCGACGAATCACCTTGCACTTGTCACAGATCTTCTTCACGCTCGGTTTAACCTTCATTACGGTTACCTTCCGCCGCTCGCACGGCAGTCTTTACTTGTAGCGGTAGACAATACGACCCCGGGAGAGATCGTATGGGCTGAGTTCCACGACAACACGGTCATCAGGAAGAATCCGGATGTAGTGCTGGCGCATCTTGCCGGAAATGTAGCCGAGCACAATGTGCCCGTTCTCCAATTCCACACGGAACATGGCGTTGGGCAGGGCTTCAATAACCCGTCCCTCGACCTCGATTACTCCGTCTTTCTTAGCCATATCCTCCGCATGTCCTCTTCGGGTAGTTTTTGGGCGTCAGAAAGCACGCCCGATCATCTAGCTTACTGGAGGAAACCCCGCGACCATAGGCCCAGCGGGAGCAAGTGCGGAAAATCACCTCGCGTCAGAATTGACGCTTACAGCACCACCGGGGTGACGCCGAAGGGGGCCAACCCGGCCACTCCCCCGTCCGCTGTGGTCAGGACAGCAATCCCCTCGTCCAACACCGCCACCGTGTGTTCCCAGTGGGCGGCGGGAGCTCCGTCGCGGGTGAGGACCGCCCAGTGGTCGCTGGCCACCTTGGTTTCGATTGTTCCGGCCACCACCATCGGCTCAATGCAAATGACCAGGCCCGGCTCCACCTGTTCGGTGCGGCCGCGAACCCGGTAGTTGTAAACGGTCGGCTCTTCGTGAAGCCGGTTGCCGATCCCGTGCCCGGTGTAACCCTCAATCAGGCCCGGAGTCCAGTCCAGCCCGGCTCCCGCCTCGTCCACGTAGTCCTCAATGGCGGCGCCAATGTCACCAATCCGTTTGGCGGAGGCAACCGCAGCCACGCCCGCCCACATCGCGTTTTCGGTGATCTCGTCCAATTGCACCAGGCGCTTGCCGACCGTCCCGACCCGATGGGTGAAGGCGGCGTCGGCGTGCCACTGCTTGCCGTCCCGCTCCACGTAGGCGCCGCAGTCAAAGGAAACCAGGTCCCCCTCGGCCAGGACCCGTTCATCCGGAATGCCGTGCACAATCACGTCGTTGACCGACATGCAGACGGTGGCGGGAAAACCCTGATAGTGCAGGAAGTTCGGCTTCGCGCCGGCGGCGACGGTGGCCTCGTAGGCCAACCGGTCCAGCTCAAGCAGACTGACCCCGGGACGAGCGGCCTCGCGCAGGACACGATGCACCTCGGCCACCACCAATCCGGCTTCGCGCTGATAGCCGATTTGGGTGCGGGATTTGAGCCGACTCTGCTTCTGACGCCGCAAACCTAGTGCCCCTTCAAAACCGGCAGTTCGAAGATGCGGGCGGTCACCTCGTCGATGGTGCCGACGCCGTCGACCACCGCCAGCAGATCCTGATCCGCGTAGTAGGTGGCAATCGGCTCGGTTCGCTCCCGGTACTCGGCCAGGCGGCGGGCAAAAACTTCCGGCTTATCGTCGGAGCGGCCCTCTTTTTTCGCCCGGTTCATCATGTGGTTGACCAGGACCTCCTCGGGAGCGTCCAGTTCAATCACCAGGTCCAGGGCCAACCCCTCCTGGGCCAGGATGTCACGCAAAGAGTGCGCCTGCGCCAGGTTTCGCGGGTAGCCGTCCAGCAGAAAGCCTCGTTTGACGTCGTCGGCGGTAAAACGCGCCGCCACCATCGGGGTGGTCACCGAGTCGGGCACGAACGTCCCCTGGTCGATGTACTTCTTGGCCAGGAGCCCCAGCTCAGTTCCGGCCTTGATGTTGGTCCGGAAAATATTGCCGGTGGAAATGGCCGGGATCCCGAGCCGTTCCACAATTTTGGCCGCCTGGGTCCCCTTCCCAACTCCGGGGGCTCCCAGCATGACAATTCCTGTCATTTCAAGAATCCTTCATAGTGGTGCTGCTGCAGTTGAGCGTTGATGTCCTTGACGGTCTGCAAGCCAACCGAAACCATAATCAGCAGCGTGGTGCCCCCGAATGGCATCTGCGTCGGGGCCAGGTCCAACGGAATCATGATGATCGACGGCAGCGAGGCAATGATCGCCAGGTAGATGGCGCCGGCAAAGGTGAGCCGGTTGACCACGTAGCGCAGGTGTTCGGCCGTGGGCCGACCGGCCCGGAAGCCAGGCACAAAGCCGCCGTAGCGCTTCAGGTTGTCGGCCACCTCGTCCGGGTTGAAGGTAATCGAAGTGTAGAAGTAGGCGAAGCCGAGGATCAGGACCGCTTCAGTCAGCAGGTACCAGGGCGAGGTCCGGTTCATGTTGACCTGGATCCACTGCGCCCAGCCTGACTCCGGCGAAGCGAACTGTGCGGCCATGTTCGGCAGCATCATGATCGAGGAGGAGAAGATCACCGGGATCACGCCCGACATGTTGATCTTCAACGGGATGTAGGTGGTGGTGCCACCGTAGGTCCGACGCCCCACCATCCGGCGGGCGTACTGGACGGGAATCCGGCGCTGGGCCGATTCCACGTAGACGACCACGAGCGTGACCAGCAGGATCAGGACCACGATCACCAGCACCTTGGTCCAGCCACCGGAGCCGGCCCAGATATCGGCCAGCTGAGTCGGCATGGTGGAGACGATCGAGGTGAAGATCAGGAGAGACATCCCGTTGCCAACGCCGCGCTCGGTAATAATCTCGGCGAACCACATGATGACGACGGTGCCCGTGGTCATGGCCAGGATGATGAACGCGTAGGTGGCCGGGGACCCGTTCGGGATCAGCGGCGAGGTACAGCCGGGGAACATCTGGCCGTTGATGGCCAACGTCAGCATGGTGGTGGACTGCAGGATCGCCAGGAACACGGTCAGGTACCGGGTGTACTGGGTGATCTTGGTCTGGCCCGACTGGCCTTCCTGGTACAGGTCGTCCAGGCGCGGGACCGCCACCCGCATCACCTGCATGATGATCGAAGCGGTGATGTAGGGAAGGATCCCAAGGGCGAACACCGACAGCTGCAGCAGTGCGCCGCCGGAGAACAGGTTGAACATGTCCAGCAGGCCGGTGCCTTCGGCCTGGGTGAGACAGGCATTGATGTTTTGCGAGGACACCCCGGGTGCCGGCACAAATGTACCCAGCCGGTACAGTGCCATAATCAGCAGGGTAATCAGGATCTTCTGACGCAGGTCCGGGGTTCGGAATGCCTGGGCGAAAGCGCGGAACAAGCTTCCTCCTCGTGTAAGTTTCGATGCCAAGAACTTGGCTCCACCCGCCAGATTACTAGGTAGGGCGGGTCAACGCTTAATTGGGACGGGTAAAAGTAAGGGAGGGCACCGATGTTGCCGATGCCCTCCCACTTTTGTCCTAGCGAGCGGAAATAGTTCCGCCGGCCTGGGTGATTTTTTCCTCGGCGGAAGCGGACCATTTGTCCACTTCCAGCTGGAAGGCCAAGGTGACCTCGCCGTTGCCCAGTACCTTGACAGGCTGGTTCTTGCGAACGACCCGCTTAGCTACCAGATCATCAACGGTGACCTTGCCACCTTCGGGGAATACTTCCTGGAGCTTGTCCAGGTTGACCACCTGGTATTCCACCCGGAAAGGATTCTTGAAGCCGCGCAGCTTCGGCAGGCGCATGTGCAGCGGCATTTGGCCGCCCTCAAAGCCTGGCTGAACCTGGTAGCGAGCCTTGGTGCCCTTGGTCCCGCGACCAGCGGTCTTACCCTTGGAGCCTTCACCACGACCCACCCGGGTCTTAGCGGTCTTGGCGCCGGGGGCAGGACGCAGGTGATGGAGCTTCAGAACCTCACCCTCGCCGGGGTTCAGGTCGTGACGTCGGTTATCCGCCATTACTTCTCCACCTCTTCAACTTCCACCAGGTGGCGAACCGTGCGAATCGCGCCGACAATCTCGGGACGATCTTCACGAATCACGCTCTGGCCGATCTTTCGCAGACCCAGGTTCCGGACGGTGTCCTTAATGTTGGGCTTGGCGCCGATCGTGGACTTCTTCAAAGTAACTTTCAGCTGAGCCATCAGGCGTTCACCCCCGCGGCGGCCGCTTCGGCAGCGACCTTCTCAGCTTCTTCGCGCTTCTGGGCTTCGCCCTCGGCGCGAGCAGCCAGCATGGAGGTGGGGGCCACCCGCTCCAGGGGCAGACCGCGGCGAGCCGCAACTGCCTCGGGGCCTTCGAGCTGCTTGAGGGCAGCCACGGTGGCGTGGACAATGTTGATCGCATTGTCCGAGCCCAGCGACTTGGTCAGCACATCGTGGATCCCGGCGCATTCGAGCACGGCGCGCACCGGACCGCCGGCGATAACGCCGGTTCCCGGGGAAGCCGGACGGAGCAGGACTACCCCTGCGGCCGCCTCGCCCTGCACCAGGTGCGGGATGGACCGACGGATCATCGGCACGTGGAAGAAGTTCTTCTTTGCTTCTTCCACGCCCTTGGCAATGGCCGCGGGAACTTCCTTGGCCTTGCCGTAGCCGACACCAACGGTGCCTTCACCGTCACCGACCACGACCAACGCGGTGAAGGAGAAGCGACGCCCACCCTTGACCACCTTGGACACGCGGTTGATGGTGACAACCCGCTCCACGTACTGGTTACGTTCTTCACTCCGACGGTTGTCCCGGCGATCGCCCTGGCGACCCCCGCGACCGCCGCGACGATCTCCGTCGCGACCGGCCCGGTCGGAGCTTTCCTGACTATTTCTGCCTCGCTGCGGTGCAGCCATCAGTTGCTCTCTCTTTCCTCAGTCGCGCTCACAGAGTGAGCCCGCCCTCACGGGCACCATCGGCGACCGCTGCGACACGGCCGTGGTACTTGTTGCCGCCGCGGTCGAAGACCACTGCGGTGATGCCGGCAGCCTGAGCCCGCTCAGCAATCAGCTGGCCCACGCGGTGGGCTTTCGCGGTCTTCTCATCGCTGCTGGCGCGCAGTTCAGGTTCCATGGTCGACGCCCACACGATGGTCTTCGCGTTGGTGTCGTCAACCACCTGAACAAACATGTGCCGGTTGGACCGGGTCACCGACAGGCGGGGACGCTCCGGGGTGCCGCTCACCTTGTTGCGCAGGCGCTTGTGGCGGCGAATCCGGCCAATAGCCTTGCCTTTACCTTTGACGGCGTAAGACATTACTTGCCTGCCTTTCCAACCTTGCGGCGAACGACTTCGCCGGCGTAGCGGATACCCTTACCCTTGTAAGGTTCCGGCTTGCGCAGTTTACGGATGTTTGCGGCGGTCTCCCCCACCAGCTGCTTGTCGATGCCAATCACCGTCAGCTTGGTCGGCGAGTCGAGCTTGAACTCGATCCCCGCCGGCGGGTCAACCAGGATCGGGTGCGAGTAGCCCAGGGCGAACTCAATCGACTTGCCCTTGGCGACCGCGCGGTAACCGGTCCCAACAATTTCGAGGCCCTTCGAGTAGCCCTCGGTGACACCCACAATGTTGTTGTAGATCAGGGTCCGGCTCAGTCCGTGACGCTCCCGGGACACCTTCTCGTCGTTCGGACGGGTGACCAGGATTTCGTTGCCCTCAACGGCGACTGAGATCGGGGACGGGATGACGACGGTCATGGAACCCTTGGGGCCCTTGACGTCGACCTGCTGGCCATCGATCTTAACTTCAACGTTCGCGGGAATAACGATCGGTTGCTTGCCAATACGTGACATTCTTCGGCTCCTTTACCAGACGTAGGCGAGGACTTCCCCACCCACACCCTTGTCGGAAGCCTGCCGATCGGTGAGCAGGCCGGAAGAGGTCGACAGAATCGCCACTCCCAGGCCGCCGCGGACCTTCGGAAGACTGGTGGACTTTGCGTACACGCGCAGACCGGGCTTGGAGACGCGCTTCAGACCGGCGATAGCGCGGTCCCGGCGTCCCGAGTACTTCAGCTTGAGCGTGAGGGTCTTGCCGACTCGGGCGTCTTCAACAGAGACAGCCTCGATGTATCCCTCTTCCAGAAGGATGTCGGCAATGGCGGCCTTCAGCTTCGAGTACGGCATGGAAACCGACTCGTGATGGGCCGCATTGGCGTTACGCAGACGCGTAAGCATATCTGCGATCGGATCAGTCATTGTCATTTGGGGTTAGTCCCCTTCCTCGGCGTGGTTTCCTTCGGCTATTGCCACCGAAGGACCTGCGTCGTAAGTGTTACCAGCTGCTCTTAGTCACGCCCGGGAGGTCGCCGGCCAGGGCGAGCTCACGCAGGCAGATGCGGCACAGGCCGAACTTGCGGTACACGGACTGCGGACGACCGCAGCGGGTGCAACGGGTGTAGGCGCGCACGGCGAACTTGGGTTCCCGAGCGGCCTTAACTTTCATCGAAGTTTTCGCCATGATCAGTTCTCCTTGAACGGGAAGCCGAGCTTGCGCAGGAGCGCGCGGCCCTCATCGTCGGTTGTCGCCGAGGTGACCACGGTAACGTCCATCCCGCGAACGCGGTCGATCTGGTCCACGTTGATCTCGTGGAACATCGACTGTTCGGTCAGACCGAAGGTGTAGTTACCATTGCCATCAAACTGCTTCGGGGAGAGACCACGGAAGTCACGAATCCGCGGCAGAGCCGTGGCAATCAGACGATCCAGGAACTCCCACATACGGTCGCCGCGCAGGGTAACCGAGGCGCCAATGGCCTGGCCTTCACGCAGCTTGAACTGGGCGATCGACTTCTTCGCCCGGTTCACGCGGGGCTTTTGACCGGTGATCGCAGCCAGGTCCCGCAGGGCCCCTTCGAGGACCTTGGCATCCCGGGCGGCTTCGCCGACCCCCATGTTGACAACCACTTTGATCGGCTTGCCGACCTGCATGACGTTGTCGTAGTTGAACTCTTCTTCCAGAGCCGGACGGACCTCGTTCTGGTACTTTTCCTTCAAACGTGGGGTCATGGTCACAGCTCCTTACCAGCGGTGATGCCGCGCTTGGCGCCGCCACGGGTAACCCGGACGCGAACGGTGCGCTTGCGCCCGTCCCGCTCCACAACTTCCTCGCGGAAGCCAACCCGGACCGGCTTCTTGGTTTCGGGATCCACCAGGGCCACCTTCGCAATGGAAATGGGAGCCTCGATGGTGGTAATCCCACCGGCCTGTCCCTGCTGGCCCTGACGCACGTGGCGGGTCTTCAGGTTTACCCCTTCGACCAGCACTTTCTGCTCGGCCGGGAAGACCTTAATCACGCGACCCTGCTTGCCCTTGTCACCGGGGGTCAGCGGAGCCAGCCCCTCGGCTTCACGGCGAGCATTGCGCTCGGCCAGTTGCTTCTCGTTACTGGTGCGGCCGCGAACGACCTCAACCAGGTCGCCCTTCTTGATCTTCGCTGCCATCAGATCACCTCCGGTGCCAACGAAACGATACGCATAAACTTCTTGTCACGCAGTTCACGCCCCACGGGGCCGAAGATGCGGGTGCCGCGAGGCTCCCCGTCATTCTTCAGGATGACTGCGGCGTTCTCATCGAACTTGATGTATGAGCCGTCGGGGCGGCGCGTTTGCTTGCGCGTGCGCACCACGACTGCCTTGACGACTTCGCCCTTCTTGACGTTGCCGCCGGGAATGGCATCTTTGACGGTGGCGACAATCGTGTCGCCGATGCCCGCAAAACGGCGACTGGAACCGCCAAGAACGCGGATGCAGAGGATTTCCTTCGCGCCCGTGTTGTCAGCGATCTTAAGTCGCGACTCCTGCTGGATCATGCTTTATGACTCCTGTCGTCGTGCCGGTTCTCTTCCCGGTCCCTTTCGGAACCGGGACAGAGCCTAGCCGAACGGATTTTTTACAAACGAGAAGCTATTCTACTTAGCTTTCTCGAGGATCTCCACCACTCGCCAATGCTTCGTCTTGGACAGCGGGCGGGTCTCCATGATAAGGACCAGATCGCCGACGCGGCATTCGTTGGTTTCGTCGTGGGCCTTGACCTTCTTGGACTTGCGCACAACCTTCCCGTACAGGGGGTGCTTGGCGCGGTCTTCCAAGGTCACAACCGCGGTCTTATCCATCGCGTCACTGGTGACGTATCCGCGACGGACTTTGCGCTGGTTGCGTTGGGTGCCGGTAGTTTCTTCAGCCACTGAACTCACTCCTCAGTGCTCGGCGCAGTGCGGAAGCCGAGTTCTCGCTCACGCGCAACCGTGTAGATGCGGGCAATATTGCGACGCACAGTCTTCATGCGTCCGGAATCTTCCTGGGCACCAACGGCCTGGGAGAAGCGCAGGTTGAACAGTTCAGCCTTGGCCTTGTCGAGCTCCTTACGCAGCTCGGCGTCGTCCATCGCATCGAGTTCAACGGTGGTCAGTCCCTTGTCTGCCATTAGTTTTCACCACCCTCACGAACCACAAAACGGGTCTTCATCGGAAGCTTGTGCTGGGCCCGACGCATGGCTTCACGCGCCAGGGCCTCATCGACACCGCCCAGTTCGAAAATGATCCGACCGGGCTTGACGGGGGCAACCCACCATTCGGGGGCACCCTTACCTGAACCCATGCGAGTTTCAGCGGGCTTCTTGGTCAGGGGACGATCGGGGAAGACCGTGATCCAAACCTTGCCACCACGCTTGATGTGCCGGGTCATCGCAATACGAGCAGCTTCAATCTGCCGGTTGGTGAGGTAGGCGGGGCCGAGGGCCTGAATGCCGTAATCACCAAACGCCAGCTCGGTGCCGCCCTTGGCCATGCCTCCACGGCCGGGACGGTGCTGCTTGCGGTACTTTACGCGACGGGGAATGAGCATTGGGCTCAGGCCTCCGTTCCAGTAGAGCTCGCCTCGGCGGCCGGGGCCGCACTCTGGCTCGCGGTTTCGTTACTGACGGGCTGGGCTGCCTCGGGGGCGGCGGTCTGCTCGGGAGCGTTGCCCCGACCCTGACGCCGGCCACCACCGCGACGTTCGCCGCGCCGGCTGCCACCACGGTTGTGGGCCTCAGCCTGCTGACGAGCAAATTCACGCTCGGTGACGTCGCCCTTGTAGATCCAAACCTTCACGCCGATCCGACCGAAGGTGGTGTGAGCTTCGAAGAAGCCGTAGTCGATGTTGGCGCGCAGAGTCTGCAGCGGAACACGGCCTTCGCGGTAGAACTCCGAGCGGCTCATTTCGGCCCCGCCGAGGCGGCCCGAAACCTGCACCCGGATACCCTTGGCCCCCGCACGCTGCGCCGACTGCATCGCCTTGCGCATGGCGCGACGGAACGAGACGCGAGCAGCCAGCTGCTCGGCCACGCCCTGGGCGACCAGTTGGGCGTCGATCTCGGGGTTCTTCACCTCGAGGATGTTCAGCTGAACCTGCTTGCCGGTCAGCTTCTCCAGGTCCTGGCGGAGGCGGTCAGCCTCGGCCCCGCGGCGCCCGATGACGATGCCCGGGCGGGCGGTGTGCAGATCGATCCGCACCCGGTCACGGGTCCGCTCGATCTCGACCTTGGAGATGCCAGCCCGCTCCAGGCCGTCGGCCAGCATCTTGCGAATCGCTACATCCTCGGCCACATAGTCGCGGTAACGCTGACCTTTGGTCGTCGAATCTGCGAACCACCGCGAACGATGCTCCGTGGTGATCCCCAGGCGGAATCCAGTGGGATTAACTTTTTGCCCCATTTAGCGATTCCCTTCCTTCTCGTCCTTGGTGCCAACGATCACGGTGATGTGGCTGGTCCGCTTCAGAATTCGTCCTGCGCGGCCCTGTGCCTTCGCGATGAACCGCTTCATGGTCGGTCCTTCGTCCACATAGGTCTCGCGGATCCACAGCTCAGCCTCGTTGAACTTCTCTCCGGTGCTCTCTGCTTTGACCTGCGCGTTCGCAACGGCACTCAGGAGCACCTTCCGAACGTCTTTCGCTACCCGCTGGGGGGCGAACTGCAAGATGTCCGCTGCGTCCAGAACCGACTTGCCCCGGATCTCATTGACGACCCGCCGAGCCTTCTGGGGCGTGACGCGGACAAAGCGCGCTTGCGCCTTGGCTTCCATGTTTTAGCCTCTTTCTGCTGGGCGCCTAGCGGCGCCGCCCTTTGCGATCGTCTTTATCGTGGCTGCGGAAGGTCCGAGTCGGGGCAAACTCCCCGAGCTTGTGACCAACCATCGCCTCGGTAATGAACACGGGTACGTGCTTGCGGCCATCGTGGACCGCAAAGGTGTGGCCCAGGAAGTCCGGGGTGATCATCGAACGGCGGGACCAGGTCTTGATGACCGTCTTGGTGCCCTTCTCGTTCTGCTCGTCAATCTTCTTCTGCAAGTGGGCGTCGACGAAGGGGCCCTTTTTCAAACTACGTGGCATGGCTAGGCTCCCTTTCAGCGCTTCTTGCCAGTCTTACGACGACGAACGATGTACTTGTCGCTCGGCTTGTTGGGTTTGCGGGTGCGGCCTTCCGGCTTACCCCACGGGCTCACTGGGTGACGACCACCCGAAGTGCGGCCCTCACCACCACCGTGCGGGTGGTCCACCGGGTTCATGGCGACACCGCGAACCTTGGGACGGTGACCCTTCCAGCGCATCCGGCCAGCCTTGCCCCAGCGAATGTTGCCCTGTTCGGCATTGCCCACCGAGCCGATGGTGGCGCGGCAATCAATGTCGACATTGCGGATTTCGCCAGAGGGCAGCCGCAGCTGGGCGAAACGCCCTTCCTTGGCCACCAGCTGGATCGAGGACCCGGCCGAGCGAGCCAGCTTGGCTCCCTGACCGACGTTCAGCTCGACTGCGTGGATCACGGTACCGAGCGGGATGTTGCGCATCGGCAAGCAGTTGCCCGGCTTGATGTCAGCCTTGGGACCGTTCTCAACCACATCTCCCTGACGCAGCTTCTCCGGGGCGAGGATGTAGCGCTTCTCCCCATCGAAGTAGTGCAGCAGAGCAATGTTGGCGGTCCGGTTCGGATCGTATTCGATCTCGGCAACGCGGGCGGGAACGCCGTCTTTGTCGTTGCGCTTGAAGTCGATCACGCGGTAGGCCCGCTTGTGTCCGCCACCGCGGTGACGCGAGGTGATCCGACCGTAGGAGTTACGGCCGCCACTCTTGGTCAGGGGGCGAACCAGTGACTTTTCCGGGGTGGTGCGGGTAATCTCGGCAAAATCCGAGACACTCGAGTTCCGACGACCAGGAGTCGTGGGCTTGTACTTACGAATTCCCATGATGTTCCTCTATTCTCCGGTCTCTCAGTTTCCCGCACCGAAGACGTCGATCGAACCTTCACGCAGGGTGACGATGGCGCGCTTGACGCTCTTGCGCTTGCCGATCCCATCCCGAGTGCGGTAGACCTTCCCCTGGCGATTCTGGGTCGCAATCTTGGACACCTTGACGCCGAAGATCTTTTCGATCGCGATCTTGATTTCGGTCTTGTTCGCGCGGGGGTCCACCTCGAAGGTGTACTTGCCCTCGTCCATCAGGCCAGAGGACTTCTCAGTCACCACCGGGCGCAAGACGATGTCGCGCGGGTTCTTGCTCAGTTCAACGGTCACTGATCCTGCTCCTTCTCTTCGGAGTCACCCAGGTAGGCGGCCAGCGAAGCCGGCGTGAAGATGACATCGTCATTCACCATCACCGAGTAGGTGTTCAGCTGGTCGGCCCACACCACCTCGGCCTGCTGCAGGTTGCGCAGGCTCAGAGCGGTGTTCACATCGGAGCGGTCCAGCACGACCAGCACGTAGCGGTCGCCGACAATCGCTTCCAGAATGGCCTTGGCGGTCTTCGTGGACGGCGCGCCGGTGATGAACTCGTTGATCACGTGAACGCGATCGTTGCGAGCGCGGTCCGACAGAGCCGAACGCAGGGCCTTAGCCTTCATCTTCTTGGGGGTGCGCTGCGAGTAGTCACGCGGCTGCGGGCCGTGAACGACGCCACCACCGGTGAACTGAGGTGCACGGATCGAGCCCTGACGGGCGTTGCCGGTCCCCTTCTGACGGTAGGGCTTGCGGCCACCACCGGAGACGTCCGCGCGAGTCTTGGTCGCGTGGGTACCCTGACGGGCCGCGGCCAGCTGCGCCACCACAACCTGGTGGATCAGCGGCACGTTGACGGGCACGTCGAAGTATTCGCCGGGCAGCTCCGCGGTCGAGCGGGTGGCATTGCCCTTGGCGTTCACAATTTTGACGGTGCGATCTTGCAGTTCAACATCTTGAGCCATGGCTACGCTCCCTTCACGGCGCTGCGAACCATCACCACAGCGTTCTTCGGACCGGGAACGGCGCCCTTGATCAGGAGCAGGCCCTTCTCGGAGTCGACGCCCTGGACGGTCAGGTTCATGACGGTGCTGCGGACGTTACCCATCCGGCCGGCCATCCGCTGACCTTTGAAGATGCGTCCGGGGGTGGCGCAAGCGCCAATCGAACCGGGCTTACGGTGAATCTTGTGGGCGCCGTGGGAAGCGGGGCCACCGGCAAAGCCGTGGCGCTTCATCACACCGGCAAAACCCTTGCCCTTGGTGTTGCCCGAGACGTCGACCTTCTGGCCAGCCTCAAACACCGCGGCATCAAGTTCTTGTCCGAGCTCATAGTCAGCCGCATCCGCAGTGCGGAACTCAGCGACGTGACGCTTCGGGGAAACGCCAGCCTTAGCGAAGTGGCCAGCGAGAGGTTTGGTGACGCGCCGCGGGTCGATGTCCTCGAATCCGACCTGAACTGCCGAGTAGCCGTCAGTTTCAGCGGTGCGGATCTGCGTCACGACGTTCTTGTCAACCTGCACAACCGTCAGGGGGACCAGACGTCCGTTCTCATCCCAGGCCTGGGTCATGCCGAGCTTGCGGCCAAGCAGCGCCTTCACGGGCGCAGCCGCCTGCTTGGTGTCAGTAGTCATTGCAGATGTCCTCAGAGTTTAATCTCGATGTTCACGTCAGCCGGGAGATCGAGACGCATCAGCGAATCGACGGCCTTGGGCGTCGGATCAATAATGTCAATCAGCCGCTTGTGGGTGCGCATCTCAAACTGCTCGCGGCTGTCCTTGTACTTGTGGGGCGACCGAATAACGACAAACACGTTCTTTTCGGTCGGCAGCGGCACCGGGCCCACGACCGTGGCGCCCGCACGCTGTACGGTGTCCACAATCTTGCGCGCGGAGCTGTCAATGACCTCGTGGTCATATGACTTGAGCCGGATGCGGATTTTCTGTCCCGCCATGCCGTCTAACCTCTTCTCGTACAGATTCGTGAGCGGTCCCCGCACTCGGGCGTGTCTTACTTCGAAGTCACACTCTTGCGCCTTCCACCGGGAAGTGGAACCGTCTACTTGTCAAAAGATCTTGGGCGAAAAGCCCATCCTGGTTACCCAGGATTCGCCCCGACTGGGCGAGGCAACTTGTATAGTCTCGCAGATTCGCGGGCAAAGCCGCAAGTCCGCTAGCAACCCACGCGTGTGAAACGCCTTACCTGAACTGCCGAAAGATAGCTATCTCACTATCGGTCCGGCAACTAGGAGGGTGACACCCGCCTGGGCTCAACTAGTTTACCGCCACCGGCACCGATTGGACCCGTGGAGTTGGGCACGGTCCGGCTGGACTGACTCCTTATATAAGGAGTGCGTCGGGATGGTTTTTGGGGCGCGAGTGTTTGGTGCGGGTCACCGGTGGGGCCGAATTGCTGGCAAACATCCCCAAACACTGGCAAAACCAAGCCCAGGCGGCCCAAACCACCACAAACACCCAACGTTTGCCAGCACTTGACCACGTTTGCCAACGCCCGCAGCTGGCAAACATCCCCAAACGCTGGCAAAACCCGCCCCAGGCGGCCCAAACCACCCCGAACCCCCAAGGTTTGCCAGCACTTGACCACGTTTGCCAACACCAGGAATTGGCAAACATCCCAAACACTGGCAAAACCCGGGCCGAGAGCCCAACCCACCCCAAACGCCAACCGGGCCCGGAACCTCAGAACCCGCAGGTTCGTCAGTTCCGGGCCCGCACAGCCGAAGCTACCGGCTCACTGGGTTACCCCTCCTGGCCAGAGCCAGGCCGACGGCGTCGGCTGGCCAGCCAGAGGGCCAGTCCGCCTCCACCCAGCAGCAGCACGGCCCAGGCGGCAGCTCGCGCCACGTTCG
This sequence comes from Scrofimicrobium sp. R131, assembly GCF_040256745.1. Classification (GTDB taxonomy): domain Bacteria; phylum Actinomycetota; class Actinomycetes; order Actinomycetales; family Actinomycetaceae; genus Scrofimicrobium; species Scrofimicrobium appendicitidis. The sequence goes on from NZ_CP138335.1 coordinate 1,817,847, forward strand.
CACCGGTGTCCGCCAGCTCGTCCGGATCGAAGTAGTTGGTGATGGTGACGGTCGCGGTCTGATCCGCTCCCACCTCGATCACCCCGTCCTTCGGATCCATCACGGTTCGGTCGGCCCCGCCGTTGTCCGTTTCCTCCACGGTGCAGCGGGCTCCCGCGTACAGATCGTCAAGGCGAACTCGGTAGTCGTTCTGCTTCGAGAGCGAGTAGACGCCGCCTTCGGGCAGATCCAACTGCCACTCGTCGTCGCCTTCACCGGCCAGACAGGTCACCTGGACTTCGAACGGGCCGGCTCCCTTCTGGGCAGCTCCGTCACCGGCCACCTGCTTGACGACCTCCAGATCCCCAACGTGGAACGTGTTGGTCAGCTGGACCTGAACTTCCTGCTCGGACTCGTCGATGGTGACCAGACCACCTTCAGGATCGATGGTGCTTTCGTGGGCACCGCCGGTCTGTGTCTCCACCACCGAGCATTCGGCTCCGACAATCAGGTTGTCGAACACGGCCTGGTAGTTGTTTTCAGCCGACAGGGTCACCTGGCCGTCAGCGGGCAGATCGATATCCACTCGCTCGCCGTCAGCCTGGTAGCTGCACGCCACCTGAGCTTCGAACGGTCCGGCCCCGTACTTCTCGGCCCCGGCCCCATCCCGAACCTTGCTGATCCGCAAGGATCCGGTGTCAAAGGTGTTGGTGGCGGTGACGTGAGTCAGGCCGAGCACCGGTATTTCTTCGGTCGGCCCGGAGATCACGACCTTGCCCTCTTCCCCGTCCAGGATGGCGCTGGTGGCGCCCCCGGTCGTGTGTTCAAGCACCTGGCATTCGGTGCCCGCCGGGAAGATCCCGAACACTTGGTTTTCGCCGCCGGCCAGAGAGAATGCCTCGTCCAGCACCGTCTCTCCGTTGTACTGGCATACCGCGGTGAAGTCGAACTTTCCGGAGCCGTAGGTTTCAGCTCCGGCGCCGTCCACCACCTTGGTGACCACCAGTGCTCCAGCCGGGAACTCGTTGGTGACGGTGGCGAACACGGCCGCGGTCGGATCCTCCTCCGTGCCGGTCACCTTGATCTGGGCACTGCCCGCCCCGGTGTCCGTCACGTTGGTTCCGGTCACCACGACGTGGGCGGCTCCGCCCCGATCGACCTCTTGCAGCTGGCAGACCGATCCCCAGGGGATGGTGGCCTCGGGGGCCGTCCAGGTTTCGTCCCGCGACAGCGTGAACGTGGTCCGGTCCTCCTCACCGAAGGTGACCGGGGTCCCGTTGCTGGTCTGGCAGGTGAGCTCAAAGTCGAACGGTCCGAAGTTGCCGCGATCGGCCAGGGTGTCGACCTTCTTAGTCACGCTCAGGCCCGCCCACTGGTAATCGTTGGTCAGGTCCACTACCTGCAGCTCGGGAACCGGGTTCGTGGGCAGCTGCCCGTCGTTGAACTCGGTGTCGGCTTCGGTGATGGTGACGGTCTGCGGCTGGGTCCGATCCGCCTCACCAAACTGGCCGAGGCTACCGTCTTCAGACACCGTGCAGGAGGCGCCCACGGGAATCCCGTAGATCCGCTCGCCCGCATAGCTGCCGTCTTCCTGCCGGGTGAGGGTCACCTGGCGGGTGTCGGCCACCTGATCCTCAACCTTGAACTGGAGCGGAACCCCGTCACCGGAAATACAGCTGACCGAGGCGGTGAAAGCATCCGGCGCGTACGCAGAGGCCGGACCGGTTACGGTCTTGTTGACTTCCAGCGAGCCGGCCAGGAGCTGGACCCCCACCAGGTTCGGAGCCACCTTGTCGGGGCGGCCCTGCCCGGCAGCAGGCATGTAGTTCACGCCGAACTGGTTCCAGGCTCGCTGGCCCGGATCAACCGGGATCACCCGTTCTGCTCCGGCGGGATCTTCCGTGGATGCCAGCACGTTCTTGGTCTGGTAGTAGATATCCACGATCGCGCCCGGCCGGAAGTTGTCCTGCGCCTCCTGGTTGAGGTAGCGGAACCGCAGGCCAGTGACCTGCTCCCAGTTGGTGGAGTCGTCCGCCACCTGCCACTGCTCGCCAGATTGGGTACACGGACCACCGGTCAACGAGTTGTTCCCGTCAAGCGCCGGGGTGTAGTTGGTCCAACTGTTCCGACAGACGTTGGCCTCGGCGTAGGTCACCTGCAGTTCGAGCTGACTGAGGAACTGCTCGTCAACCTGTCCGTTCACCAGCACCTGCGGGCGACCGGTCAGCACCGGACGGAACTGGGAGCCGCGCGGGTCCCCCGAAACCAGGAAGCTGTCCCCCGGGGTGGGGAGCTGATCGTAAATCCAGAACAGCGGGAAGTCGCCGGTGGTTCCGGTGTTGGCTACCCGCAGGCTCCAGGTGTCAGTCCCCTCCTGCATCGAGTTGGCCACGCAGGGGCTCCGGTAGTAGCTCTTCCCGTCCAGCCCCACGAAAGTGCCGCAAATCTGGGTCGGATCAACGGAGTTGACGGCGCCCGGCAGGGACCCCGACACCCCCTTGTAGACCTGGATCGAGCTCCCGGCGAAGACCGAGATGTAGTCCTTGGTGCTGGCGCCGTGGTTCAGCTCGGCCGGAACCGTGATGTCCGCCAGGTACTTGTCGCCATCGGCCTCGGTGAACTGGTACGGGGTGACCCGATCCAGCGTCTCCTTCGTCACCACGTCCGCGGTGTTGTAGACCAGCTGGCCAGAGAAGATTCCCGGCTGCAGCTCCAGCCAAACGCGGATCTGGACTTCCTGACCCGGGCGCAGGCGCGCAGAGTTGTCGGCCCAGGTGAAGCTGAGCGTCTTGCCGTCCTCGGACAGCGACATCTGCGGCTCGGCCATTCCCTCGGGCAGGGTGTAGCTGACACCCGGACCGCTGGATGCACTCTCACCGGTGTAGTCGAGCAGGGCGGGCAGCTTGTCCACCACTTCGGTCAGGGTAATGAAGCCGGTCCCCTGGTTCTTGACCACGATATCCCAGGGCACGGTGGCGCCACCGGAGACCTGGCGTTGCCCTTCGTTGGTGAGCTTGCCGATCGCCAGCTCGTGTGAGCCAGCTTCGAGGCGGAGGTCATCCTGGGTGCTCGGACGAGCCGACTGGGACAGTTTCCCGAAGCTTTGCGCCACCAGGTGGTTCGCTACCGGCTCGTGCGGGAAGTCGACGTCCCCACCCGAACGCGCCGTCTCACGCAGGTTCGCGGTGAACAGGACGTTCGCCTGCCAAGCGGGGTTGTTAGTGGCTGAGAAGATCGGCCCCTTGCCGTCTTCGTCCACCGGCCCGGACTTGGTGAAGGTGAACCTGAGGCCGTCGACCTGGTCACTGACCACCGATGCGGGCAGCTGGTAGTTGGGGCCGGCCACGGGCTGCGGCGTCCCCTCCACCCAGTCGGCGCCGTAAACGTGGGCGTCGATCTGAACCAGGTCAGCCCCCTTGGGCGCGACCACCGTCTGGATTTGATCCAGGTCGATCAGGTTCCAGAAGGAACTGTTGGCCTGGTAGTCCTCCAGCACCACCTTCCAGGGTGAGGCGTTCGAGGTGGAGCCCTGGTCGGCACCGATCCTCACCTGGACGGTCTCGTCGCGGGTGGGCTCATAGAGCACTTCCGGCTCGATCGTCTTGGTGGGTCGTACGTCGACCGTTTCGCCCGACAGGCGCACCTGAGCTTCAGAGTTGGCTCCGGCGTGGTCGTTGGGACCCACCCCTTCGGGACGAATCCCCTGAGCAAACACCGTGTTCTCATTGGAGACAAAGCTGTTGGGCTTGACCGAGACGGGGGAACCGTCGATCCGTTCGGTGCTCCGCAGCTGGGTGTCGACCACCACCTTCAGGTTGTTGTCAGGCGAGATCATCCCGCCCCCACCGGAAGGGCCGGGCCGCACGTTCGAGGTAAACACCACCGCGTATCCAACGACGTCAGCCAGGTCTTCGCGGCTCAGCGCATTGGCCTGCGTCATGGTGATGGAGCCCTCGTCGGGGACCAGTTCGCCATTTTGGTAGCGCAGCAGGTACACGAGCGTGGCGTCCTGGTTGATCTGCTCGGGTTTCGAGGTGGTAATCGTCAGCTTGGTCAGGTTCAGCCAGTTGAACGAGTCGTACTCGCCCAGCTTGGCCCCCGCCGGCAGGTTCAGCCACGGATTCGACCGGGCGCCCTCGGTGGTGTTTTCCACCAGGCAGTCCTCGGTTGACTGGCACCAGTTCGGGTCGATCAGGCGAACCCACTGGGCCAGGGAGGCCTTGGAGGCTTCCGGATTGCTTCCCTCACCGGCCGCATTGTTGGCGGTCACGGTGAACGAGGTGGTCGGGTAGTTTTCGGGTGCCACCGAGCCGGGCTTGGGCACCACCAGGTTGGTCGGGTTGGCCGACTTGGCCACCTTCACGTTGGCCACGGGATCGAGGATCGTGATGTCGGCCCAGGCGGTATCCAGCACGGAGTTTTCGTCGGACAGGCTGGTCGTGTTGCGAACCAGGGCCTTGACCGGCTGCTCCTCATCGTTGGTCACGTTGTAGGCGCGCTGGCCGGTGACCCACGGGTTTCCGTCCGCCTGCTGGCGGGCCCGGTCGCGAATCTCCCAGTTGAGGACGAACGCACGGTTGGTGGAGTTGTTGGCCCCACCGGTCGACAGGCCGCCGGTCACGCCGGAACCCACCCGCGGGGCGAGGGGATCGGTGCTGGCTGCCCGTGCCGCGTCGTCCGGAACGACGGTCAGCCGAACGCCGGTGGTGGTGCCCTGCTGGTCTGCGTTCAGGTTGTATCCCTTGAAGGAACGGTCAGCCCGCTGCCACGACCCCTCGGGAGCCGGCACTACTTCCCAGGCTCCGGTGTTCGAGTTGTACAGCTCCACCTGGGAGATGCGATCCCACTTGAGGTACCAGCCATTGGTGTAGGGGGTGTTGTTGACCGCCAGGCCTGAGATCCCGGTCAGGTTGAAAGCGTTGAATACCGACTGGGAAACCGGGCCGATGCTTGAACCCGGATCCGAGACCACCACCTGGTTGTGACCGCTGTCCACGTTCCAGGTGATCGTGGTGTTTCGACTCATCCCGGTCAGCGACAGGACCCAGTCCTGTCCCCACTTCTTGGCCAGGTAGGTCGATCCACCGGGCCCACCAGACTGGGAAGGATCCTCAACTGAGCCGGTGCCCTGGTCCTCGACCGGTCCGGACGGGACGTCCGGTCCCACCGGAGGATGGCCGGTCCCCTGAGCCATGGCCTGGTTCTGATAGGTGGTCTTGCCCGCGGGAATGTCTCCCCCGGTCCGCAGTTGGGCACGAGCCTCAAAGCCCACGTTTGGCTTGACGCTGAGGTTGCCGATGATTCCGACGCCGTCGGCGGCGGTTAGGTCGAAGGTGATCCCGGTGACGTCGTCCGAGGTGAGCCCCGCCGAGGCCAGGGCCGCGGTGAAGTCCGCCTCGTCCATAACCAGGAGTCGTTCCTTCGAAACGTCGCCCAGGTCGGGCAGGCTCAGCTCGGTCCAGACATCGCCAGATAGGACGGCCACCTGCAGGTTGTACCCGGCCGGAATCTGAGTCGGGCGGATCGAGTTCACGTTGAAGGCGTTCCAGAAGTCGTTGGTGACCTCCGGGTTCGCCTGATCGGTGATCTGCAGGTCCTTCACCCCGGTGCCGACCGACGGCTTGGCGGTGGTGCCCAGTTGGACGATCACGTTCTGCCCGGGCAGGACGGTGATGTTCGGAACCACCTGCTTGTCAAGCGTGATGGTCATGGCCGGCTGAACGATCTCCAGCACCGCGGTGTCCTCATCGGAGTCGGTGGTGCCGTTAGCGGAGGTGACGGTGGATTCGGCGCGGTTGGTCACGCGCACCTCCCCCTGGTCCCCCGACCGGTCCGGGTTGGTCTTCACCTCAAACTGGGCGCGAACCTCAGCGCCAGAGGCGATGCGGTTGGCCGAGCCCGAGTTGAAGTTCAGCTCAAAGCCGGTCACCAAGGCCTGGTTCTGCGCGGGGGCTTCCGGAATCTGGTCCTCGAACAGCTCGAAGATCTGGGTGGTGCCATCGGATAGGTAGTAGGTGATGGAGCCGGCCTCGGCCCCACTCGGGAAGGTGATCGGGGCGGTGAACCCGCCGAAGCGCTTCTGCCAGTTGCCCTGACCCGCGTCGAAGAAGTCGCGGTCGCTGACCGTCAGTTGGGCAACCGGGGAACCGGAGTTGGTTGCAACAATGGTTCCGGTGGTGGAGACACCCTGGCTGACCCGGTCCGGATCGAAGTTCTTCACCACGGTGGTTTCCACCACGGGCGAGGTGACGTGGAAGTTGGCGTCATCGGTCGCCACCGGGCTTTGCAGCACCTGGTCGTCCACCGTCACTTGGGTCTGGGCTTCGGCCAGGTTGCGATCCTGGTAACCATCCAGCGACAAGTCGGTCTGGTCCGACCGGTGGGTGGCGCGCTGGGCCACCTCGAGTTGCAGGTGCGCGGCTCCACCGGCGCCGTTGGCAATTTGCTCGCCGGTGAAGGTGAACTGCAGACCACCCACCTCGGAGGCGACGACGCCCTCAGGCAGCACGAAGTCGGTGCTCGGAACACCACTGACCCACTGCCAGATGCCATCAACCTGCGTGTAGGCGTCTACCTGCACCAGGTCGGCCCCGGCCGGGAAAGTGGACCCGCCAAAGCCAACGAAGTCCACCTCGTTGAAGGGGTTGTCCGAAGTCAGCTGCTCCAGGCCGGAGGCGGGCACCGGGCTCGGATCCGTGACCCGGAGCGTGTCGACCGGAACGTTCGAGGTGTTAGTGACGGTCAGGTCGACGATCGAGGGGTTTCCCTCGCCAAACGGCTGCTGACTCGGGTTCCAGGTCTTGTCGATGGCGACGGAGATGTCACGCTTAGCTTCGACGGTGATGTCGGCTTCAGCCTCGACCGGGCGTGCGTTGTCGGCCTGGCCCTTGGCCACGTTGACCAGCACCTCGTTGTTGCGCGGGTCGAGCGGCGAAAAGTCGCTCGGTACCTTCAGCGAGATGGAGATAAAGAAGGTGTTGGCGACCGGGAAGCCAACCTTGCCCCCGGGCAGCGGTTGACGGAAGGCCACGTTGAGCTGGTCACCCTGTTGGAGAACCTGCGGCTGGGCGATCTGTTCGCCCGCCGCGTTTTGCCAGGTCAGCTCGGAAGCAATCGACTGCGGCCAGGCGCTGAGTCCCTGCACCTGGAAGCCCGTCAGGTCGGGGAGGATGTCCACTACCTGAGCGTTTAGGCAGTCCACCTCAGAGCAGGAGACCTGAATCTTGTACTCGAAAGTCTGGCCCGGCTCCAGCGTGACCGCTGACTTCGAGTCCACCGTCTTCTGGACCTTGAAGTACTCCGGCAAGCTGTTGGGATCCACAGCTCGCGGAGTAGCTACCTGTCCTTCCGGAGCGGTGACCTCGGGGGCGAGGTCCTGTTCGGAGCTCGGGTTCGATTCCACCTCGGTTTGAGAGGAGGAACTTGTGCCCCCGGACTGGTCGGCGAGCGCCGGACCGGCCATGGGGATGAGGAGCGCTATGGCTCCCAGCAGTGAAAACAGTAGGTCGCGCCAACGACGACCCGGACCCGTCCGTGCGCGACGGCGTGCAGGGGATGACATGCGGTTCTCCTTAAAAACTACTAACACAACGGAGCCCGATTTTGGGCGTGCAGTAGCCAACCACGAAAATACGTGTTACTCAGCCGCCTTTAGCCTAGACCAAGCGCTAGATTTAATCCAAAGAATGGTCGTGTTAAATAATTGAAGGGCCGCTTGCAGTGCGGGGTCTGTCGACTACAACGGCCGCCTAGATAGTTGCCCATCCTCTGCCCACACCTCTCCAGTGAGGCTCGGTCCCCCGCGCTGACCGGCCATGTCGTTCAAACTCTTACCTGGAAGTGCCGATGCAAAAGACATTTTGCCGGTGTCTAAATGACATCTTCGGCATTCCACATTGAGCCCCTCATAAGCGTTGTGATAAATAGCTGCGTTATCACGAATCGATCGACCCAGACGATCGACTCACTCCCGCCCGCTGACGAAAACTGGCCCGCTGCTGCCAGCAGAGCCGGGTGCACTTCCATTGCTAAACAGCCCGATTTATTAACACGCATGGTCTTGGCGGTCATCGTCGGCCACGACGGACAGAAAGTTAGATCAGCCTTACCTGTCACCCAATGTCAAGTATTTCTGGACCAATCTGCGGGGATTTGCGGACCAAAGTGGGAAGGTTGCCCTCTCAGCTTTCGGCCGGGCCGACGACCGGGTGACCTCAGGGCCCGAACCGGCCCGATTTTCGGATCCATCGGAGGCAGAATCAGCCATGCCTTTAGTCCCTGCTGACCTCAAAACCGTTTCAGACTGTGGTACGTTCCACTCTGAGTACGGCTCAGATCGGACCCCACGGTCGCCCTCCCCCTCGGCTCCAGGTGACCGGGTGCGGACACGGCTGCATTCCCATCCAACCCGGCCAATCCAACCCAGCCCAATCCAACCCGCGCTCGGGTAGCATAACGGCGCCCGGACCGCCTGGTCCGAGCGCCGCTCCCGCAATCCCGCTGCTACTCCACCTGCAAGATCCCGTGAGCTCCCTTTTCCGCCAGCGTCATAATGTGATTCACGATGGCGTAGTGGCCCGGCTCCGGGGCCACCAACTCGACAAAGCCGCCCTGAGCAGCCTGCAGCGGCAGCACCTGCGCCCCGGTGACTCCCTTGGTCAGGCCGTCGGTAGATTGGCCGTGATGGACCGAGTAGTGCCCCTCGCTCCAGACGGTGTCGAACTGCGTGCCGACAATGTGGAAGGCCAGCGGAGAGTTCGGCCCCACGTCCAGCACCCAGAACCGGACCCGATCCCCAACTTTGGCGGTAAGTGGGTGGACGTCGTACTGGAAAGCCCGGCCGTTGAACATGGCCACGTCGGGGATCATCGTGTTCAACTTGTCGGCGGCGGTGTTCCCCGCCTCGTCCTGGTAGTACTCGGACTGGATCAGGACATAGGACTGATCGACCGGTTCCAGCCCGTCCGGCTCAATGATGACCGCCCCGAACATCCCGTTGGCAATGTGCAGCGTCATCGGCATGGTACCGCAGTGGTACATCCAGATTCCCGATCGGCCCGCGGTGAAACGGTACTCCAGGGACTCGCCCGGTTCGATCGTCCGCATCACCTCGTCCGGCGCAATCTCGCCGGCATGGAAGTCAATCGAGTGGCCCATCGTCCCGTTGTTGACCAGGGTGATGACGAACTCGTCCCCCACCCTGCCGTGCAGAATCGGACCCGGACCGGTGCCGTTAAAAGTCCAGAGTGGACGGACAATTCCGGCCCCCAGGTCCTCCTCAGACTCAACCACTTCGAAGGTGTACTCGCGCGTCTGGGGCCCGTCGGCGGGCGGCAGCGGCTCAACCCGGGCCGGGTAGGGATCATGCTTGGTCGCCTCGTCCATCAGGTCGGCCATGGTCGGCATAGCCGAGGCGGTGGCCGAGTGGTCCATCCCCTCGTGCCCCATCCCCATCTGATCCGTGGTTTCGCTTTCACTGCCGGTGGCCACCACCTCCAGGACCATGCCCATCTGTCGGTGCCCGGGCAGGGAGCACCAGCCGTCCAGATTCGAGGTGATCACGCCGACGTCGAGGCGGGCCGACGCGCCCGGTGCCAACGCCTCGGTCGCGACACCGTTGGCAAACACCAGGTCGTGCCGCTGATCGCCCGTGTTCTCAAAGTTCACCACCAGGTTGTTGCCGGCGGGAACTTCGATGGTGCCGGGCACAAAGCGCATCCCGTCCACCGTCACGGTCACTTCCGTGGTTTGGCCGGTGGCCGAACTGGCCGAGGAGGCCGGCGCTGAACCGGAGCCAGCGGCCGGCTCGGAGCCGGTGCCAGAGACCAGGGACGGCGAGATCAGGGCAGCCGCGAGGGCCAGGACGGCCACAATCACGATTCCCAAGACTGCGGAGGCCCCCTGCGCCACCGTCACTTTCTGCTTTTCAACCACGGATTCCCCCTTCATGGGTCGGTTCACGTTTAGCTTTAGCCTGGCGCACCCCGGCCGCCCCCATGGCAGCGATGTCACCCAGGAACGACACGATAATCAGACCGGCCCAAATCCCGGTCAGGAGCGTGGACTCCACCCCGCTCAAACCGGCAAATGCTGCCAGCAGCAGCCCGGCGTTTCGAACCGCCAGGCGCAGGCCACCCGCCACCTGCAGGGTGGCATTGCCGACCCGGACCGGTGTCGGCCCGCCCCCAACGACGACCGGCAGCAGGTAGCTGAGGGCGCCGATCAGGATCTGCAGCACCCCGCCGACCCCGAGGATCCCCACCACCAGCCGGGAGGACTCCCGGAATGCATCGGCACCGGGTGCCCAGGCCAGCTCGGCTGCCAGCCAAACCAAACCAACGGCGAACCAGAGGATCCCCGCGGCAAAGTTCCAGGAAGCATATTCGGCCAGCGGCTTGCGGACCGCCACCTGCAGCAGGGGCAGACCGATCCCCCAGACCAGGGCGGCCGCATAGACCAGAATCGCCAGGCCGGCCAGCGCCAGCAGCCCGAAGGTGGCAGCCACGGTGGCGACCAGCAGCGCCGCGATCAGGACCGGCAGAATCTGCACGGCCCGGGTGACGGCCCCGTCGGCCATCCGGGTCCGCAGCGCCGTCGGCCCGAGCGTGACCAGGGTGCCGGCAATAGTAAGGCCCACCCAGCCCAGGCCATTGACCAGGGCGTGAGCCACGGTCAGGCCGCCTTGAATGCGAACCAGTTCTGCGGGTGGATCCGGCGAGAGCAACACGATCGTCAGCAGGCTGGCGTAGATGGTGCCCACCACCAGGAAGGCCCCCGACGCGGTGTAGTAGCGAATGATTACGGCGAAGCGCGCCGCCAGCGCCGAGCGGCCGGCCAGCACCAGCGCCACCACGTGCCAAGCCACGATCAGGCCGATCGCGGTCGCCCCGATCACCGCGCCAACCGGGGAGGCCAGCCACATGGCGGCCACCAGCTCCACCAGCGCCAGATTGAACAGCACCTGGCGGGCGGTTTGGTGCGCGCCCGAGTGTTTGTCGCTCGGGGGGAGGCGCAGCAGTGAGCGGGAGAAATACCAGGACCACTGCAAAATAGCGTTGGTGATCACCCCGAGGGTAATCAGGTGGACCGTAGTCCACCACTGTTGGTTCAGTTGGCCCCCAAACACAAACGAGTAGGCCAGGATCAGGGCCGCCAGGATCATCCACATGGTGGTGATCCGATCGACTCGGGTTCGACGCGGCCGGTTGGACGGTTGTGAACCGGGACCGGTTGGGCCGGTGGCCCCGCCGCTGAGCGGAATGCTCATCGCGTCCGATCCTTTCGCCCGTGCCAAATGATCAGGGTCAGGGTCGAGAGGACGAAGACCAGGACGGTGAGCACGTCGACCGCCCCGCCAAACTGCCAGGCCACCTCGGCCGACGGCTGCCCCCAGGTGGCGCGCGCCCCACCGAGCACGCGAACCAGCAGCCCACCCTGGAGCAGAGCCCAGATGGCCCACATGATCGGGTGGTACGGCACCGGTCGGCGCACGACGGCCGGCACGATCACCGGGGCGTGAGCCATCACCATGGACAGGCCGAACCCGATCGTGAGCGCGTGAACCACCGTGTCGTAGCCGTAGCCGGACAGGACGGGTCCGCGCACCACCCAGATTCCGGCCGCGAGCAGGGCCCAGCCGTAACCGGCCAGCATCGAGGCGGCCATGAACTTGGTCAGCCCCGCGGTGTGGACAGTCCGGCGTGCAATGTCGTGGTAGCCCACGTCCAGCATCAGCAGGCCGAGGGCCAATCCCATCAGCGGGTAGCCCCAAGCCGGGGTGAAGAGGGTGGCGACCAGCGCCAAGAAGTAGAGGAGTGATTCCAGCAGGACCCGCATCTCGGTGGTGCCGCCGGCAAAGGCGATCCGGGCCAGCTCTAGCCGCTCCCCGACGATAGTGAGAACAATGAAGGCGGCCCACCAGGGAAGCACCAGGGGAATCTCCAGGCCTCGGGCCCACAGCGCCACTCCCACGGCCCCGGCCACAGCGCCGAGGATTTGGATCAGGAGGAAGACGGTTTGCTGGCGCCGCCAGATGACCAGGTAGATCGCCACCAGCGTCACCATCGACAGGGTCCACAGCAGCCCGGGCCCCAGGTGGGAACCGAACAGGTCGGGTTGAGCCAGTCCCAGCAGGGCAGCCAGGACCGCCAGCGCACTGGCAGCGGGTGACAGGTAGGCCCACACGGTGAAGGCTTCCCGATCAGACTGGAGGGCCACCGCCCGCTCCAGGGTGATCGCGGTACCCAGGAACCCGTACAGCATCAAGATGCCGTGCAGGCTGGCCAGGCTGTCGGACTGAACCGGGGCCGCCAGGCCCAACCGGAGCAGGGCCGCGTTCAGACCGGCCAGCAGACCCAACCCTCCGCCTGCCAGCAGCAGCAGTCGTCCCCGGGGGACGCGCGGAGTCGCTGCGGGCGGATGCACCGGAGTTGGACGCGGTTGTTCAACCTCGTTCGACGCTGAATCTTTTTTCACACTACTACCGTAGTTAAAATCCGGACCCAATGGCCAGGTAGGAAGCAGTGGGGTTTGTCTACTTCTTCACCCCGTCCGACAAACCGGGAGTCCCCGCCCCGATCAGGCCCAGTTTTCCGGGGATTCAGTCGCGGCGTCCGGTCCGCCAAACATAGGTGCACAGGACCGCGGTCGACCCGACGAGGATCACCGCCCACCACGGGAAATGGGGCACCGTGGGGTCGCCCTCCATTGCCGCCACCTGCTCGGGAGGGGTCGGGAGCACCCGGGCGGCCGTGACCAGGATCCGGTGCGTGTTGATCCCCAGCGGGGTGCAGGTGACCAGGGTCAGCAGGTCCTGCCCGGGCTCTTCGCGCAGCGCCTCGGTCTCTTCGGGTTCAACCACCTTCTTGTCGATCACCCGGTAGGCCAGCACCTCCCCCAGCACCTCCAGGGTGATGGAGTCGCCCAGCTGCACCCGATCCAAGTTGGTGAACATGGTGGCGCTGGCCAGGCCGCGGTGACCGGTGATGACCGCTCGGGTTCCCTCCCCACCCACCGGCAGGGAGGTCCCCTCTAGGTGACCGAGCCCCCGCAGCAGGGTGGAGTCGGCCGTCCCGTGGTAGACGGGCAGGTCCAGGTCGATGGCGGGAATTTGGAGGCGGGCCATCAGCCCACCCGGGCCCACCTGTAGCTGCTGGTCGTAGGGCAACACCCCCTCGGGAACCTGGCCCTTCCCCTCGGGCACGTGCGCATTCCGAGCCAGCACCGCCCCGGAAATCAGGGCGGCGTTGTACTTGTCGGCGTTCTCCAGCTGCTCGGCCCGCGATGGGTTGGCGCTAACCACATCCTGCTGGTAGTTCGCCACCACCTTCGACTGGGCGTACTGGGTGAACCAGGCCGCCACGGTCGGGTAGAGGAAGATCAGCAGCCCAAGCCAAACCAAGCCGGCGGCGATCAGCGTGATCCAGCGCGGACGCCACCGACGCCGACGGGCAGGTTGGTGCTGGTGGGCCCGCCGCGACCGGTACGGGTGGGGAGGGGACTCAACTTGGCTCATTTTGTGCTTTCCTCAGAGGACGAGGCGGAGGGGCCCGCCGGAAAAAGGGCGCAAACAGCGCTGGTGGCGGGAAGGGCTGTCTTCCCGCCACCAGTCTTCTCAGGCGGTGACTGATTCGGCCTCGGCTCAGTCACCTTTGGCTGTTAGGCCTTCGGGTTGCGCTTGCGCGACACCAGGGCGGCGCCGCCACCAAGCAGGACCAGGGCCAGGCCTCCGCCCATCATCAGCAACTGGCCGTTGGCCCCGGTGATCGGCAGGGCCGGACCGGTGTGCTTGACGTTGGAGACCGGGTGGACCGTGACGGTGGCGTTGGCGTCCGCCGTCAGGGTGACCATGGACCAGGGGTTGGCGGGCAGCACGTAGCCGGTCGGAGCCATGGTTTCCTTCACCCAGTAGACCTCGCTCATGTCCGCGTTGTTGCCGACCCAGAGGGTGACATCGAAGGTGCCGTCGGCGCCGGTGGTGTAGGTGCCCACCAGCTCGGACTCATCGGCTGCGTCCTCACCGTCGACCACGTGGTTGCGGTAGATCTGGAACTCCGCACCCTGCAGGGTCATGGACTGATCCTCCCCGGCGTACTTCAGCACTTCCAGGGTGGCCCAGTTGGTGGTTGGCCCTTCGCCCGGGACGATCTCGGTGGTCCAGTTGTTCACCACGCCGTCAACGTGGTTTTCAACGATGCCGTCCCCGTTGACCGCGGTGGTGATGGTGACCTCCACGTGGCTGGCCGGGTTCTCATTGAGCTTGGCCAAGCCCGACTCCTCCATCGTCAGCACCAGCTTGTTGGAGCTGTCAACGGTGACCGTGTAGTCGGTTCCGGCGACCAGATCCGACCCCACCTGGGTGCCATCGTTGAGGATCTTGACCACCGCGGAGCCATCCACGTAGGTCAGGCGCGAGTCCAGCGGGTCGTTGACCATGAACGAGGTGATCCCCTCATCCGGGTTGTAACCCACCAGCGGCACCGTGATCTTCCAGTCGGTCATCCCATCGGGCTGAACAATGGTGTCGGGGTCCATGACTTCCTTGTCAATCGTGTCGGTTGACAGGTCGTTCTTGGGGTAGATCACCACGTCGTAGAGCCAGGAGGCACTGTCCGCATCCGGGTAGGGCAGGGTGACCAGGGTGGGCGGGGAGATCATCGAGACCGGGTTGTTACCCGGGCTGACCTCGCGGACCAGGTACAGGCCCTGGGGCAGGGACTGCATGGCCATCCCGTCACCATCGGTGGTCAGGGTGACCGGAGTGCCGTAGGTGTACATTCCTCCGGCGCCCAGGTAGTCAGCCTTGACCGCGTCCGCGTCCAAGCCCTCTGCCCGATCCCAGCCGTCGGCAGACAGCAGATCCAGGTCGCCGGCGCGCGGACCGGTGGCGATGGAGTTGACCGGAACGACCTCGAACTGGACCCCCATCAGCGGGACCGCGTCGTCGGGTACGTCAACTGCCTTGCCGTTGGCAGCAAAGTCCCAAGCCTGATCCGGGGTGGCATACTTCCGGATCTCCAGGCTGGTCGGGTGCTGCCCGTCGATGTTAGCTACTGACGGAGTGACTGGTTCGTCATCGGCCGCAAAGGCCAGTCCGGTCATGGTGACCAGCCCGAGCCCAGCCGCGCCGAGAGCAGCTACCAACCGCCTCCCCCGGCTATTAGTAATGATGCTCATTTGCATTCCTTTCACTGTGTGTTCCTGCCCCGGCGCGGACGCGTTGGAGGCGTGGTAATTATTTGGTGCCGGCGCGTCGGCCCGAGGACCGAAGGCGGTTTGGATGGCGCGAGTAGTAGGCGGCAGCGATCATGGCCCCGAGGCCAGCTACCAGTCCCCCACCCAGCAGATAGGTGTCGGTACCGAACCCACCCGTGATGGGTAGAACCGGACCTTCGCGCAGTTCGTTGTCGAAGTTGCCAAGGTCAACGGCCAGGTTGGTCGGGCCCAGGTCAATCTGATGCACGGTGTCGTCCTTGATGAACCCGGCCGGAGCCGTAGCCTCAACCAGCTGATAGGCCCCCCACTTCAGGTTGTTCACCTGGAACCGGCCCGGTCGAGGATCCTGGTCCGGCCCGGTGCAGGGCCCGGCTTCACAGTCCTCCACCTGCACGGTAGCCGAGCTAGTCCCGGTCGGACCGGTCAGGGTCCAGCTGGAGCCGGAGAGGAACTGATCGGTCCCGGCCGCCACCTTGCCCCAGGTAACCGAGGCGGGTTGGTCGTTGTTGGTCAGGGTACAGGCGACGTGGGTGTCGTCCGGTCCGATCACCAGTTGGCCGTCAATCAGGGCGACCGGTTGACCGTCACCCACGGCACAGGCAATGCCGGACAGCTCGTACCCGGGCTGGGCCACCTCGCCGATCTGGTAGGTGCCCGGGTCGATCTCCATGGTTTCCCCGGAGGCAAACTCGAGCGGCGTCCCGGCCGGGTCCAGCGGCGTGGCAGTCAGGGTGAAGTCATCCGGTTCCAACTGGCCCCCGAAATTGTTCTCTACGCTCTTGGTCAGGGTCAGTGTCTGGCTGATCCGCTGATTGACGAAGGTGCAGTCCACCGTCTCACCGGGATGCACCGGGCTGATCTCTGACCCCTCTTCGGATTGGAACACCTGCGGGATCCCCGGGACCCCGTTGATGTCCGTCACCACGCACTGGCCGGAAACGAACCGGTAGTGCTCCTGCTGCGTTTCCGCCAGTTGAACCGTAGCGGCGTCACCGGACGAATCGAAGTACAGGTCCCAGCTGGTCTGGCCGCCCGTGTTGGTGCTTTGAACATCTGGCAGCGGGTTGTGGCGAACGTTGCCGGTCAGCGCCGAGTCGGTCAGCGTGATCGCCCAGTTGGCGCGGGAGGTGGGATCGTCGTTGCCGTCCTCATCCAGCACCTGCTTGGTGACGTTCACGTGGGCTACTAGCGGCGTGTTGACGAACCGACAGACCATCCTTTCGCCCTCGTAGGGGATGTTGATGACGCCGTTCGTTCCGGTCCCACTGGCGTAGGGCACGGTGTTGTCGTCCAGGTTGCACTTCCAACTGGTGGCGTACTGACTGGGATCAGCGCCATTGATAAAGGTCTCTGCGAACGTCAGGTCGACCCCGCGGTTGGCGGGCAGCGGTCCTACCCGCTGATCCTGCACCCCGATTGTGGTGCCGGAGGTGGTGGCGGTCCCGATCAGGTGGTCCCCCTGAGACATGGACAGGGTGAACTGGTCATCTGGATTAACCCGCCCGTTGGGCAGTTCCTTCTCAATCACCACGGTGGGCGGGGACGAGCAGGAGGCCAGGTCGGCGCTGGAAGCCAGGTGCGACGTGACCGTTTGGGCCCCGGTCATGTCCGGCATGTTGTAGGAGGTCAGGTTGCTGGAGTCCCCCAGGAACAGCTTGCCGCTGGCATCAAGGGCGGCGCCGTTGACGTTGCTCATGCCGGAGTAACTTGGCTCCGACCGAGAGGCGTTCAGCCTGGTGTTGGGTCCGGAGTTGCTCAGGTCGGCGGCGGTCACCGAGTAGACGGAGATATCGGAGCCGGCGCCGCGGACGACGTAGAGGTTTCCTTCCCGGTCAAAAGCCATGTCCCCGTTGTTCGAGGATGCCGCACCCTCGGAGGTATCAACATAGCCTCTGGCACTAACCGTGTTGGTGGCCTCGTTGTAGGCCCAAATTCGGAACTGTCCCCCGCCGTCAGTGAAGCCACCGAAGAAGTAGGTGCCGCAGGAAAGACAGACCGCGCCCCCAACCAGGTTCGTGTTGGTACTTTGGGTGACCCCGGTGGACGCCCAGGTACCGGTGTTGGTGTCATACTTCCAGACGGTGCCGCTGACGTTGTAGCCGGAACTGGTACTGCGGCTGATGGCAAACACCTGGGAGCCACCCGCGCCAATTCCCAGTCCGTTGAAGTAGCTAACGCCATCGGCCGCCGTCCCCATCGGGCTCACCTGCCCGGAGGGGTTCACCTGGTACATCTGGCCGGATCCGCTGACCGAGTAGATGTACCCGGCCCCACAGGACGGGCTGGCTGAAGTGGCCTGGTAGGTGCCGAAGTCATGCACTCCGTCGCTCCACTCGCCCCAGCTGGGGTTCGAGCCCCAGCCGTCAATCTCATTCCAATTCGCATCGCCCGCAAAAGTGAGGCCGGCAGGAGCCGAAACCGGCTGGAGCCGGTAGCGCGAACTGGTGGAAACGGTGTTGTTCGGCTGCAGCGTCTTGACCGCAAACACCCCGGGCGTGTTATCCAAGTCCGGACCGGCACAGGTACCGGAGACACAGTCCTCCACGGTGGTCTCCGTCCCGGGCCAGCTGCTGCTTCCGCGGGGTCCGTTCAGCTTGAAGGTGGCGCCTCCCAAAAGTGCATTGTCCGAATCTGTCACCTTCCAGGTCAGGTAGGGGGTGGAGGGCAGCGCCATCGGTGAGATGGAGGCCACCTCGGCACCGGATTGAGGCTGATCCAATTCCTGTGATTCCTGGTCGGCATCCTGGTCGCCGGATTCAGCCGGCTGCTCCGCGACCTCAGCCGGGTCGGGGCTGGTTGTTTCGGCGGGAGGTTCGGCAGTTGAATCATTCTCTACCGGCAGCACTTCCGCGCTTTCTGAGTCCTCCTCATTGGGAGGAACTGCCTGATCCAGATCGGTTTGGTCAGCACCCGATTGGGGGGCACTGAGAGCTAATACTTCTGCTGACGAACTGGCCGGCGTGGCCAATTCAGAACTGGGGACACTGCCGGGGTCACCGGGGTCTGCTGCATCCGCTAAAGCCATAGTCCCACTGGAAAACACCGCCGCACAGACGGTGGCAGTCACTGCCAAAAAACCGCGCCAGGACTGGGATATCCCGGTCCCGGAGTGTCGAGGTCGTCGCTGGGCCATCAACGTCTCCTCCCTAGTCGCGTGATCGCTCTACACTGATTCCTCACATCGGAAGTTTGTATTAATAAACTAGTTATGTCTGACCACTCAGCCGTTTATTGACAGACTTCATCAGTGGTGTCCCAGATGCTAGCCCCAATTCTTCGCAACCCCCAACAGATGGCGGTCTAGCGGTCGTTTGACGCGCGCTAAGTGACGTAGTTAATCGATCGTCTTAATCCGCGTCAATTCATCTGATCTGTTTTTTTAACATCGACGAGTGCTGAACGCATTCGCGACCGAGACTGATCACAATCGGCCTAGACGCTGGTCAAAAAGGCTTTAGTATACTGGCGAGACGGTACGGTTTACCCAGCTCGACTAGCGGCTCATCTGCGGATAACGACCCCGCCTGACGCGCGCAAGTACTTTTATAGTGATCTTTATCACTTAACGAAAAAGGTGTGTGAAAGCTAATCTGTTGATTAGGTGTGTGCTGATGGCCTGGTTTCGGCGTTCCTGGCTCCTTCGGCGGCGGATTTCCTCGCCGCATCCACTCCTTGTTGCTGACAAACCGGATCGTCTCCCCATTGAGACGACCGGCCCCCAGAGGTCCGGACAGCGAAGTGGGCGGATGGCCGAAGCCATCCGCCCACTGTCAGTATTGCGGTTGAGTAGTTGCTATTGGTTGCTGCGGCGACGCTGGACCAGGTACAGGCCCGAAGCAATCGCTACCAACGCCAGCCCACCGAGCGAGAGCAGCAGGGTTCCCTGCGCGCCGGTCAGCGGCAGGTTTGGCCCGTCCTGCTTCACGTTGTTGATCGTGGCCTGGTGACCCGTAGGCAACGTTCCCTCACCCACGAAGATCTGCACGGGAGTGCTGTCCAGCACATAGCCGGCCGGAGCCTTGGTCTCCACCACGCAGTAGGGGCGGCCCGGGGTGCTCACATACTCTGCCCCCGTGTACAGACCAGCAATGAAGACCTCGCCGCTCTCGTCGCTGATAAACGTGGTCGAACCGTTGACTTCCACCGGGTCGCCCAAGTCGCCTTCACAGGTTTGGTCCTCGTTTGCATTGAACACCTGGAACTCCGCACCAGCCAGTGGCGCTGAAGTGGCGCTGTCCTGCTTCAGCAGGCGTGCCTCACCCCAGTAGGTGGTGGTGTGGCCGATCTCGACGTCGTCGGTCCCGGTGTTCTCATAGGCGTTGTTCGTGATCTGCCCGTTCGCGCTAACCCCAATCACCGCGGTCTGCAGGTTCCAGATAAACTGGGTCCCCGCGGGCAGGGTGGCCAGCCAGGCCAGGCCCTCCGGCGTGAAGGTGTAGGTGGGTGCGCGGAGCTCGTTATCGGTGAAGGTCGCGTAGCTGGGGTCAACGGCCTCGACCGAGCCACCCGGAGTCTGATAGCTCAGTTCCGAGGTCCCGGGCGCATATTCCAGCTGGTCAGCCAGAGGATCGGACAGCACGTACGCGGTCAGGTTGGCGGCGCCGTCATCGTATCCGCCGAGTGGGCGCGAGGTGATGGTCCAGCTAGTAAGTGAGCCGAGCCCAACTCCCGTGTCGGTCATGACTTTGCTTCCGCTGCCCAGAATCTGGTTCTTCGGGTAGACATGCACGTCGTAGAGCCACTCGTTGGTCGCTGCCGGGCCGGTTCCCTCCGTCGACGGGTAAGGAACGGTGACAAGGAACGGCGCTACCGCAGCCTGCACCAGATCCGATTCCCCTTCAGTGACCAGGTACAGGCCCAGTGGCAGGTCCGAGAAGACGGTCACGCCGTCAGCATCGGTATTCTGTGCCGAACCCATAGGCACAGAGCAGTAGCCGGCGGGCAGATCACCGGACGCCAACTGCGGCAAGTTATCCCAATTGGCACTTTCCGATAGGTCCAGCAGGTCACAGGATTCGTTGGTCCCGACCCCCACTGCACTCACCGAGAACGGGATGCCCGCCAGCGGGTGCCGGTCCACTCCGTCCAGTTCGGTGCCGTTGGAGTGGACGTTAGAGCCAGTTTCGCCATCCCTCATCTTGATCTGTCGTTCGACGGGGGTTCCGGCATATTTGTGCACGGTGATCGACCCTGACGTGGGCGCGCCTTCTTGACCCGGCCCCGGGAGGGAGTCAGCGAGCGCCGGGCCCACTAGGCCCACCAGGCCGGCAGCACACAGTGCCAGAGAGCTGACCCCGGTGAGAGCACCTCGTCTTGTCATTGCTCTTACTTTCATTGTTCCGCGTTCCTTTCATCAGAGTGCGGTCCATTTGTGTTCCGGATGGTTTTCCGATGGTCGGACGGCTCGACTAGCCGCCGAGATCGGAGATTGAGGCTGGCGAGTATGGCCGCCATCATTACAATCCCCAAGCCCGGCACCAAAAATCCGAGGCGGCCTATCCCTCCGGTAAGCGGCAAAGCGATACCGTCGCTCTGCCTGTTACCGATGGGCCCCAGGTCGAGGTTTCCCCCGACCTGCAGATTTACTGTTCGCGCCTCGGTGAGGCGCTGATAGCCAACTGGAGCTTGTGACTCCGCCAGCTGGTAGTCACCCCAGGGCAGGCCCTTTACTTTGAAGGCCCCCGGGGTTGGGTCCTGATCGAGCTGACCCACGCAACCTTGTTGCTGGCAATCCTCGACTCCGAACGGCTCATGGCCGTCGGTAGTTAGTGTCCAGGCCGAATCAGGAAGCAGGACTCCACTCTTCTCGTCTACCTTTTTCCAAGTCAGCGTCCCGTCCACCGCGCGGTTTTGGAAAGTGCAGGCCACTTCAGAGCCAGGTTCCAGAACGACCTCTTCGTTGGTCACTGCCACCAGTTCGTCGGTCTTGAGGTCGTGGCAGGCAATCTGGTCAAGCGACACGATTCCTTCCCACTGTGGTAACCGTTCCGAGAGCAGATAGGTTCCGGGGGTGACCTCAACGTCCGTTACCTCCGGTGAGCCGGAAGCGCCCGTCAAGAGGACGGTGGAATCCCGGTCCATCCCCATCGCCGAAAGCGCCCACGCCTCGACGTCGGGGGCGTGACTCCCCATGATCACGGTCGCCTCGGGGGTGTACTCCTTGATTAGAGTCAACCTGGCCGGAGCTAACTCATTGGTAAAGACGCAGGACACCTGATCCCCTGCCGCCAGCGACACCGAATCGTCAGCGGAGCTGACCGGGCGACCCGCGTCGTCGACGCAGCTCAGATCCGCGAGCCGATAGGAGGCAGTGTTGGGGTTGGCCTGGTTGGGTGCCTCGCTCAGACGGTAGGTGCCCGCCGCCACGGGATAGGTCACCCCGGCTTCACTGCCCGGACCATACGGCAAGTCACCGGCCGACAAATCCCAGTCTTCCGGGCTGGCCAGCTGAGCGGTCGGCTTTCCAGCCAGCGCCTTCTGCAAGGTGAGCCGAGCGGGGGTGAGCGTGACCGTACACAGGCCGAACTCGCCCGAGCCAACCACAAACTCCGGGCTTGCTCCCGCCCAACTGGGGGTGAACTCCTCCCCCATGCCGTTGCGCAGAGTGCAGTCCCAGTCTTGGCGGTAATTGGCGAGTGCCCCTTCGGGACTGGCAGTCACACTCCATCTGACATAGTCGTCGGATTGTGACTGCACGAAACTTCCCGGCACGGTACTGGCCTGATTCCCGTCAGTCCCGGTGGACGCAGTCAGCGGGTTGTCCCCGTTGTGTTGCACCTGAATCCTAAAGTCACCACCGTCGAATCGCGGCCCGTCGGGACCAACTCCGGTCACGACGCGGTCGGGGATCTCCACGGTCCCCTCCATCCCGGAAATCTGCACTGCGAAGGCAACACCCTGCTGACCGTTCCCCGACATCTCCTGTGTCACCGACCAACCCAATCCGGGCTCATCCGGGGCTTCGGCCGCCAGCATCGCGGTTCCGGTCTTGTCGTAGGTCTCGATCGGCCCATCGCATCTAGCAACAAAGCCAGCTTGCTCGAACGCCACGGTCCCACCGCAAGCGTTGCCCATCGGGGTCTGGGGTTTGGTTGGATCGTTGGGCAGGACCTTGAATCCGTGTTCGCTGTCAGTGGTCCAGGAGATCCACTCGCCCCGGTCAGTGGTCTCCGCGTCGGCCACCAGAATCGAGTAGTGTGCGACCGGCTTGGATCCCTGGGTGAGCTGAATGTCTTTCAAGGTGACCCGAGTAGTGGCGGATTGACCGGAGTTCTTCACCATATATAAGGCCGGATGGTACTGCTGGTCCAGGACATAGAATCCGTGCCGTCCCAGAAAGGCACCGTTACTTCCATCGCCGCTTTCCCAGGTAGGGAACGGCATCGCCCTGACTACCCGCCCCCGGCCTTGGCCCTCCACGTCGAGCTTGGCCGTGAGGCGGAGGGTAGTTCCCGGAATGTCGATCGTCACCGGGAAGTCTGACACGTTGCCATAGAGGCCTCCGTCAAACTCCTCCAGCTGTCCTTGGCCCGCCGAAGTGTGTTCCCCATCAATGGTGCTGAAGCCGTCAAAGTCGAGCCAACACAGGCGCTTGGCTAGGGCCCCACCGGTGGCAAAGGCGCAGCCGGTGATAACGGCATTACCTGCATCCGCGCGGGCGGGAACAGAATGAAGCAGACTAGCGGTCACAAACAGCCCACAGGTCCCCAAGAACAGACTCAGCAGGATCGCGTGTCGATATCGGTTCCGGTGCGAGCCACGCAGGTTCACTTCGAGACCCCGGTCAGTTGACCCGGGGTTGGATGCGCTCTGGTAGTTGACAGGAAAGGCGGACGCGGGCATAGGGTGCTGCTCCTCGTGGAGTCCAGGCGGTCGGAGCCTGACTTTGGAGCAATCAGAATCCAAATTATCCTGCGACTCATCACTTATACATATGATCGTGAACTAGTGCTCTTAGATCAAAGCGGTCCCGCAGTCGAATAGTCAAGCATATTCACGATAGGTCTTTGATCCCTGTTGAGAGAGAATGAATTAGAAAACATCGTCTGACCTCGCACTTCTTTGGTCAAACGTGAGGCATGTCACAAATAGTTTGCCCAAGTTGAATCGGATCACAGTATTTTGACACTCCGCTAGAGGCCGGTACTTTGCCGGCCTGGACCACTATTTTGGCCGAACAGGAGACATCGGCCCAGTTAAAAAACGGCAATTTTACACACCCCACCAATAGTCAAGACTTGTTTGACATCCATCCACGTGTATGCTGTCCAACTACGGGTTCTCTCCCTTCAATTCTTGCCACGTATACACACGCTTCCATCTGGGATTTTGTCAGCCACTCAATCCTGAGCGTGATGAAGGAGCTACATAAACCCCTCGAGAGAACCGCCGGTCACGCCATGCTCGTCCAACGAGCCCGAGATCACACGTATGCAATTTAGTTGTGGTCAATGTAGTTTAAATCGGACGGCTGACGCTTGCCTGAGTGTCAATGTCGGGGCGACAGAGCCAGCCCTGCGCCATTGCCTCCGGTCACTCGCCATCCTGAAGACGGCAGTGCCCGCCGAAGTGTGAGGCGCGGTGCTCAGCCATTTAGGTCAGGCACGGCGGCGACCACGGCGGCTGTGCCACCTGGCGTAGGCCAAGCCCGACCCGCCCGCCAACACGGTTCCCACCAGCAGATAAGCCAGTGCACTCGGTCCGCCCGTTTGCGGAAGGACAGGTCCAACCACGGGCGCATTTGGGATCGGATCCAACTCAAGATCAGTTCCACCCGGACCCACCACTATGGCATGGGCGGTGTCATCTAGCTGATATCCGACTGGGGCCTGATTCTCAATCAGTTCGTACTGTCCCCACGCCAGGTCGGGGATTTCAAACGCACCTGGGCGGGGATCCTGATCAACCGTGTCGGCGCAACTCCCCTCCTGACAGTCCTCAACCTCGATCCGAGTCTGGCCGGGCCCATGCAAGGTCCACCTGGACCCCGCCAGCAGGGTCTGACTATCCCGGTCCACCTTTGTCCACGTGAGCGTGCCCGGCAGGGGCTGGTTCTGGAAGACGCAGGTGTAATCCTGCTGGGGCGCAGCCGTTATCTGCCCGACCCCGTTTTGCAAGGTGGCGTCGACCGGATGTCCGGCACCGTTCGTGCAGCTGAGTCCGGTCCACGAGTACCAACCGTCGTCCTCGTCCGACGCAGTCTCCGAGAGCACCAGATCACCAAGCGGGACCTCTTGCAGGGTGACCGCAGCCGAGCCGGCCAATCCCGACACAACCGGCGTGGTCTGGCCCGGTTGAGCAGCGCTCAAAGTCCACCCGTCGGGGCTCAGGACTGCCCCGGCAGCCACCTCACCCGGGTCCTCGAACCCTTTCACCAGGGTTAGGGTCGAGGGCCGATACGAGTTGGTAAACCGGCAGGCAATGTCAGCCCCCGGCGGCAGGACCAGATCCGAGACCGACTGCCCCTCACAGATCAGGTCGGTCAGCTGATAGTTGGCCGTATTGGGGTTGGTCCCCGCGGGCACCTCACTCAGCGCAAAGCTGACGTTCGGCTTGATTGGAAGGGTGGTCCCGGCGACGCTACCGGGCCCAAAACTCACCTGGCCGGCTGCCAAGAGCCAGTCCTCCGGGGCCGCCCCGTAGGATCCCGTCCCGGCGGTCTCCTTGGCCAAAGCCAGGTAGGGCGGAGTCAAAGTCACCGTGCAAACCGCGTTTACCCCCGGCTCGACGACCAGTTCGGGCGGTTCGGTAGAGTGCAGCTCCTCAACCTGGCCGCTCTGGTCGGTGAGCTGGCAAGTCCACGATTGGCGGTACTCAGCTAGAACGGCGGGGTCGTCGGCTTCAACCGACCAGGAGACGACATCGTCTGCCACGGACTCCAGCAGCGTGGCCGGATCGGTGGACGCAGCCAGCCCGTTCGAGCCGGTCTGAGCAGTCCAGACCTGCCCGCCCTCGTGCTGGACCCGGACGGTAAAGTCAGTCTGATCCGCCTGCCCGCTGGAGGGGTCCAAATAGCGATCGCTCAGGGTCAGCTTTCCCTGCAAGGTGGCGGTCTGGATGGCAAAAGCAACACCCTGCTGCCCTCTTCCGGTCATTTCCTGGCGGACCTCCCAGGGTTTTCCCGGCTCGTCCGGGGCCTCAACCGACAGCATCGGCGCCCCGGTCTTATCCTGCGAAGTGTTGTCCGATCGGCAGGTCGATTCCTTCCGGTCTTCGCTGATCTCGAAACCACCCCCGGTCGCCTCGCAGGCGTTCCCCATCGCACTTTCGCCCGAGTTGGCCAACAGCTTGAACCCGTGCTCACTGTCGGTGGTCCAAGTGATCTGCTCCATGGCGTCGGTGGTCTCCGCATCAGCCACCACCACCGAGTACTGGTCGATCGGCCGGCCATTCAGGTGCATCTGAATGTCGTGGAGGCGAACTGTGGTGGTTACCGGCGGAGCCCCATTGACCACCTGGTAGAGAGCTGGTTGAACGTTCTGGTCGAGGACATAGAACCCGTTTCTACCCAGGAAGGCTCCCCGCACCCCCGTTTCCCAGGTGGGAAAGGCGCGTGCCTCGATGGCTTTGGCCCGGTCCTCCCCGGTGACGTCCAATTTCGCGGTGAAAACCAGGCCGGAGCCAATTTCGACCTCAACCGGATAGTCCTTCACGTTGTAGTAGGTGCGTTCACCATCGTGAAAGGCGTCGTCTCCGGTTCGATATTGCTGAGCTGAGTTGGCGGTAGTAAAACCGGAGAAATCGAGCCAACACAGGCTGCCGGCGAGCGGTCCCCGATCACCCGCTCCAGCGTAGGCACACGAGGCCACGTTCTCGGGTTCGATCGGGGCGGCCTCTGCCGGAGTGGGTGCGAATGCCGACAGGTTCAAAGCAACCCCTGCCAAAGCCAGGCTTCCAACTGCCAGGCCCGCCCGAAGTCCAGGTCGAAATCCGCCGCGCACTCTGCTCGTCAAATGTGTATCCTCCTGCATTGCCGGTCAAGTCCCTGCGCTGGCTCGCTCCGAGCTCAGCCGGGAAAATGACCGGTACTTGCTTACGATTGGACCCCGTTCACGACGCGGGTCTCGCCTCGTTTTTGAGCCCAATCGGCTTCCCGATCGGAAGCAGCAGGTACACGTTACAGAAGTGAGTTGCCGGGGAAAAGCAGGTGGCAACTCCTGGATATTATCGCGCATTTCACCGGGAACTCACCGCCAGTTTTCCCCGAGATTTCGCCCTTCGGCCGCGTGAGGAAAAAGGTCACAGCCGCCGCCCGCCGGGACTATGGGCCTTGGTTTGCCCAGCTGAAGCGCTGCTAGTGCCGGTTTGGAGGCTGGTTGTCCGCGCAATCGCGCGGATCGGAGGGATCGGCGGTAGTTTTGCACCACATTTTTCGACAACCGTACTCGATTTGACAGGCCAAGCTTGACATTTGGCTGGTGACTACCGGATCGAGGCGGCGCGCTATTGCCGCCTGGCTTTGATAGCCGACCGGGTGGCGAACACGGCATACCCACCGCAGATCAGGGTAGCCGCACCGGCCCCCACCGCCCACCAGGGGAAATGAGGCGCGGTCGGATCGGCTCCCATTTTGGCTTCCTCTTCAGGAGGAGTCGGGAGGATTCGCTCACCGGTGAGGAGAATTCGGTGGGTATTGATGCCCAGCGGCGTGCAGGTGACCAGCGTGACCAAGTCACGACCTGGTTCTTCCTGGAGGGCTTCCTGTTCGTCCGGTTCGACAATCTTTTGCTCGATCGCGCGGTAGGTGAGGGTTTCGCCAAAGATTTCCAGCGAGAAGATGTCCCCCACCTCGACCTGATCCAGGTGCGTAAACATGGTGGCACTAGCCAGGCCCCGGTGACCGGTGATGACCGAGCGGGTACCCGACCCTCCAACCGGAAGCGAGGTGCCTTCCAAGTGTCCCAGTCCGCGCAAGAGGGTCTCATCCCCGGTGCCGTGGTAGATGGGCAGGTCAAGGTCGATTGAGGGAATGCGCAGGCGGCCCATCAACCCGGACTGGTTGGCCCGAAGCTGCTCCTGGTACGGCAGAACCCCGGGCCCTACGGTCGCGGTGCTGGTTGGGACGTGTCCACCAACCTCCAACAGTGCTCCTGCCGTCAGGGCTGCGTTGTACTCACGGGCGTTGGCCAGTTGCTCATCCCGACTTGGATTGGCGGACTGAACTGCTGTCTCGTAGTTCTGCAGGACCTTTGACTGATTGGCTTGGGACAGCCAGGAAGCTGCTGTCGGGTAAAGGAATACCAGGATCCCAATCCACACGCAGACTGCTGCCACCACCGACAACACGGTATTTCTCGTGGATCCCGCTTGCGTCGCGGGGCGAGGGGGGCCTGGCTGCAGGTCGGTTTGCATGGGTAATCCCTTCGAAGCAAGATGGCGGGAAGGTTTCCCTTCCCGCCATCTAGTATCGCCTATTTGTTAGCGCTCAGACTGCTTGCGCCGGTGGGCTACCAAGAAGGCGCCCCCGCCGACCAGAATCAGAGCGAGCCCGCCCAGGGTCATCAGCAGTTGACCACTAGCACCGGTAAGCGGCAACTCCGGCCCCTCGTGAGCAGTGTTGGAGATCGACAGCGTGGTCACGGTTGCTTCCTGGTCCGCGACCAGATCAACCTTGGTCTCGGCAATCGCCGGCAGAACGTAGCCGGCCGGAGCCTTTGTCTCAACCACCCAGTAGGTCTCAGTGATGTCATCATCGTTGCCAACCCACAGGTTCACGCTGAACTTGCCAGACTCATCAGTAGTGTAGGTACCAACAAGTTCCCCGGGAGCACCCTCGTCGTCGGTTCGGATCTCGAACACCGCGCCCTGCAAGGATGCATCCGTATCCTCGTTGGCATGCTTGTAGATTGTCAAAGGCGCCCAGTTAGTGCTCGGCCCCTCACCCGGAACAATCGTGCTGGTCCAGTCATTCACCCAAGAGGTAGCATCGTTCTCAATAATGCCGGCCCCATCAACCGCGGTGGTAAAGGTCAACTCCAAAGTGTCAGACATCGGCGGGCCCAGAATTGCGGTAACCTCCCCCGACAACTCGAACAGCATGTCCTGACCGGTGAACGCGTAGGTGAAGCCGGGGTCTGACAGGTCAGTCACATCAAACGACTCCCCATTAGGGCGCTTCAGCGTGGCAGTCTCGGAACCCGGCACAAACGTGAGCCGCGGATCCAACTTATCAGTCACCTTCAGGTACTTGATCCCCTCAAAGGTTTCACCCCCAACTAGCGGCACCGTGATAGTCCAGTCAACCGTGGCGGGCTGAACACCCTCACTGGGAACAGACACCACTTTGCCAATCTCCTCATCACTGATGTCATTCTTGGGATAAACCCAAACATCATAGATCCAGGAGCTGTCATCGACACTGGGGTACGGAATCGACACCAGGAACGGCGCCGTGTCATGAGTAATGGGGTTATTCCCAGCGCTAGTCTCATGAACCAGGTACAAGCCCAAAGGCAGATCAGACGCAACCGCCTGACCATCCGCACCTGTGGTCACCGAAACAGGAGATCCAAATCCAAACGCATCCCCCGCTGAACCATACGCATAATCCCGGTAGACGTCGCCAGCCACCAGGTCGGCTGCTGCATCCCAACCTTCAGTTGTGGTCAGATCCAGCGCCACATCCCCCACAGCCTCAACCGGGACAATCTCAAAGGTCACACCTTCAAGCGGCATCGCCCCTGCCGGGAGATTCTCAATCGGCTTCCCGTTCGCCTCCAACTCCCACGGAGTGTCCGGAGTGACGAACTTATTGATCGTGAGCGAACCAGTCTGATCCGGATCAATATTGGCCGGCGACAAGACCGTGGCAGCAGCAGCGCTGGCACCCAGCCCACCAACTCCTAGGGCAATCGCCCCAATCATTCCCACTAAGGCCGTCCTCCGACGACCACTCTTTCCATTCATTATTGTGTTCCTTTCCAGGTGTTTACCCGAGGCAGAGCCCCGCTGATCTGCCTCTAGGAGGCCCTCAAACTTCCCAACTCTCATCTACCCGCACCCAACTTCCGACGATTCAGCCAAGCCCACGAGGTTAATCCCAAAGCAGCAACCAACCCGCCGCCCAGTAGGTAAAGGTCCGCGGAACTGCCTCCGGTTAGCGGCAAATCGGGGCCACTACGCGGATAGTTGGGAGCCGTATCCACAGTTACGTCCAGGTTCTCGGGCGCCACGGTAACCGTCATTCCCACGTTATCTGGGTTGATTTGATACCCCGCAGGCGCAGCCGTTTCGGTCAACCTGTACGACATCCAGTGGAGTGAGGGCCGGACTTCATCGTGGAATCCGACCACCCGGAACTTGCCGGCTGCCGGATCACGATCCGCGCCCACACATTCCTCAGCCGTGTCCGCCACGCAGTCCGTCACTACCTGGTACTCACCACCGTGTGGGACTTCGAAGAGCCATTCAGATCCTGCCAGCAACTGCTCCCCATCAGGGCCGGTCTTCACCCAGCTAACCGAACCGGGCAGATCCTCGTTATGAACCGTGCAGACCACAGCACCGTCAGTGGGCCCCACTTCCAGATTTCCATCAACCAGCTCAAACTCTTCCCCACCATCCTTCTGGCAGGTAATCCCCGTCTGACGATACCCAGGCCGGTCAGCCTCCCCAATCTGATAGGTACCCGGCTGAACCGGCTGCGCCACATCGGGGTCCGGAAAGCTGAGAACGTCACCCTCGTCTGAGGTGGCTGTCAGGTCAAAATAGTCCTGGGAGGGCGCCATCCAACCGTATACAGTACTCACATCCTTGTTCACCGTCAGGGTGCCCAGTTGCCGGTTAATGAAAGTACAGTTCAACCGGTCCCCGACGGTAACGTCGACCGGGTCCTCTGCGGGGAACGGGTCGCTCTCAGTCCCGTTCACGTCGGTCTTGATGCACTGACTCCCCTCGGCTAGCAGATACCCCGGCTGCTGAGTCTCAGACAACCTTACGGGGAAGCGATTTTCATCTGGGCTGAAATCGACTTTCCATTGGAGGGACCCGCTACTGTCGGTTGTCTTGGTTGCCTGGTCTATTTGCCCACCTGCGGCACTGAGATTGAACTCCCAACCAGCCTTGATGTCCGGATCAGTGATCTCCTGCCCCGAGGCGTCCTGGACGATCTTGGTGACATTGACGGACGCAGTCCGAGGCACATTGACAAACCGGCAGACCACGTCTTGGCCTTCGGTCTCAATGTCCCAGCTACCATCCGTCCCAGTCCCCTGCGTGGTGAGGACCCCGTCCAACTTGCAGTACCAGCTCGACTGGTACTGGGTCGCATCACCGTTGGTGAAGACCTCTGAGAAGTGCAACGTCCGGTTGGTACTGACCGGGATCGGCCCGAGTCGCTGAGCCTGCACCCCCGGCGCAGTACCCTGCGTCGTTGCCTGTGAAATAACCGTTTCACCTTCGAGCAACTGCAGGCGGAACTGGTCGGAGTCGTTCACCCGGCCGAAGGGCAGTTCTTTTTCGATGGTGACGGTTCGAGGTGAGTCGCACGACGCCAGATCCGTACTGTTGGACAAGGCATTGGTAATCTGCACCCCGTTATTAACCGAGGGCATGTCGTACATCGTCAACGTGGAGGAGTTGCCGAGGGCTAGACCGCCGCCTGAGTCGAGGGCGGCACCATTGACTTCACTCAGCACCCCTCGAGCGGGCTCGGTCACTGAGGAGTTAATCGTCCCACCCCAGGAGCCAAGCAGGTCATCCGCGGTGACAGAATAGATCACGGTCGAAGTTCCGCTCTGGATGATGTACAGGTTTCCCGCCAGGTCAAAGGCGATGTCGCCATTTGCCGCGTTGACGTTGTGCTCCGAGACATCGATGCGGCCTTTGTCGACCACCTGTTCAATGGTCTCGTCGTACATGTAGATATGGAACTCGGTTCCGCCGCTATTGAAGCCTCCGAAGAAGTAGCGACCATCGGAGAGTCGAACCGCACCCGCCACCAGGTTGGTGCCAGTGTTAGTTTGCCTCGCTCCAGTTGACTCCCAGACTCCTGTCTCCGTATCGAACCGGTAAACTTCAGCAGTCATGTTGTAGTTGTTGGAACCAGACCGGTTAATGGCGTAGACCGCCTCACCTTGCAGGCCAATCCCCAGGCCATTCATCGTAACTCCGGATCCCGAGACTGCATTACCCAGTTCATATGTTTGCCCGCCCGGACCGATCTCCAGTATCCGCCCGTTGGCATTGATCGAGTAGAAGTAGTCGGCCGCGCAACTGGGCACATGGGTCTGCGCCCGCAATGCAAAGGAACCAAAGTCGTGGATACCATCGATCCACTGCCCAGGGGCCGGATTCGGTGAGTTGTTGGTAACCCCAGCGATGTTCCGGTCCGGCTGCTGATCCATGAACAGATGTCCCCTCGGCGGGTCTACGGTCTGGACTCGGTATCGCGAACTGGAGTCGATCGGGGCCTGCTGCCGGCCTGTCTCAACCCGAAACAACCCCGGGGTTGGATCGATATCGTAGCTAGTACACGGAGCTTCAGTGCAGTCAGTCACCGTGACCGCGGAACCCCAGCCGCCCCGACTCGCGTAAGGACCATAGAGTCTGAAGGTGGCCCCGCCAATTGGCGTACCCTCCGAATCAACCGCCCAAACCAGGGCATCACCTACGGCCCGCGGCGCTGCCTCCAGCCCGACCTCTGGCGTTTGATCCACGGCTTCGTCACCCAACCCCGGCGCAGCGGGTGCCGGGTCAACCGGTGCGGGGTCGACAGGTGCCGGGTCAACCACCCCGGTCCCGGACATCTGACTTTGAGCCGAGTCTGACCAACCTTCCCCGCCAACGGCCGCCAGTGCCACACTTCCACCAGACAGAGCCAGGGCAATCGAGGTCACGACCCCAGCCCACACTCCCGGCCGACCTTTCCCACCCAACGCCTGTGCGTGGCGAGCTTTCGTCTTCCTATTCACGTTCAGCCCCTTTCCAGCAGCCGCAAGACTCGCCCACCAGCACTGAGAAAAGACGTTGTCCCACTTCACAGCCGCGGATCACAGCGCGACCCGCTCGTCAGTGAATATCCATGCAAATATCGGCGCACAGCCGACCCCGATCGTCGTCGTCGAACAATCTGTTATTCGCACTAGGAGCACCTTCCCTCAGCCTGGCAGGTTTCCTCAATAGCAAGCACCAACGCGCCCTATTGATTGCCTAACATTACCGCCTTCGCAAATCATATGCAATGTCGGCAATAAGTTGCCTTTCGGGCACCGGAGGCACCATCGCCATTTATTTCAATTTTGAAACAGATGTCATACCGCGCCGTTCCGCCTGTTCAGAGGCCTGTGCCACCCTCTGCGTCACCAGCGGTTCAGCCGCACCATTCCCCGAGACCCACCATTACTCAAGACTTCACGGAGGGACCAGTCAGCGGTTTATACCAAACTCGAACAATCTCCACCTGTTTATTCACAACTCGCCACACTCATAATTGCCTAATTACTTTCAACTAGCGTTGGAGGACTTTAATTTGCAAATCGTAATATTCTGCCCAAGCGGCCGCCGACCGCATCGCAAATCTATTCTCGTGACCGAATTGCATTTTCGCCACGTATTTACAACCCGCACCTACCTGCGGGTTTGGCCGCGACGACCAAACCTACCTGACAGTAGTAAAGAACCATCTCCAGGCACCTTATGGCCCGCTTCTGTCACCTAAGGATCCAAACTCGTGTCCCAGGTCACACTTAGTTCACGTCGCGATCCTGCGTGCCGTCTAGAGCTGGGGCGAGCTGCCGGCAAAATTTTCCCCTATCGTCAGGACCCGGGTTTCAGCCCAGAGAGTTGACCTGACCTGACCGCTGAAAGGCCGCCAAAACCCGCAGCTCCAGGACCTAAGGCCCCAATCCCTCAAGAACGAGCAAATATCGACCCAAAACACCAGTACTGTCTCATATACTGGACACCAACCGAACGTCGCCTAGCCCGCGGACAGCCAGCCGACCCCATTGTCAGCCCTTCCCCCGCCTTCCGGGCATGCAAAAAGCGGGCCCCTCACGGGACCCGCTCTTTACAGCAGTACAGACTACTTGAGGATCTCGGTCACACGGCCGGAACCAACGGTGCGGCCACCCTCACGGATAGCGAAGCCGAGGCCAGTCTCCATCGCGATGGGCTGGATCAGCTCAACTTCGATCTCGGTGGTGTCGCCGGGCATAACCATGTCAGTGCCCTCGGGCAGCTGGATGATACCGGTGACGTCGGTGGTGCGGAAGTAGAACTGCGGGCGGTAGTTGGAGAAGAACGGCTTCTCACGGCCACCCTCGTCCTTCTTCAGGATGTAGACCTGAGCCTTGAACTTGGTGTGCGGCTCGATCGAACCGGGGACGGCCACAACCTGGCCGCGCTCCACGTCGGTGCGCTTGATGCCACGGAGCAGCAGACCACAGTTCTCACCGGCCCAAGCTTCGTCCATCTGCTTGTGGAACATTTCGATCCCGGTGACGGTGGTCTTCTGGGCGGGACGGATGCCGAGGATCTCAACTTCGGAGTTGATCGGCAGCTTGCCACGCTCAACACGACCGGTCACGACGGTGCCGCGCCCGGTGATGGTGAAGACGTCCTCGATCGGCATCAGGAACGGCTTGTCCATGTCGCGCTCGGGGGTGGGGATGTACTCATCCACCGCGTCCATCAGAGCGGCAACCTTCTCGGCCCACTCAGCGTCGCCTTCCAGCGCCTTCAGAGCGGAAACCTGGACCACGGGAGCGTTGTCGCCGTCGAAGCCCTGCGAGTTCAGCAGATCGCGGCACTCTTCTTCAACGAGCTCCAGCATTTCCTCGTCGTCGACCATGTCGGACTTGTTCAGGGCCACCAGGATGGTGGGCACGCCGACCTGACGGGCGAGCAGGACGTGCTCGCGGGTCTGGGCCATCGGGCCGTCGGTGGCGGCAACCACGAGGATTGCGCCGTCCATCTGGGCAGCACCGGTGATCATGTTCTTGACGTAGTCGGCGTGGCCGGGGGCGTCAACGTGAGCGTAGTGACGCTTCTCGGTCTGGTACTCAACGTGGGACACGTTGATGGTAATGCCGCGGTCGCGCTCTTCGGGAGCGTTGTCAACCTGATCGAACGGCTTAAACTCGTTCAGATCCGGGTACTTGTCGTGCAGCACCTTGGTGATGGCTGCGGTCAGGGTGGTCTTGCCGTGGTCAACGTGACCGATGGTACCGATGTTTACGTGAGGCTTGGTGCGCTCAAACTTGGCCTTCGCCACTTGTTGTCCTCCTGGACTCGGGTAGTTTTTCTCAGCCTTAGGCTCGGTGCAATGCTAACACCGGTGGGGCAGAGTTCCTACAGGGTTTATTACTTATTGTGAGGCGTATCGCCCCCTGGGGACTACTCTCCCCGAGACTTTCCGATGATCTCCTCGGCAACAGCCTTGGGAACCTCGGCGTAACTGTTGAACTGCATCGAGTACACTGCACGGCCCTGCGTCTTGGAACGCAGGTCGCCAACGTATCCGAACATTTCCGACAGCGGGACCAGAGCGCGCACCACGCGCACCCCGTGCTGCTCATCCATGGACTGGATGGCTCCGCGGCGGGAGTTGAGGTCGCCGATCACGTCACCCATGTACTCTTCCGGGGTCCGTACTTCGACTTCCATTACCGGCTCCAGCAGGACTGCGCCGGCCTTCTTCGAAGCCTCGCGCATCGCCATGGTGCCGGCGATCTTGAAGGCCATTTCCGAAGAGTCAACATCGTGGTACGCCCCGTCGAGCAGGGTGGCCTTGACGCCCACCACCGGGTAGCCGGCGAGCACGCCGGTATCCATGGCGGCGCGAATACCGTGCCCAACCGAGGGGATGTATTCGCGGGGGACGCGCCCGCCGGTGACCTTGTCCTCGAAGATGAAATCTTCTTCGGCGTTGGCTTCCATCGGCTCGAGCGCGATGATGACGCGCGCGAACTGGCCGGAACCACCGGTCTGCTTCTTGTGGGTGTACTCGTACTTTTCCACGGGCCGGGTGATGGTCTCGCGGTAGGCCACCATGGGCTTACCAACGTTCGCATCGACCTTGAACTCGCGGCGCATGCGGTCCACGATGATGTCGAGGTGGAGCTCGCCCATCCCGCCAATGACGGTCTGGCCGGTCTCCTGATCCAGCTCCACGGTGAAGGTCGGGTCTTCTTCCGCCAGCTTCTGGATGGCCAGACCCATCTTCTCCTGGTCGGCCTTGGACTTGGGCTCCACCGCCACGTGAATCACGGGCTTGGGGAAGGTCATCGACTCCAGGACAATCGGCTCGTTGATCGAGCAGAGAGTGTCACCGGTAGTGGTGTCCTTCAGGCCGATCACCGCGTAGATGTGGCCCGCGTGAGCCATCTCGACCGGGTTCTCCTTGTTGGAGTGCATCTGGAAGATCTTGCCGATGCGCTCTTTCTTGCCCTTGATCGAGTTCAGCACCTGCTGGCCGGACTCAATCTTGCCCGAGTAAACCCGGATGAAGGTGAGCTTGCCGTAGAACGGGTGCGCAGCGATCTTGAAGGCCAGCGCGGAGAACGGAGCGTCCTCGGACGGCTCACGGGTCAGCTCCTGGTCTTCCTTGCCCGGCACGAAGCCGTGCACGTTGCCGATGTCCAGCGGGGACGGCAGGAAGTCGATCACGGCGTCGAGCACCGGCTGCACGCCGGTGTTCTTCAGCGCGGTCCCGCAGTAAACCGGGAACGCCGTGCCGGAGATGGTCAGGGCGCGGATGCCCTGTTTGATCTGCTCGTTGGTCAGCTCGCCGTTTTCCAGGTACAGCTCGGTCAGCTCGTCAGAGCCCTCCGCGGCCGCTTCCATCAGCTTCTCGCGGTACTCTTCGGCCTTCTCGACCATGTCCGCGGGGATTTCGCCCTCGACCACGAGCGAGCCCATGGTCGGCTGGCCGTTCTCGTCCTTCGCGGGGAAGTACAGCGAACGCATCCCGATCAGGTCGATGACGCCCTCGAAGTCAGATTCCGCCCCGATGGGCAGCTCCATGACGATCGGGTTCGCCCCGAGCCGGTCAATGATGGTCTGGACTGAGAAGTAGAAGTCGGCGC
This sequence comes from Scrofimicrobium sp. R131, assembly GCF_040256745.1. GTDB lineage: Bacteria > Actinomycetota > Actinomycetes > Actinomycetales > Actinomycetaceae > Scrofimicrobium > Scrofimicrobium appendicitidis. The sequence goes on from NZ_CP138335.1 coordinate 1,854,065, forward strand.
CCAGCTTGTCCATCTTGTTGATGAAGCAGATCCGGGGGACATCGTACTTATCGGCCTGACGCCACACGGTCTCAGACTGGGGCTCAACGCCCTCTTTACCGTCGAAGACCGCAACCGCACCGTCAAGCACCCGCAGGGAGCGCTCCACCTCAACGGTGAAGTCGACGTGCCCGGGGGTGTCGATGACGTTGATCTGGTAGCCCTTCCAGAAGGTGGTAACCGCGGCGGAGGTAATGGTGATGCCGCGTTCCTTCTCCTGCTCCATCCAGTCGGTGGTGGAGGCGCCGTCGTGGGTTTCACCCAGCTTGTAGTTGATGCCCGTGTAGAACAGGATTCGTTCGGTCACGGTGGTCTTGCCAGCATCAATGTGGGCCATGATGCCGATGTTGCGGACCTTGTTGAGGTCCGTGAGCACTTCCTGTGCCACTAGTTGTTGTCCTTACTGTCGTCGGAGCTGGGACCAGTAGTGAAGCTTATCGGCCGAAGCCGACGGACCCCTACCAGCGGTAGTGAGCGAACGCGCGGTTCGACTCAGCCATCTTGTGCATGTCTTCACGACGCTTGACCGCGGCACCCAGGCCGTTGGCGGCGTCCATGATTTCGTTGGCGAGACGCTCAGTCATCGACTTCTCGCGACGCTTGCGGGAGAAGTCCACCAGCCAACGCAGCGCCAGGGTGGTGGCGCGGGAGGGGCGAACCTCAACCGGGACCTGGTAGGTGGCGCCACCGACGCGGCGGGAACGCACTTCCAGGGAGGGACGAATGTTTTCCAGGGCGCGCTTGAGCACGGTCAGGGGATCCTGTTCCGTCTTCTCAGCGACGATTTCCATCGCACCGTAAACAATCCGTTCGGCGGTGGACTTCTTGCCGTCCAGCAGGATGCGGTTCACCAGCTGAGAGACGACCTTGGAGCCGTACAGCGGATCATCGGCCAGGGGACGCTTAGGGGCGGGACCTTTGCGAGGCATTAGTTCTTCTCCTTCTTAGCGCCGTAGTGTGAACGTGCCTGCTTGCGGTCGCGCACACCCTGGGTGTCCAGCGCGCCACGCACGATCCGGTAGCGAACACCGGGGAGGTCCTTGACCCGCCCGCCCCGCACCAGCACCATCGAGTGCTCCTGCAGGTTGTGCCCTTCACCGGGAATGTAGGCGGTCACTTCGATGCCGTTGGACAGGCGCACACGGGCAACCTTACGCAGCGCCGAGTTCGGCTTCTTCGGGGTGGTGGTGTACACACGCGTGCAAACGCCGCGGCGCTGGGGCGAACCCTGCAGGGCCGGACTGTCTGACTTAGTGCGCTTGCGCTTGCGGCCCTTGCGGACCAGCTGCTGAATAGTTGGCACTATTTCTCCGTCTCTTCGATACTGGGTGGTAATGCTGCTCTCAACGACCGGCTCCAGTTTGCGGGCAGAAAACACCGCTAGGGCCGGTGCGCCATGACTGAAACCTTGACAGGCCAGGAGGATAACGCCCGGAGCTCACGGAGATGGAGCCCGCTGCCGCACCCGTTTGGGCGCAGACTGGGAACCCGACGTATCGAGTACCGTCAATCAGCGTAATCGCTCGGGATTGCCCTCGTCAACGAGGGCCCCTGTGGGATGGGACGCACTGGGCTGCCACCGGGGCCGCCAGCGCCGCCTCCCACTTCACCCGGTCGAGGTTAACGGCGGGTTAACTTGCCCAACAGCGGTTGGCGCCCGCCGCGCCTAGACCTACAATCGGCACCATGAGCGCTGAGCGAGACCCGCGGGACCGCCATTTGGCCCCCGCCCCGGCCGGAACCCCCGAGCCGAGCGCCCCCTCCTCCCCGGTCGAGGTGACCTCTTCCTACCCGGTGGCCAAGGCCATCCTGCATGAGCTGGACAGTTTCGCCGTCATCCTTGGCCCGGACCTGCAGCTGCTGTACGCCAACCCTGCCGCCCGCCAAAGCACCCACGTCTCCGGGATCGAGCTGTCAGATAGCCGCTTCCTGGCCCAGGCCAAGCAGGTGCTGAACACGGGCACCGCCACCTCCCACGTGAACGAGGACGAAACCCCGGTTCGGATTCAGTTCATCCCCCTCCCCGACCGGCACCTGGTGGTCCTGGTCGAGGACCTGGGTGAGGAGCAGCGGGTCCAGGCCATGCGCCGCGACTTCATCGCAAACGTCAGTCACGAGCTGAAAACTCCGATCTCCGCCATCAGCCTGCTGGCCGAGGCGGTGGTCGAGGGGGCGGACGACCCGGAGGTGGTCCGCGAGTTCTCTAAGCAGCTCCTGAAGCAGGCTCGCCGCCTCGGTAACCTGACCCGCGACATCATCCAGCTGTCCGAGGCTCAGTCCGACCTGCGGCCCGAGGATCGCCAGCCCGTCGACCTGCGCGAACTGGTGGTGCAGGAGGTGGAAGCCCACCGCGACCTGGCCACCGGCCAGGATGTCAGCGTGGAGCTGGTACTGCCCGAGCCGGCCTCGCGCCCCGCAATCACCGCCGGGGTGCCGTCGGCCCTGTCCACCGCGGTCGACAACCTGCTGTCCAATGCCATTCGCTATTCGCCGCCGGGCTCGCGCGTGCGGGTGACAATGACGTTTGAGAAGGACACGCTGATGGTGACGGTGGCGGACCAGGGCGAGGGGATTGCCCTCGAGCACCAGCACCGGATTTTTGAGCGCTTCTACCGGGTGGACCGGTCCCGTTCCCGCGAGGGCGGCGGCACCGGGTTGGGCCTGTCCATCGCCCACCACATCATGCGCGGGCACGGCGGCGCAATTGACCTGTGGTCCCGTCCGGGCGAAGGCTCACAGTTCACCCTGACATTCCCGCTCCTGCGGCCCAGCCAGCTACCCGCCGATTCTCAGAAGAGAGATCCAGATGAACCAGCGAATCCTGCTAGTTGAAGACGAAGAGTCGATTTCCGCCCCCCTGGTGTTCCTGCTGGAACGCGAAGGGTACCGGGTGGAAACGGTGGCAGACGGGAACGAGGCGGTGGCCCGTTTTTCCGACGGCGAGTTCGACCTGGTGTTGCTGGACCTGATGCTGCCCGGCCAGCCCGGCACCGAGGTTTGCCGCGCGATCCGCGCCCAGTCCAGCGTCCCGATCATCATGCTGACCGCGAAGGACTCCGAAATTGACGTGGTGGTTGGGCTGGAGCTGGGGGCCGACGACTACATTACGAAGCCGTACGGCGCGCGCGAGCTGATTGCCCGGATCCGAGCGGTGATGCGCCGACGCGGGGAGGCGGAAGACCCGGTCTCCGCGGACGAAGTGCTAGACGAGGCGGGAATCATCCTGGACACGGAGCGCCACTCACTCACCGTTCGCGGCGAGGACGTCGCCATTCCCCTGCGCGAGTTTGAACTGTTGGAGTTCCTGATGCGAAACTCCGGTCGGGTCCTCACCCGCGGCCAACTGATCGACCGGGTGTGGGGCTCGGACTATTTTGGCGATACCAAGACCCTGGACGTTCACATCAAACGCCTTCGCTCCCGGATCGAGGCGGACCCGGCTCACCCGGAGCTGATCACCACCGTTCGCGGGGTCGGCTACCGGTTCCGCTAGCGGCTGGGCAAACACCGGGGAAACGGAAGCTGCCCACCCGGATTTCCCCCTCGGATCCACCTCCAACCGGTCAGCAACTATTCACCCAATGTTTACCTGAGTGCCACGGCGGTGTCACCGAGGCTGCCTAGCTTGGTCACTGTCGGGATCGACCCGACAATCCGTTAGTCAGAGGATGACAAGCTGTGAAAAATCAGGTGAAATTGGGTGCACTTTCCGGTGCGGCCCTGCTGGCCTTGGCCGCTTTGGGCGGCTGCGCTGCCAACGAGGTGGGCGTTGCCCCCACCGAACAGTCCTCCGCCAGCGGGGCAGATGCTGCCGCTGACTCCAATCTTTCCGGCGAACTAATTGGCGCCGGTGCCTCCTCTCAGGGAGCCGCCGAAGAAGCCTGGATCGCCGCCTTCCAAAGCGCCCACCCGGGCGTGACCGTCAACTACGACCCCGCCGGGTCGGGAGCGGGACGCGAAACCTTCCAGCAGGGCGCCTCCGCCTTTGCCGGCTCCGACCGCGCCTTCAAACTCGAAGAGATCGAAGCCGGCCCGTTCCAAAGCTGTGCCCCCGAGTCCGACATTGTCGAGCTCCCCGTCTACATTTCCCCGATCGCCCTCATATTCAATATTGAGGGCGTCGACTCGCTGAACCTGGACGCCGCCACCGTGGCCAAGATCTTCACCGGCCAAATCACCAAGTGGGACGACCCGGCCATTGCCGAGCACAACCCCGGGGTGAAACTGCCCAGCACAAACATCACGGCGGTGCACCGCTCGGACGATTCGGGCACCACCGGCAACTTCACCGACTACCTGTCGGCCGCCGCCCCGAGTGACTGGACGGTCGGCTCGATCGAAACCTGGCCGACCGAGTTCGGCGGCGAGGGAGCCCAGGGCACCTCCGGAGTGGTGGAGGCGGTCTCCCGCGGGATCGGGACGATCGGCTACGCAGATGCTTCCCGCGCCGGCGAGCTGGGAACGGTGGCGCTGAAAGTCGGGGAAGAGTACGTGTCGTACTCGCCCGAGTCCGCCGCTGCCGTGCTGGATGCCTCCCCGCTAGAGCCGGGACGCACCGACCACGACCTGGCGATCGACCTGGACCGGACCACCGACCAGGCCGGGGTGTACCCGCTGGTGCTGGTCTCCTACCTGATCGCGTGCCAGGACTACCCCTCCGCTGAGACCGCGGACCTGGTCAGCAACTACCTGACCTACGTGGTCAGCGCCCAGGGGCAGGAAGCGGCCGCCTCCGCGGCGGGCAGCGCCCCCATCTCCGAGGACCTGCGCGCCAAACTCCAAACGGCGATCTCAGCCATCGGAGCCAAGTAGACCAATGTACCCGGTGATTTCAATTGCGGAGGGGTCCAAGTCGGGCTCCTCCGCCCGGGGCGAAGGGCTCTTTGCCGGGGCCGGTCGCCTCGCCGCCGTCACGGTGGTGGCCATCCTGGCGGCCGTCGGCGCCTTCCTGGTGGTCCGGTCCGTCCCCGCCCTGGTGGCCGGGCCGGCCCAGGCCTCCCTCCTGGACGGCAACTTCGTTTCCTACGTGCTGCCGCTGCTGTTCGGCACCGTGTGGGCCGCCATCTGGGCTCTGGTCCTGGCGGTCCCGGTCGCGATCGGGGTGGCGCTCTACCTGACCCACTACGCTCCGCCTCGGCTCCGGGCTGGGCTGGGCTACCTGGTCGACCTGCTGGCCGCCATTCCCTCCGTCGTCTTCGGCTTGTGGGGAATCACCGTGCTGGCCCCGGCCCTGCAGCCGATCTACGTCTGGCTGAATGAGCACCTGGGGTGGATCCCCCTGTTTAGCGGGACTGTCAGCGGCACCGGCAGAACCATCCTGACCGCCGGCGTCGTGCTGGCCGTCATGATCCTGCCGATTATCACCGCCCTCAGCCGGGAAGTGTTCCTGCAGTCCTCACGCAGCGTCGAAGAGGCAGCCCTGGCGCTGGGGGCCACCCGGTGGGAGATGATCCGCCTGGCCGTCCTGCCCACCTCCCGCCCGGGCATGGTGTCGGCCGCCATGCTGGGCCTGGGCCGGGCCCTGGGCGAAACGATGGCGGTGGCCATGGTTCTGTCTGCCACCGGCACCATGACCCTGCAGCTGCTCACCTCCCAGAATCCCTCGACGATCGCGGCCAACATCGCCCTGTCGTTCCCAGAGGCCTACGGGACCAACATCAACGTACTAATTGCCACCGGCCTGGTGCTGTTCGCCACCACCTTCCTGGTGAATGCGGCGGCGCGCAAGATCCTGAGCCGCAGTGAGCGAGGCAAATAATGGCTATCGAAACCACCGTCCTCTCCCCCACGCCGCGCCCGCTGGTCCCCCCGCAGGTCACGGCTCCACTGCGGGGCCCCTCCCGTCCGCTCCCACGGTCCGCGTCGACCGCCATCATTGGGGGCGCGATCGCCCTGTCAGTGGCCACCGCCTGGTTAGGTGGAACCCGCGAACCCAACCCGGCGGCTCTGCTGCTGCCCGCGGCCCTCGGGGCCCTGGTCGGGATGACGGTGACCATGGTGCTGTCTTGGCGAGTTGAGGGGCGCCGAGCCTCCGTCGACCGCCTGGCCACCACCCTGGTGACGGGATCGTTCCTGCTGGCGCTGGTCCCCCTTGGATCCCTGGTGCTGACCGTGATCTCCCGCGGACTGGGACGGCTGGACGCCGAGTTCTTCACCCACTCGATGCGAAACATTACCGGGGCGGGCGGAGGGGCCCTCCACGCGCTGGTTGGGACCCTGCTGATCACCGGAGCGGCCGCCCTCATCGCCGTTCCCCTGGGCATTTTGACCGCGGTCTACCTGACCGAGTACGGCAGTGGCCGCCTCGCCCGCTCCGTCACCTTCCTGGTCGACGTGATGACGGGGATTCCCTCCATCGTGGCCGGGCTCTTTGCCTACGCGGCCTTCGCCTTCATCCTGGGTCCGCAGGCGCGGATGGGGATTGTCGGCGCGGTGGCGCTGGCCGTACTGATGGTGCCGGTGGTGATCCGCTCCTCCGAGGCGGTGCTGCGCCTGGTGCCGGCCGACCTGCGGGAAGCTTCCCTCGCGCTCGGGGTGCCCAAGTGGCGCACCATCTTGAAGGTGGTGCTGCCGACCGCCGCCGGTGGCCTGGCCACGGCGGTCATGCTCTCCATTGCCCGCGTCGTCGGCGAGACGGCTCCGCTGCTGATCACGGCGGGCTTCACCGCCTCGATGAACTACAACCTGTTCTCCGGGCGGATGCAGTCACTGCCGGTGTTCGTCTACACCCAGTTCGCCAACCAGGGAACCCCGGCCGAAGCCTTCCTGGACCGAGCCTGGACCGGCGCCCTCATTCTCATTGTCCTGGTGATGGCGCTGAACCTGTGCGCCCGCCTCGTTGCCCGCCGAGTGGCCAAGCAGCGGTAGTCGAAAGAATCTGACATGTCGAAAAGCATTACCATTGACAACCTGAACGCCTACTACGGCAACTTCCTGGCCGTGGAAGACATCAACATGCACATGGCCCCGCGGACGGTGACAGCGTTCATCGGCCCGTCCGGCTGCGGCAAATCCACCCTGCTGCGGACGATTAACCGGATGCACGAGGTGAACCCCGGGGCCCGGGTCGACGGGAAAATCCTGCTGGACGGGGAAGACCTGTACGATCCGGCGGTCGACCCGGTCCGAGTGCGGCGCCAGGTCGGGATGGTCTTCCAACGCGCCAACCCCTTCCCCACCATGTCGATCCGCGAGAACGTCCTGGCCGGAGCGCGGCTGAACAATCGGCGGCTGCCTAAGGACGAGGCGGAACAGTTGGTCGAGGGGGCCCTGCGCGGGGCCGGCCTGTGGGACGAGGTGAAGGATCGGCTGGGCAAGTCCGGCTCCAGCCTGTCCGGGGGTCAGCAGCAGCGCCTGTGCATTGCCCGCGCGATTGCAGCCGGTCCGCAGGTGCTCCTGATGGACGAGCCCTGCTCGGCGCTGGATCCGATCTCGACCGCCACCATCGAAGAGCTGATTGCCGAGCTGAAGCAGCACTACACGATCATCATCGTTACGCACAACATGCAGCAGGCGGCCCGCGTTTCTGACAAGACGGCCTTCTTCAACATTGCCGGAGCGGGCAAGCCCGGCAAGCTGGTCGAATATTCGGACACCGATCTGATGTTTTCGAACCCGCTGGTCGAGGCGACTGCGGACTACGTGTCCGGCAGGTTCGGGTAACTGCGGGCGGGCCGGCGGCGGACAGCCGGGGCTGGCGGGCTGGCGGGTCGCTGGTCGCGGGGCTGGCGGGTCGCTGGTCGCGGGGCTGGCGGGTCGCGGGCTCAGAACGGTGGCAAACCCCGCACAACGCTGGCAAACCTGGGCCCAACCGGCCCGCGACGGCTCAAAACCCCAACGTTTGCCAGCGGTTCGCTATGTTTGCCAACAGCAGCGACTGGCAAACATCCCCAAACGCTGGCAAAACCCAGCCCACCAGGCCCAAACCGGGCCGACCGCCCCACCTTTGCCACCGTTTGAACACGTTTGCCAGCAGTAGGGCCCCTTCGCCCCCGCCACCACAACGATCCGGACAGCAAAATGCCCCGAGGGAATATCCCCCGGGGCATTTAGGCACCGACTTACAGGTCGATCCCAAGCTTCTTGACGGCATCCCGCACGGGCTGAAACTGCAGGGCGATGACAACTGCCCCGGCCAGTAGACCCAAGCGGAACACGAACTTGAAGAACTTCTTCATCTGCTCCCCCTTTCGTAAGCAACCTAACAATGGCAACAATACTCGGTGGAGTCGCTCCCTGCCCAGAAGTCGGAAGCAGGTCGGCACAAAATAGCCAAAGGGCTGGCCCCTTCCTGCACGGAAGAGAACCAGCCCTTTAGTCACGTTCCTAGTTGCTGAGGAAGCCCGGACCCAGGTCCATGTTCGCCAGGAACTGCTCGAAGTCTTCCAGGCCCTCCGTGTCATCGGGAGCGGGGAAGTCAATCGGGTTGTAGTTCGAGGCGGCCATCGCTTCCGCGGTCGGCTCCACGGTGACGTTGTTGTACCGAGCCAAGCCGGTGCCAGCCGGAATCAGCTTACCGAGGATGACGTTCTCCTTCAGGCCGACCAGCGGGTCGATCTTGGAGTTCATCGCGGCCTCGGTCAGCACCTTGGTCGTCTCCTGGAAGGAGGCGGCCGACAGCCACGAGTCGGTGGCCAGCGACGCCTTGGTGATCCCCATCAGCATCTGGCGGCCCTTGGCCGAGGTGCCACCTTCAGCAGCAATCCGGCGGTTCTCCTCGCGGAAGGCAACGGAGTCAACCAGTTCGCCCGGCATGAAGTTGGTGTCACCCGGTTCCAGCACGGTCACGCGGCGCATCATCTGACGGACGATGACCTCGATGTGCTTGGCGTGGATATCCACACCCTGGGACCGGTAGATCTCCTGAACTTCGGAAACCAGCTGGGTCTGTGCAGCAGAGCCGCCGCGCAGCCGCAGGACTTCCTTCGGGTCCAGTCGACCTTCGGTCAGCTGGGTGCCGGTCTCAATGTGCTGCCCGTCGCGGACCAGCAGGTCCTGACGCCGGGAGACCTCGATGACCAGGTCTTCCTTGTCGTCGTCCCGCTTGATGATGATCTTGCGGATCGACGGGTCGTCGTCGTCGATCTTGACGACGCCGGCGGCCTCATTCATCTTGGCTTCACCCTTGGGGGTACGAGCCTCGAAGAGTTCCTGCACGCGCGGCAGACCCTGGGTGATGTCGGACCCACCGGAGGCAGCGCCACCGGTGTGGAAGGTACGCATCGTCAGCTGGGTGCCGGGCTCGCCAATCGACTGGGCGGCGATGATGCCCACCGCTTCGCCGATGTCGACCCGCTTGCCCGAAGCCAGCGACCGGCCGTAGCAGGCGGCGCAGGTGCCCACCAGTGAGTCACAGGTCAGAACCGAGCGGACCCGGATCTTCTCGATCCCCGCGGCCAGCATCTCGTCGAGCACAGCCGCGTCGACCTCGGAGCCGGCCTCGGCCACGACGGTGCCGTCGGGAGCGACCGCATCGCGAGCCAGCACCCGGGCGTAGGCCGTGGTTTCGAGGATCTCGGAAGGAGCCAACGCCCCGTCCGAGGTGGGGTAGCCGATGACGATTTCGACGCCGCGTCGGGTGCCACAGTTCTCCTCGCGGACAATCACGTCCTGGGAGACGTCGACCAGACGACGGGTCAGGTAGCCGGACTCGGCGGTACGAAGCGCCGTGTCGGCGGTTCCCTTCCGGGCGCCGTGGGTGGCGATGAAGTACTCGGCGACGGTCAGGCCTTCGCGGTAGTTCGCCTTGATCGGACGCTCGATCAGCTTCTGCTTCGGGTCGGACACCAGTCCGCGCATCCCGGCCAGCTGCTGAATCTGCGACCAGTTACCACGAGCACCGGAGTCAACCATCCGGTAGACCGGGTTCTGCGCCGAGAAGTTGTCGCGCATGTCCTCGGCCACCTTGGCGGTGCACTCGGTCCAAATGTCGACCAGTTCGCGGTAGCGGTCGTCGTCGCCGATCAGACCCATGTCGAACTGACGCTGAATCTCAGCCGCCTTCTCCTCGTACTCAGCCAGGATGGCTTCCTTGTGGGGAGCCTGCTGGATGTCGGCGAAGGAGATGGTGCCGCCCGACCAGGTCGCCCAGTAGAAACCGGAGGACTTGAGCGCGTCGAGCGACTCGGCCACCAGCACGTTCGGGTACCGGGTGGCCAGCTCGTTGACGATCTGGGACAGCAGCCCCTTCTTCACAGCGCGGTTCACGTACGGGTAGTCGACCGGCAGCGCCTCGTTGAACAGGGCGCGACCGAGCGTGGTCACCAGTTCGATCGGCTCGCCTTCCGACCAACCTTCCGGAGCCTCCCAGTCGCTGGGGGGAACCAGGTCGGTGAAACGCAGCTTGATCTGACGGTTCAGGGTGATCCGGCCCGCGTCGAACGCCATGGTGGCTTCGGCCACCGAGGTGTACTCGGGGACGCGAACGTTGCCGTCCTCATCCAGGTCGTCGGCGAACTGATCGTCCGGGTCCTGGGTCAGGTAGAACAGGCCGTAGATCATGTCCTGCGAAGGCATGGCCACCGGGCGACCGTCAGAGGGCTTCAAGATGTTGTTGGTCGACAGCATCAGGATCCGCGCCTCGGCCTGCGCTTCCGCCCCCAGGGGCAGGTGCACGGCCATCTGGTCGCCGTCGAAGTCCGCGTTGAACGCACCGCAAGCCAGCGGGTGCAGCTGGATGGCTTTACCCTCAATCAGCTGCGGCTCGAAGGCCTGGATTCCGAGGCGGTGCAGGGTCGGCGCGCGGTTCAGCAGCACCGGGTGCTCGCGAATGACCTCGTCCAGGACATCCCACACCTCGGAGTGCTGGCGCTCAACCTTGCGCTTGGCTGCCTTCACGTTCTGGGCATAGTTCTTGTCCACCAGCCGCTTCATGACGAAGGGCTTGAACAGCTCCAGCGCCATCTGCTTGGGCAGACCGCACTGGTGCAGCTTCAGCTGGGGACCAACGACGATGACGGAACGGCCCGAGTAGTCCACGCGCTTGCCGAGCAGGTTCTGGCGGAACCGGCCCTGCTTGCCCTTGAGCATGTCGGAGATCGACTTCAGGGGACGGTTGCCCGCGCCGGAAACCGGGCGGCCACGGCGGCCGTTGTCGAACAGGGCGTCAACCGACTCCTGCAGCATCCGCTTCTCGTTGTTGATGATGATCTCGGGCGCACCCAGATCCAGCAGTCGCTTGAGCCGGTTGTTCCGGTTGATCACGCGACGGTACAGGTCGTTGAGGTCCGAGGTGGCAAAGCGTCCACCGTCCAGCTGGACCATGGGCCGAATGTCCGGCGGAATGACCGGAATCTTGGTCAGCACCATGGACTCGGGCTTGTTGCCGGTCGCCAGGAAAGCGTTGACCACCTTCAGGCGCTTCAGCGCCCGGGTCCGACGCTGGCCGGTCCCGTTGGCGATGATGTCGCGAAGGATCTCCACCTCGGCCGCCAGATCGAAGTCGCGCAGGCGCTTCTGAATGGCCTGAGCTCCCATCGAGCCCTCGAAGTAGGTGCCGTAGCGGGTCTTCATGGCCCGGTACAGGCCCTCGTCACCTTCCAGATCCCCAACCTTCAGGTCGCGGAAACGTTCCCACACCCGATCCAGGTTCTCGATCTCGTTGTCCCACTTCTTGCGCAGCTTGCCGACCTCACGGTCGGTGGTCTTGCGCTCCAGCTCCAGAGCTTCGGGCTTGGCGCCGTCGGCCTCCAGTTCGGCGAGGCGGGACTCCAGCTCCTCGTAGCGGCGGTTGATGGCGGCATCGCGGCCGGTCTCCATCCGCTTCTTTTCAACTTCCAGCTCGTCGCGAAGCATGTTCTCATCTTCACGGCGGCCCGCCTCGTCCACCTCGGTGATCATGTAGGCGGCGAAGTAGATGACCTTTTCCAGGTCCTTGGGAGCCAGGTTCAGCAGGTAGCCCAGGCGGGAGGGAACTCCCTTGAAGTACCAGATGTGGGTGACCGGCGCGGCCAGGTCGATGTGACCCATCCGTTCACGGCGAACCTTGGACCGGGTCACCTCCACCCCACACCGTTCACAAACGATGCCCTTGTAGCGGACCCGCTTGTATTTGCCGCAGGCGCATTCCCAGTCCCGGGTCGGGCCAAAGATGCGCTCGCAGAACAGGCCGTCCCGCTCGGGCTTGAGCGTGCGGTAGTTAATGGTCTCCGGCTTCTTCACTTCGCCGAAGGACCACTCGGAAATGTCCTCTGCGGTCGCCAGAGAAATCTTCAAACCATCGAAAGTCTTTGCGTCGAGCAAGTTTTCGCTCCTTGTTTCCTGTCGCAGAAGGGGGGTTAGATTGCGTCAATCGAAGCGGCCGCGTGCGGGCGAGCATCCAGGGTAATCCCCAGTTCCTCCCCGGCGCGCATGTCCTCTTCGGTCTCTTGAAGGTCAATCACGTTACCCTCGGCGTCAAGAGCGTCAACCGCCAGACACAGAGAGCGCATTTCCTGAATGAGCACGCGGAAGGACTCGGGGATGCCGGGTTCGGGAATGTCCTCGCCCTTGACAATCGCCTCGTAAACCTTCACGCGCCCAATCGTGTCGTCCGACTTGATGGTCAGCAGTTCCTGCAGCGCGTAGGCGGCGCCGTAAGCTTCCAGCGCCCACACTTCCATCTCACCGAAGCGCTGGCCACCGAACTGGGCCTTCCCGCCCAGCGGCTGCTGAGTGATCATCGAGTAGGGGCCGGTCGAGCGGGCGTGAATCTTGTCGTCGACGAGGTGGTGGAGCTTCAGCATGTACTTGTAGCCCACCGCGATCGGGTAGGGGAACGGCTCCCCGGAACGGCCATCGAACAGGCGCGCCTTGCCGAACTCGTCGATCAGGCGGTCGCCGTCGCGGTTCGGGCGGGCCACCGACAGCAGCCCGAGCAGTTCCTGAGCTTCCAGACCGTCGAACACCGGGGTGGCGATGGTCGAGTTCGGGTCGGCCACCAGGGCCTCTTCGCTCAGATGCTTCGTCCACTCTTCCCCGCGGGCCTTGGCTTCGCGCGCGTCCCAACCCTGGTGGGCAATCCACCCGGTGTGGAACTCGAGCACCTGGCCCACGTTCATCCGGCCCGGAACACCCATCGGGTTCAAGATGATGTCAACCGGAGTGCCATCTTCCAGGAACGGCATGTCCTCGACCGGCAGGATCTTCGAGACGACACCCTTGTTTCCGTGCCGACCCGCCAGCTTGTCACCAATGGTGATCTTGCGGCGCTGCGCCACGTAGACGCGCACGCTCTGGCGGACGCCGGGACCCAGATCGTCGTCGTCCTCGTTGAACTCCTGCACCCCGATGACGATGCCTTCTTCACCGTGAGGGACCCGGAGCGAGGTGTCGCGCACCTCGCGGGCCTTCTCACCGAAGATGGCGCGCAGCAGGCGCTCTTCGGAGGTCAGCTCGGTTTCACCCTTCGGGGTGACCTTGCCGACCAGCAGGTCGCCGGCCTGGACTTCCGCCCCGATCCGGATGATGCCGCGCTCGTCGAGCTCAGCCAGAGCCTCTTCGGAGATGTTCGGGATGTCCCGGGTAATCTCTTCGACGCCGAGCTTGGTTTCGCGCGCGTCCACCTCGTATTCCTCAATGTGAATCGAGGTCAGGACGTCGTCTTCCACGATCCGGCGCGACAGAATGATCGCGTCCTCGTAGTTCAGACCCTCCCAGGACATGTAGGCCACCAGCAGGTTCTTGCCCAGGGCCAGCTCACCGTGATCGGTGGCGGGGCCGTCGGCGATCACGTCGCCAACCGCAACCACGTCGCCCTCGTTGACCAGGACGCGCTGGTTGGTGCAGTTACCCGGGTTGGAGCGCTCAAACTTCTTCAGCTTGTAGACGTCGCGGCCGCCCGCATCGGTGGAAACCTCCACCTTGTCGGCGGACACGTCGGTGACCACACCGGGGGTGCGGGCCAGAATCATGTCGCCGGCATCCAGGGCGGTGCGCCGTTCCATCCCGGTGCCCACCAGCGGGGCCTCGGTGGTCAGCAGCGGCACAGCCTGACGCTGCATGTTGGCCCCCATCAGGGCTCGGTTAGCATCGTCGTGCTCCAAGAACGGAATCAGGGAGGTACCGACCGACACCATCTGGCGAGCCGAAACGTCCATGTAGGTCACTTCGCTGGCCGGCATCAGGTTCGGGTCTTCCCCGGAGATGCGGCAGAGGACGAACTCTTCGGTGAAGTGTCCGTTCTCGTCGATGGGCGAGGAAGCCTGGGCGATGTTCTGCCCGAACTCGTCATCAGCGGTCAGGTAAACGATCTCGTCGGTGACCCGGCCGTCCTTGACCACGCGGAACGGGGTCTCGATGAAGCCGAACGGGTTGATCCGGGCGAAGGTGGCCAGCGAGCCGATCAGGCCGATGTTCGGGCCTTCAGGGGTCTCAATCGGGCACATCCGGCCGTAGTGCGACTGGTGGACGTCACGAACGTCCATCGAGGCGCGGTCACGGGACAGACCGCCCGGGCCCAGCGCGCTCAGACGCCGCTTGTGGGTCAGGCCCGCCAGCGGGTTGTTCTGGTCCATGAACTGGGACAGCTGCGAAGTACCGAAGAACTCCTTGATCGCGGCCACCACGGGGCGGTTGTTGATCAGCGAGTTCGGGGTGATCGACTCGGGCTCCTGGGTGGACATGCGCTCACGCACGGTCCGCTCCATCCGGGACAGACCCGTGCGGACCTGGCCCTGGATCAGTTCGCCCACGGCCCGGACGCGCCGGTTGCCGAAGTGGTCGATGTCGTCAGATTCGACCCGAACCTCGATCGGCTCGTCACCACGCATACCCGGCAGGGTCTTCTCACCCTGCTGCAGGGCCAGCATGTACTTGATCGCCGCCACCACGTCGTCAATCCGCAGGGTGGTGGCCTTGGGATCGGTGTTCAGCCCAAGCTTCTTGTTGATCTTGTAGCGTCCCACCTTGGCCAGGTCGTACCGGCTGTTCTCAAAGTAGAAGTTGTTCAGCAGGGTTTCGCCAGCTTCAGCGTTGGCCGGCTCACCCGGACGCACGCGCCGGTAGATGTCGGTCAGGGCCTCATCCTGCGTGTGCGCGGAGTCCTTTTCCAGGGTCTCCAGCAGCAGCGGGTAGTCCGCGAACTCGGTCCGAATTTCACTTTCGGTCAGGCCCAGGGCCTTCAGGAAGTGGGTGATGGACAGCTTCCGGCGTCGGTCGATCCGGACCGAAACGGCGTCGCGCTTGTCGATCTCAAACTCAAGCCAGGCACCGCGAGCGGGAATGAACCGGGCGGAGAACACCTCGCGGTCGGAGGTCTTGTCCAGCGCACGCTCGAAGTAGACACCCGGGGAGCGAACCAACTGGGAGACGACCACGCGCTCGGTCCCGTTAATGATGAAGGTGCCCTGCGGGGTCATCAGGGGGAAGTCCCCCATGAAAACGTACTGACCTTTAATTTCGCCGGTCTTGTGGTTGAAGAACTCGGCGCGCACGTACATCGGTGCGGCGTAGGTCATGTCCTTCTCTTTGGCCTCATCGATGGAGCACTTCGGGCTCTCAAGGGTCGGGGCCTGGAAAGACAGTGACATGGTCTTGCCCATGTCTTGAATCGGAGAAAGCTCAGCGAAAACTTCCTCTAGTCCGGAAACGTCCGGGATGTCGAATTGCCCATTCGCTTTTGCGGCTTCCACACGCGCTTTCCACGCGTCATTGCCAAGCAACCAGTCGAAACTCTGAATCTGCACGTCGAGCAGGTTCGGCGGTTGCAGCGGCTCGTGGAGCTTAGCGAAGGAAATACGGGTCTTGGGCTCAAATGCGGCAGATGAACTGGCAGCCAAAGGGGGTCCTTCCCAGCAAGGTTTCGGTGCGCACGTCCGCTCCCAGGTCCCTAACTGAACACTGATCTGGCACACCATGGCGCTTTACTGGTGTGTGGATACAGGTCACCTCGGACACTTGGGCGCAAGTATTCATAGTACGACTGAAGGTATGAGAGGGCAAGATCCTTGCGGGTGACGTTAGTCATCTTTGACCAGTCCGGATGCGCCTTTGCCAGTTTAGCGGACACTCCAGGCCGACGCCACTACCGGTCCCCGACAAGGTAAACTTGGACGCACCCCATTTTTACCCCTGTCGTTTTTGGAGGCCGTTGATCCGACATGGAAAAACCTCGAAATAAAGTCTCGTACGCCCTGTCGGAAGCTGCCTATCAGCTGATGCGTGAGCGCGGTATCGACGGTTTCACGGTGGAGGAGGTGGCCGAACGCGCCGGGGAGAGCACCCTGGCTTTCGGGGACTACTTCTCTGACTTGGAGGAGGCGGCCGCCTCGTTCCCCCTGGAAAAGCTGGCCCAGGTCTACACCGAAGCCGAGCCGGCCCGCCCCGGCGAGCCCGTCCTCGACCTGGTCTACCGCCTGACCCAGGCCCAGTTCGCCGCCGGTCTGCCCGAGGTGTTGGCCGAGTTGCGGGACCTGGTCGTGGTCAACCCGTCGATCCTTCCGCGCCTGGCAATCAACCACGCGATGCTGCTCCGGATCGGCCAGGATGAGACCTTCCGTTTGGCCGGGCCCAATGCGGACCGGTTGAAGGTCAACACCGTGGTTGGGGCCTTTTTCGGCGCGTTTGTCGCCACCTTGAGCGGGGACTTGGGCGCGGTCGATGTCGACCCCGATGAGTTCGTCACCCAGGTTTACCAGATGATCAAGGGCCACCTGCGCTAGCCCGGCTAGCCAAACACTCTGAAGCCGCCGAAGTCCCTTTCCGGGGCGGGTACGGCCCGAACCGAGGTGGGACGGGCCGCCGGGGGCCCCACCGCCGCTCGCTCGACCAGTTGATCAACCCGGTCGGCCGGTCCGCACAGGTAGGCTTCCACTTCCCGCTCCCCCACGTTGCGGACGTAGCCGGTCAGGTGGGCGGCCTGTGCCTGCTGCTGGAACCACCACCGGTAGCCCACGCCGGTGACCCGGCCCTGGATGTGGAGCTGGACGCATTTGCGGGGTTCGGGCTCGGTCATCGCGATCTCTACTCGGCCGGTTCGGCGTCCAGTTCGGCCTGGAGCTTTTCCACCTCGGCCTGATCGTGCCGGTTGGTCAGGTAGGCGTAGAGCACCGCGAACAGGCCCACCCCAATCAGGAAGTAGGAGCCCCAGCCCAGTTCGAGGCCGGCGTCGGGTTGCTGCAGGAGGGGCAGGAACGGGGTGGCCGCGGCAATGAAGCCGCCGCCAAGGAACAGGCGCCGCCACCTGATCCCCTCGTTGAGGCGGTCGATCTTCTTGCGAATGGCGTCTTTGTCCACGGTTCCTCCGGCGCTGTTTGGGCGAGTCACCCTATTCTAACGGGTCGGGGTGGAACCGCTTCGGGCGAGGTGAGGGGCGCACGGGTGCGAAGGGCTGGCAAACGTATCTGAACGCTGGCAAAAGTTCGCCTTGCGGCCCGCCGGGAGCCTAAAACCCCCACGTTTGCCAGCATTAGCACACGTTTGCCATCGCCTGCCACTGGCAAACATACCCAAACGAAGGCAAACATGAGCCGGTCCACTCGCCACCGGCCCTCCAACCACACGTTTGCCAGCGTTCAGACACGTTTGCCAGCCAAACCACCCACCACCGGCCCTCCAACCACCCGCCAGCGCCCGGCACCACCTCGCACCCCCAGCTGTGCCCCAAATCCAGGCACCAAAAAGGGCTCCCCCGCTGAGCGGAGAAGCCCTTCTTGAATGTGTTGCAGTAAGAGAACTTACTTGAGGGTGACGGAACCGCCAGCAGCCTCGATCTCTTCCTTCGCCTTCTCGGCGTCTTCCTTCTTCGCGCCTTCCAGCACGGGGGAGGGAGCGCCATCAACCAGGTCCTTGGCTTCCTTCAGGCCCAGGCCGGTCAGGGCGCGGACGGCCTTGATGACGGCAATCTTCTTGTCGCCAGCGGAATCGAGAATAACGTCGAACTCGCTCTTCTCTTCTTCCTCGGCGCCGGCATCGCCAGCGGCCGGAGCGGCAACGGCCACAGCAGCCGGAGCGGCTGCGGTCACATCGAACTCTTCTTCGAAGAGCTTCACGAACTCGGAGAGCTCGAGCAGGGTCATTTCCTTGAACTGGGCAATCAGTTCTTCATTCGACAGCTTCGCCATGATTTTTCCTCTCAATCAGACACTATGACTAGTCAACAAAATACTGGGGTAGCTAACTGAGAGAGACTCAGGCAGCTTCTTCTTGCTTCTTTTCTGCCAGCGCGGCGCCCAGGCGGGCCAGCTTCGTGGGCAGCGCGTTGAACGCGTACGCAGCCTGCGAAACCTTCGCCTTCATGGCACCGGCCGCCTTGGCCAGAAGCACCTCGCGCGACTCAAGGTCAGCCAGACGCTTGACCTCGTCAACGGACAGCTTCTGCCCGTCCATCGCACCGGACTTAATCACGAGGGCCGGGTTGGCCTTCGCAAAATCACGTAGAGCCTTGGCAGCCTCCACGGGTTCACCACTCACAAACGCGATGGCGGTGGGCCCGTTCAGGTCTTCCGCTAGGAAGTCCATCCCAACCTCACGCACCGCGAGCGTTGCGAGAGTGTTCTTGACGACTGCGTAACTCACATCAGATCCGAGCGCACGGCGCAGCTCCTTGAGCTGGCCCACGGTCAGACCCCGGTATTCGGTCAACAAGACAGCGCCGGAATCACGGAACTTGTCCGTCAACTCAGCGACTTTGGCTTGCTTATCAGCCTTCGCCATAATCCACCTCCCGACGACATCGATAACCTACATTTCCACCCGTGACCGCCTGGAACGCAAAAACCCGGCGCGCAGGTGCACACCGGGTTCGATTCCCATGTTCACCTACGTCGGCTTCTTACAACCGGTTACCCGGTCCCGACGGTCATTGGTCTCACTCAGGATAGCAGCAGAAAGCGGCCAGGTTCCGCCTCGTCGGCGTGAACCTGGCCACCTTCCCCTGTCGCTAGGGCGCCGAGGGCGACTCGACGACGATCTTGCCGTCGATGATGTCCTGGCGGAGGTTCTCCACTTCCTGGTTCAGCTCGGGACCAACCACGTCCTCAAAGTCGTGCCAGGGAGCCAGTCCGACCCCTTCGTTGGCCAGGGTGCCGACGTAGTTGTCGCTGGTGAAGTTCCCGTCAACCAGGGACTTGATCGTGTCGTAGACCGCGTTGCCGATCTCCTTCATCACGGAGGTGAGGATCACGTCGGAGTAGTTCGGCTCGGA
The DNA here is from genome assembly GCF_040256745.1 of Scrofimicrobium sp. R131. Lineage (GTDB taxonomy): Bacteria > Actinomycetota > Actinomycetes > Actinomycetales > Actinomycetaceae > Scrofimicrobium > Scrofimicrobium appendicitidis. The sequence goes on from NZ_CP138335.1 coordinate 1,873,224, forward strand.
GATGACGCCGTCGGTGTCCACCCAGATGACCGCGGTGTTGCCCGCGGCCTGGGCCGCCGCCAGCGCACCGGTGGAAACCTTGCCGGCCACGGGCAGGAGCACGTCGGCCCCCTGCTCGATCAGCTGCTCGGAGAACTGCTTGCCCTTGGCCACGTCCTCGAAGTCGCCGGTGGCCATCCCGTCCTGGGCGGCCTTATCCCACCCCAGCACCTGCACGTCAGCCGCGTGGACCTCGTTGTACTTTTGGACGCCATCCCAGAAGCCGTCGGCGAAAAGCATGGTCGGGGCCATCCGCCCACCCAGGAAGGTACCGACCTTCCCGGTGGTGGAGACGCCGGCAGCGGCGTAGCCCGCCAGGTAGGACGCTTCGGCGGTGTCAAAGACGATCCCCTTAGCGTTGTCGTGCTCGGTCGGGAACACGTCGTCCACCAGGGCAAACTTAACGTCGGGGTTGGCTGCGGCCGCCTCGTCCATCTGCGGGGTCATCATGAAGGAGACGCCCACGACCAGGTCGCACCCTTCGGAAATGAAGTTCTGGATCGCCGGTTCGTAGTCTGAGTCGGCGAAGGTTTCCACCACGGCAATTTCGACGCCGAGGTCTTCCTTGGCCCGGTTGAAGCCCTCCCAGGCTGACTCGTTGAATGACTTGTCCTGCAGGGTCCCCAGCCCCGCCACCATGCAGGCTTTCAGGTCGGCCTCTCCGGCCGAGGCGGCGCCGTCGGACGACTGGTTGGTGTCGGTCGACTGCTCCGAACCGGAGCTGGACGAATCGGGGGCCGAGCCGCAAGCGGACAAGGATAGGGCTGCAACTGCCGCCACGGCGGACAGGATTGCAGGTCTGGTTGACTTCAAAGCGCCTCCTCAGAGTTGTAATTTGCCTCTGATCTTAGCGGGTTCTTTCCCTAGGATGGATTTCATGAGCATTCAGAGCTGGAACAGCGTCCAATCGGCCGAGCTGGAGATGGCCACCTCGTTGGCCCTGGTCACTCCGGGTGAGTACCTGCCCCGCCAGGGACCGGATCCACGCCTGCTGATCCTGCTGCACGGCCTGACCGGGAACCACACGCAGTGGCTGGTCCGGGCTGACCTGCAGGAGATGGCCGACCGCCACAACCTGGTGATTGCCCTGCCCGATGGCCAGCGCTCCTTCTGGCTCAACCAGGTGCACGGGCTCCGCTGGGGAGCCTGGGTCGGGGCGGAACTGCCCGCCCTGCTGGCCCGCCGCCTCCGGCTCAGCCCGGACCGGCCCCTGATTGGCGGGCTCTCGATGGGCGGCTACGGCGCCCTTCGAGCCGCGTTCGACTACCCCCGCACTTTTGCGGGCGCCTTTTCCCTGTCCGGCACCTTGGACGTGACCGAGCCGGCCTTCCGCGGTCGGCACCCGGACCTGTATCAGATCGGGTTTGGCAGCGCCGAGGCGGCCCGGCCCGAAGACGACCTGGTGGCCCGGGCCGCGGGCTCGGCCGAGTTGCCGCCGGTGTTTGCCTCCTGCGGGACCGGGGATCGGCTGTTGGACCAGAACCGGCGTTTTGCCGAGGCGATGGGCCGGTCCGGGCACCGGGTGGAGTATCGGGAGGGGCCGGGCGAGCACAATTTTGCTTTCTGGACCCATTGGCTTCCCGTGGCCACCGAGTGGACCCTGGCGGCCGCCTCCGACTGAGCCCGGCTGAAAAGACCCCAAAACGCCAAGCGGCGCCACCCGGGTGGGTAGCGCCGCTGGAAACCTGGGGTTGGATTTAGTCCTCGAGCAGGTTCTTGGTCTTGCTGGGGTCAACCGGGATGCCCGGCCCCATGGTGGTGGAGACGCCCGCCTTCAGCAGGTAGCGACCCTTGGCCGCAGCCGGCTTGAGGCGCAGGACCTCGTCCAGCACCGCGGCGTAGTTTTCCACCAGCTGCTCAGCGGTGAAGTCGGTCTTGCCCACGATGAAGGGCACGTTGCCGTGCTTGTCGACGCGGAACTCGATCCGGCCGCCCTTGATCTCCTTGACCGCCTTGGCCACGTCCATGGTCACGGTGCCGGTCTTCGGGTTGGGCATCAGGCCACGAGGACCCAGCACGCGGCCCAGTCGGCCGACCTTGCCCATCATGTCGGGGGTAGCAACCGCCACGTCGAAATCGGTGTAGCCCTTGGCCACCTTTTCGATCAGCTCGTCGCCGCCAACTTCGTCGGCCCCGGCTTCTTCCGCCTGCGTTGCCTTGTCGCCAACAGCAAAGACCAGGACCCGAGAGGTCTTGCCGGTGCCGTTAGGCAGGCTGACGGTGCCGCGAACCATCTGGTCCGCCTTCCGCGGATCCACGCCGAGGCGGAACACGCCTTCAACGGTGGACGGGAAAGAGGTAACCGAGGTTTCCTGAGCGAGTTTCAACGCTTCGAGGGGGGTGTACAGCACGCCGGAAACGATGCGTTCCGCCGCTGCGCGGTATTTCTTAGAGCGCTTAGCCATTCTGCTTCTCTCCTTGCAGTCGTGGTTTTTCGGGCAGCGCGGCCCAACCACTGAATAGTTATTTAGGCGTCTACCGTGATGCCCATGGAGCGGGCGGTGCCGGCAATGATCTTCATCGCGGCGTCAACGTCGTTGGCGTTCAGATCCTGCATCTTGGTCTCCGCGATTTCGCGCACCTGAGCCTGGGTCAGCTTGCCGACCTTGGCGGTGTGCGGGGTGGCGGAGCCCTTGGGAACGCCAGCAGCCTTCTTGATCATTTCCGCGGCCGGAGGGGTCTTGGTAATGAAGGTGAAGGAGCGGTCTTCGTAAACGGTGATCTCGACGGGGATGATGTTCCCGCGCTGGGATTCTGTGGCCGCGTTGTAGGCCTTGCAGAACTCCATGATGTTGACGCCGTGCTGACCAAGCGCCGGGCCCACGGGCGGGGCCGGGTTGGCCTGACCGGCGGGAATCTGGAGCTTGATGAGCCCAGTGACCTTCTTCTTAGGTGCCATTGTTTGGGTCCTTCTTCAATGAACTGGTTTGGACGAGGCGGCTGCCGCGCCCAGTTGCGCGCACCGAGAGCGCACGCAAGCATCTACTTTACTTCGCCCAACTTGGTTTCCTGCAATCTCGTGGGCGATCTCACCCCGCTCGGAGCGGGAGGTGAACTTGGGGGCGCCGGATCTAGGCGTCGGCCTTCTGGACCTGGTCAAACGAGAGCTCCACCGGGGTTTCGCGCTCGAAGATGGTGACCAGCACCTTCAGCTTCTGCGTCTCGGGCATGATTTCCGAGATTTCTGCGTTCAGCTCGGCGAAGGGGCCGTCGGTGACGGTGACGACCTCGCCAATTTCGAAGTCGACGTTGATTTCCGGCTCGGGGGCGGCCACGGCCGTCTCCACGCCGGCGGCCTGGGCGGCGGCCAGCACGCCCGGGGTCAGCATCTCGACGACCTCGTCAATCTGGAGGGGTACCGGGTTGTACTGGTCCCCCACGAAGCCGGTGACGGCCGGGGTCTCTTTGACGACACGCCAGGAGGACTCATCCAGGTCCATGCAGACCAGGACGTAGCCCGGGATCCGCACCCGCTGCACCTTCTTGGGCACGGTGTTGTGGATCTCGATGACCTCTTCCATCGGCACCTCTACCCGGAAGATCTTGTCCTCCATGTGGTAGTTGGTGATCCGCTGTTCCAGGTTGGCCCGGACTTTGCGCTCGTGGCCAGAGTAGGTGTGGACGACGTACCAGTCGCCCAGTTCGCTCATCACGTCAATGCGGAGCTGCTCAATCGGGTCGAGCTCGGCGGCGGCTTCCGCCGGGGCCAACTCTTCCTCGGAGGCGGGGGCCAACTCCTCGGCCACCTCAACCACTTCGGCGTCGGCCAGCTCAGCTTCGGCGGCCGGCTCGCCGATCTCTAGGTCCCAGGACTCTTCCAGGTCGGACATTGGTTCCTCCTCACACGCCGCACCCACCGTGTTTGCGGCAACGTTCTTATCATAGAAGAAACCCGCCTACAGGATCCTGTGGCGGGCTTGCTCTAAACGAAAACTAATGTGTTTATCTTAGCGAAGATGAAGTCGACCAGGCCGGTAAAAGCCATGAGAACGGCCACAAAGACGATGACCACGACGAAGTACTGTCGCCATTCCTCCATCGTCGGGTAGCGAACCTTCTTCAGTTCCCCGATCACCTCGCGCAGGAACAGGGCGATGCGCTGGAAAATATTGCGCTTGTGCTCAAAGGACTCATCATCGCGGCGGCGCGTGGCGCCGGACTTGGTCCGGTCGGCCGACTGCTTGCCAGCCTCCGACGGGTTCGCGGTGTCAGTCACTTACTGTTCCTTCGGTGTGGGGATTGGCCAGACGCCATTGTATTAATACCTTAGCAGGGCAGGCGGGACTCGAACCCACAACCGCCGGTTTTGGAGACCGGTGCGCTACCAATTGCGCCACTGCCCTACAGCTCCACCGCAGCGCGGTGTTCGCCTGAACGAGTGTAACGGCCGGACTAGGCCCATGTCCAACTGTGAACACTCCTAGTGACGTGGGCAATATTATGCGACCATTATTCGCGTGAGTAAAGAACCATTGCACCGAGTTTCTGCCCGTCTAGCCGCTATTGCCCCCTCGGCCACCCTGGCCGTGGACGCGAAGGCAAAAGCCCTCAAGGCCGCCGGCCGGCCGGTTATCGGCTACGCCGCCGGTGAGCCCGATTTCCCCACCCCGGAGAACGTGGTGGAGGCGGCCCTGCGCGCCGCCAAGGAACCCTCCTCCTACAAGTACTCGCCGGCGGCCGGCCTCCCCGCCCTGCGCGAGGCGGTCGCCCAGGTGACTTCACAGTCCAGCGGGATCGCCACCGACGCCAGCCAGGTGCTGATCACCAACGGTGGCAAGCAGGCCGTGTTCCAGGCGTGCGCGGCCCTGATCAACCCCGGCGACGAAGTCCTCCTGCCGGCCCCCTACTGGACCACCTACCCCGAGACCATTCAGTTGGCCGGGGGCGTGACCGTTCCGGTGGAAGGCTCGTTTGAGAACGGCTACAAGGTGAGCGTGGAACAGTTGGAGGCGGCCCGCACCGAGCGCACCGTCGCCCTGATCCACTGCTCCCCCTCGAACCCGACCGGCGCCGTCTACACCGAAGAGGAGACCGCCGCCATCGGCCAGTGGGCCCTCGAAAACGGGATCTGGGTCATCAGCGACGAGATCTACGACCACCTGGTTTACGGCGACGCCAAGTTCACCTCGATTCTGACCACCACGCCGGAACTGGCCAACCAGACCGTCCTGCTGAACGGGGTGGCCAAAACCTACGCCATGACCGGCTGGCGGGTCGGGTGGATGACCGGACCGGCCGACGTGATCAAGGCGGCCACCTCGTTCCAGTCCCACGCCACCTCGAACGTGAACAACATTGCGCAGAAGGCAGCCCTGGAGGCCTTGACCGGACCGCAGGACGAGATCGAGCGGATGCGGCAAGCTTTCGATCGGCGTCGGATCCTGATGGTGGATCTGCTGCGGGCCCTGCCCGGCTTTGAGGTTCCCGTCCCCGACGGCGCGTTCTACGCGTTCCCGCGGGTGCAGGGGCTGATCGGACGCGAGATTCGGGGCCGGACCCCGCAGAACACCACCGAGTTGGCGGAGATCATCCTGGACGAGGTGGAGGTGGCTTTGGTGCCCGGCGAGGCTTTCGGCACGCCCGGTTACCTGCGCCTTTCCTACGCGTTGGGTGAGTCCGACCTGGTCTCGGGTCTGGAGCGGATTCAGGGACTCCTCTCCTAAGGGCCTGTGGAACAATGGGGACATGAATCTGGTTCCCTATCTCAGTTCCACAGCCACCCCTCGGGCCACGGTCCTGCTCATCCACGGTTTTGGGGAGCATCACCGGCGGTACCTGCCGTTCATTTCGGCTCTCAACCAGCGGGGCTATGACGTCTGGACCTTTGATTTCACGGGTCACGGTCATAGCCCCGGCCCGCGCGCCCGGGTCGACGTGGCCCGCCTGATTGGCGAACACCTGGAGGCCCGCCGCGAGCTGCGCGAGGTTTCCCGGACGGAGAAGACCTTCCTCTGTGGCCACTCGATGGGCGGCCTTGTGACGCTGGCTTCCACCCTGCTGGACCCCTCGGACCTGGCCGCGACCGCGGTCACCGGCCCGGCGCTGCGGCCGCTGCCAAAAGTGCACCCGCTGCTCGCCCGCTTCGCCCGGGCGGCCGGCCGGATTGTCCCCGGGTTTCCCACGGTGGAGTTGGCGCGCGACCGCCTCTCCCACGACCCGCAGGTGCTGATCGACCTGGCGAACGATCCGCTGGCTTTCGCCGGTAAGGTACCGCTGCTGACCGCCTCCTCCATGATTGAGCAGGGCGCCCGCGTAATTGAGAACGCCCCCATGCTGTCGGTGCCGGTGCTGATTCTGCACGGTTCCGAGGACGCTTTGGCCGATCTGGAAGGTTCGGCCGAGTTTGTGGTGGCCGCCCCCGATCAGGCCGAGATGATTATTGTCGACGGGGCCTACCACGAGGTCCTCAACGAGCTGAACGGCGAGCGCAGCGGGCAGGAAATCATCGACTGGTACGACCGGTGGTAGCTGATCTGCGTGCCCTCCCCAAGGCACATCTGCACCTGCATTTCACGGGGGCCATGCGCCCGTCCACCATGCGTGAACTGGCTGAGTCGACCCACACGCGCCTGCCCGCCCACCTGCTGGAGGCAGACCCGCTGAAGGTTCCCGCGGACGCCCGCGGCTGGTTCCGGTTTCAGCGCTCCTACGACGCGGCCCGCGCCCTGGTTCGGTCCGAAGAAGTCATGCGCCGGATTGTGCGCGAGGCGGCCGAGGACGACGCGGCCGAGGGGTCGGTTCGCCTGGAGATGCAGGTGGACCCCACCAGTTACGCCCCCTGGGTGGGGGGTCTGACGCCGGCGCTGGAGATCGTCCTGGACGAGGCGAAGGAGGCTTCGCGCGCGACCGGGGTGCAGGTGGCCATCATCGTGGCCGCCTCGCGCACCCGGCACCCGCTCGACGCGCGCACGCTGGCTCGGTTGGCCGGCAACTATGCCGGGGACGGGCCGGGGGAAGTGGTCGGGTTCGGCCTCTCCAATGACGAGCGAGTCGGGCACACGGCAGATTTTTCCGCCGCGTTTCGCATTGCCCGCAACGCCGGGCTGGCGGGGGTGCCTCACGGCGGCGAACTGCTGGGGCCCTCGTCTTTGCGCGAGGTGGTGGGGCACCTGAAGCCGGCGCGGATTGGACACGGCGTGCGTTCCACCGAGGATCTGGATCTGCTGACCCGCCTGGTCGACGACGGCATTTCCTTCGAACTCTGCCCCTCGTCGAACGTGAACCTGGGGGTTTACGCCACCGCCGGTGACGTGCCGCTGCGCCAACTGGTCCAGTCGGGGGCGCGGGTGGCCTTGGGGGCCGACGACCCGCTCCTGTTCCGGTCGCGACTGGTGGACCAGTACCGCCTCGCCCGCGAAGCCCACGGGTTTAGCGACGCGGAACTGGCCGCTTTGGCGCAGGGCAGTATCGAGGCCTCACTGGCATCCGAGGCGGACAAGGCCCGGTGGAAAGGGCAGATTCGCGCCTGGCTGGCCGCCAGCGGAACCTAACTCTGGCAATTTGTCGTGACATTCACTTGACATCGGCTGCAGCTTGTCCTTATCTTGTTGACAGTCGGGGCACAGCCGCCCGACCCTTCATCGGCCGAACTCCCTCAGACCCAAAGGCAACGAAATGAGAATTGGCATCATTGGCGCTGGCCGCATCTCCAAGGTTCACGCTCGGGCCGTCGCGGCGCACCCCGAGGCAGAGCTGGTCCTGGTCGCCGACCCGGTCCTGTCCGCCGCACAGGCGCTGGTAGCCCAGTACGGTGGCCGGGCCACCGACGACCCCGACCAGGTGCTGACCGGGGTCGACATCGATGCCGTCATCATCTGCTCCCCCACCACCTTGCACGCTCAGCAGGTCCTGACTGCAGTTAGGGCCGGCAAGCCGGTCCTGTGCGAGAAGCCGGTGGCAGCCACCGTGGCGGAGGCGCGCGAGCTGGAACAGGCCCTGGCCGGACTGGATGCCCGCGTAATGGTCGGGTTCAACCGGCGTTTCGATCCCTCTTTTGCCGCCGCCAAGGCCGCGGCCCTGGCCGGAAAACTGGGCGAGGTGGAACAGGTGACCATCACCTCGCGCGACCCCGCAGCCCCCTCCAAGGAGTACATTGCCACTTCGGGCGGGATCTTCAAGGACATGAGCATCCACGACCTGGATATGGCTCAGTTCCTGATCGGCGAGATTGCCCAGCTGAGCGCGGTCGGGATGAACATGGACCCGGACCTGGTCGAAACCGGGGATTTTGACGGCGCCGTCGTCACCCTCGTGTCAAAAACCGGCAAGGTGGCTACCGTGATCAACTCGCGCCACTGTGCGACCGGCTACGACCAGCGGCTGGAGATCTTCGGGCAGGCGGGCTCCGCCGTGGTCGACAACCTGCGTCCCACTGCCCTGTCGCTCAACACGGCCGAGTATTCGGGAGCGCAGGACCCGTACCTGGACTTCTTCCTGGACCGCTACGTCGAGGCCTACGCGCTGGAACTGGCCGCGTTTATCGAGGCGGTCCAGGCCGGTTCGCCCCTGTCCCCCTCACTGCACGACGGGGTTATCGCCCTGGAACTGGCAGCGGCGGCCGAGCAGGCAGCCCGAACAAACTCCACCGTCTTCCTCTCCTAATCGCTCCTTCGAGCAGGGGTCGTCGTCCACCGGACGCCGACCCCTTTTTGTTCTGTCAACCTGCTCTAGCTTCGGCCCCGACCGAGGGTGAAAACCATCGGCCCGGGTCCAAATTACGGACGCCCGTTTGTCTTGTCATTAAATGCGCCACCCGCCCGGATTGGCGTCCTGGTGCGGCTCTTCCGCGCGCCGATTGCGTTATGTATCGGGCGTTCTAGTAACCTATGGGCGTCGCCCTTTAGCTAGGAGAGCTCTTCCGTGTTACCAAACCGTGACCTTTGTTTGCCCGTCGGGATGCCAGTTAAAAATCCTCACCCCCGGGTCGATGTTATAACTTTGAGACAACAACCGAGGCACATTCTGCTCAAATGACTTGACATAGTCTAGGACTAATGTCAGCATTGCCTAACAAGACGAGGCACTAGTCATAGACGACCGACCGGGATCGCCCCGGGCACTGTCCAGCAGTAAACGAAAAGATCAGCAAGGAGGCTGAGGGTGAGTACACCTGCAACCAGCACCGAAGCCGGCCCCGGCGCGTCCGCCGGGGAGATCCTGCTTGAAGCTCGGGGAATCTCCAAGTCATTCCCCGGGGTGAAGGCACTCCAAAACGTGGACTTTACGCTCCGCGGAGGCCAAATCCACGCGCTCGTCGGAGAGAACGGCGCCGGCAAGTCAACCCTGATGAAGATCCTCTCCGGCATCTACCAGCCGGACGAGGGGGAGATTCGCTACCGCGGGAAGCAGATCACCCTGCCAAACCCGCTGTCAGCCCAGCAGACCGGCATCTCGGTGATTCACCAGGAGTTCTTCCTGATGAACCACCTGACGGTCGCGCAGAACATGTTTATCGGGCGCGAGCCCAAGCGGTTCGGGGGCCTACTGAACGACGAACACGCCCTGAACAAGAAGGCCGGGGAACTACTGGACCGGCTCGGCGTCAAGATTGACCCCCGAATCCAGGTGGGCCGGCTGACGGTAGCGGCCCAGCAGATGGTGGAGATCGCCAAGGCGCTCTCGTTCAACTCGTCCGTGCTGATCATGGACGAGCCGACTGCCGCCCTGACCGACTCTGAAGTGGACACCCTGTTCGGCATCATGGACAACTTCGTCACCTCCGACACCGGGATCGTCTACATCTCTCACCGGATGGAAGAAATTAGGCGCAAGGCCACCGAGGTGACCGTGCTGCGCGACGGCACCCTCGTCGAAACCCGGTCGGCCCAGGACCTGACGATTCCGGAAATCATCAAGCTGATGGTCGGCCGGGAGATCGCGGCCGATGTCCGGCCCGAACCCCGCGCCGAAACCGAGCCGGTGCTGGAGGTCGAGCACCTCGGCACCTCCGACCTGCTCAAGGATGTCAGCTTCACCCTGGAGAAGGGCGAGATCCTTGGCTTTGCCGGGCTGATGGGCGCCGGTCGGACCGAAACCGCCCGGGCCCTGATCGGCGCCGACCCGCGCACAGGGGGCACGGTCAAGATCAACGGGAAAGTGGCCCGCATTTCGAGCCCACGCGACGCGGTCGCCCAGGGGATTGGCTACCTGTCCGAAGACCGGAAGCGCTACGGCCTGATTCTGAACCAGGACGTGACCGCCAATACGGTTCTGCCCTCGCTCAGCAAGTTCACTCGGGCCGGCCTGCTCGAAGACGGGAAGATGCGCGAAGTGGCCAGCAAGTGGGTGGAGGTCCTGCGGACCCGAACCCCCTCGGTCCGCCAGCGGATCCGCAACCTGTCGGGCGGCAACCAGCAAAAGGTCGTCCTGGCCAAATGGCTGGAACGGGACTGCGACGTCCTGATCTTTGACGAGCCGACCCGCGGAATCGACGTCGGCGCCAAGCAGGAGATCTACGACCTACTCGACCAACTCACCGACCAGGGCAAGTCCATCATCATGATCTCTTCCGAGATGGAAGAGATCCTGCGGATGTCCGATCGGATTGCAGTGATGTGCGACGGGCGCATCACGGGGTTCCTCTCCAACGAGGAAGCCACCCAAGAAAACATCATGGAACTAGCGACCAAATTCCAAGACCTGGAAAAGCAGACAAGTGAGGCTGCCTAATGTCAACGACCACTGACGCGATTAGCACCAACACGCAGAAACGCCGGGGTCTGCCCGAGCACTACAAGGCGTTCTTGCAGCAAGCGATGATCGTCCTCGTCCTGATCCTACTCATGGTGTTCTTCACCGTGATGAAGCCGACCTTTGCCAGCTGGTCCAACATTTCCTCGCTGCTCCTGGCCTCGGTGGTGACGGGGATTCAGGCCCTGGGCCTCTCGTTCGTCATCGCCACCGGCGGGATCGACCTGACCCCCGGCCTCGGGATGGCGGCCACCTCGGTCTTCGCGGCCCTCCTAATTGCGCACGAGGGCGGGCTGGGCCTGCCGCTGTGGGTTGGGATTATCGGCGGGCTGGCCGCCGGTGCCCTGCTAGGGGTGATCAACGGTTTCCTGGTCTCCTACGTCAGAATGCAGCCAATGATCGCCACCCTAGCCATGATGATGGTCTGTTGGGGCGCCGCCCTGGTGATGGCCAACGGCAAAACCATCTCGCTGCGCTCGGTTACCGGCTACGACCAGATCGCGGTGGGTGAGCTGATCCCGGGGGTCCCCAACGGCGTCCTGATCCTGGTGGTGCTGGCGATCATCGCCGGGGTCCTGATGAACAAGACTTCGGTCGGGCGCTACGCGCTGGCGATCGGCTCCAACGAGGAAGCCACCCGCATTTCCGGGGTCAACACCCAACGCTGGAAGGTCCTGGCCTACGTAATTGCCGGTGTCTTCACCGGAATCTCCGGGATCCTGATGTCATCTCGCCTATCGGCCGCCCAGCCCACCCTGGGTCAGGGCTACGAAATGTACGCCATCGCGGCGGCCGTTATCGGCGGCACCTCGCTGCGCGGCGGACGCGCCTCGATCTTCGGGGCCGTCATCGGCGCGGTTACCATTCAGACCCTCTTCAACGGTCTGACCGTGATGGGGGTTCAGGACCAGTGGCAAAAGGTTGTCCTGGGCCTGGTCGTCCTGATCGCCGTCTTCGTCGACATTATGCGTCGCGGCGGCAAAGAAGAATAGTCCCCTCCCAACGATCCAAGAAACCCATTTGATGAGGAGAAACATTGTGAAGAAGCAAACCCTGGCCGCAACGGCCGCCCTGGTTCTCGCCGCGTCGCTGGGGGCTTGTTCCAGCGGCTCTGACGGGGCCGCCTCGGGCGAGTCCGCGGCTCCCGGTGGCGACGGGTCCGCCTCGGGCCGCATTGCCCTGATTGCCAAAGCCAACTCGGCCGAATACTGGATGCGAGTCAAAGAAGGCGCTATGGCCGCCGGCAAAGACCTCGGCATCGAAGTGACCTTCAATGGCCCCGACACCGAATCCGAAGGCGACAAGCAGCTGAACCAGCTGGACTCGGCCATCAACGACGCCCCCATGGCGATCGGCTTCGCCCCGCAGGACGGCGCGCAGGACGGCGCCCCCCGCCTGATGGACAAGGCGAACGAGGCCGGCATTCCCGTGATCATCTTCGACACACCGTTGAGCAGCTCTGACGTTCCGATCGCCACCGTCGCCTCCGACAACGAGGGGATGGGGGCCGAGGCCGCCGAGCAGATGGCCGAGATGATTGGCAACAAAGGAAAGGTAGCCATCATCGCCCACGGTGAGGTCGGCACCGCCGCCGCCCGTCGCGACGGCTTCAAGAACTGGCTGGCGGAGAACGCCCCCGACGTGGAAGTGGTTGACGTCCAAAACGGCGAGTCTGATCCCGCCAAGTCCCGTGACAAGGCCCAGGGCATCCTGCAGGCGCACCCGGACCTGGTTGGCTTCTACGGCACTGACGACGACTCGACCATCGCGATTGCCGACGAGGTGGCCTCCAAGGACATGGACGTGAAGATCATCGGGGTGGACTCCAGCCCCGACGTGATCACCCTGCTGAAGGAAGGCAAGATCAACGGCGTCATCGTCCAGAACCCGTTCGGGATGGGCTACAAGACCGTGGAACTGCTCTACAAGGCAGCCCAGGGCGAAATGCCGGCTGAGAAGAACATCGTCTCTGAGTCGCTGTGGGTCACCCAGGAGAACCTGGAAGACCCGGAGGTGCAGCAGGTCATCGGCTAACCAGCCGCAGACGGGCGGGGCCACCAGGCGTGCCCCTTCGAGCCTGAACCGAGCAGTTCGGTTTGGGTTCGGGGGCGGGCCGGTGGCCCCGTCCTTTTGTCTGCGCCGGGTGGGGGTGGGGTTGTGGGGGTTTGCGGGTGGGGTTGGGGGTTCGGAGGTGGGGGGTGCTGGGGTTTGCGGGTGTGGGTGTAGCTGAACGCTGGCAAACATGCCCAAACGCTGGCAAAACCCGGGCCCACACCCCCAAATCAGCCCAAACAGCCAACGTTTGCCAGCACTTGGATACGTTTGCCAACGCCAGAACATGGCAAACATGCCCAAACGCTGGCAAAACCCCGACCTACACCCCTAAACCGGCCTAAAGAGCCAACGTTTGCCAACACTTGACTACCTGTGCCATCAATTGGACACGTTTGCCAGCACTTGGATACGTTTGCGAGCACCCAGGCCGCAGCCGGACTACCGGCCCATGTTGATGACAGCGCGCCCCTGAATGTGCCCTTGGCGCAGTTGCTCGTACCCGTCGGCGACCTGGTCAAGGGTGAACTCGGCCGACACGATGTCTCCGTAGCGGATCACGTCCTCGGCCGCCAGCCGGACCACTTCGGGCAGGTCCTGCCGGGTCCGCGCGCCGTAGGAGCCAACGATGCTCTGCGAGCGGCGCACCAGCCGATTGATTTCCACCGGTGCCGTCTGCACGCCCGCCCCCAATCCCACGGGGACCATCCGACCACCGTCGCGGATCACGTCGAGGGCGGTCACCCAGGTTTCGGGTCGACCCAACACCTCAAAGGCCACGTCCACTCCCCGCCCGCCGGTCAGTTCCAGGACCCGCGCCCGGGCGTCTTCAGTGGCCGAGTTGACGGTGGCTGTAGCGCCCAGTTCCACCGCTGCTGCCAGCTTGTCGTTGGCCACGTCGATGGCGATGATGTCCTTCGCCCCAAATGCCCGCGCCAGCTGGATGATGTTGGATCCAACCCCACCCACTGCCACCACGGCGACGGATTCGCCGAACTGGAGGTTGGCCCCGCGGCGGACAGCTCCGTAGGCGGTCATGGCCGCACAGCCGAGGATCGCGCCCTTGACCGGGTCGATCTCCGGGGGCAGCGGCGCCACCGAGGTCGCGGGGATGACCGCGTACTCGGCCAGCCCGCCCATGGAGTACATCTGGATGGGGTTCCCGTCCAGGTCGGCCAGGCGGGTCTGCCCGTCGTACAGGGTGCCGCGCAGCCGGTTCAGATCAAAGAAGGGTGCGCAGAGGTCGTCCCGCCCGGCCGCGCAGGCTTCACACTGACCGCAGGGCATCAGGAACGCCCCGGCCACCGCCTCCCCCACCTGCAGGCCGTAGTGCTCGTTGGCCGGACCCAGCTCGACAATCTCGCCGGCAACTTCGTGGCCCAGCACGCAGGGCAGGGGGAACTTGATTGCGCCTCCGATGACGTGCAGGTCCGAGTGGCACAGCCCGCAGGAGTTTACTTTGATCAGTACCTCGCCCGCTTTCGGGTGCGGAGTGCGAATGGTTTCAATCTGGAGGCCCTGGTCGTAGTCTCGCAGGACCGCAGCGCGCATTGTTTCGGGAATTTCAGGACTCATGCTGGGCTCCTTAGCCAAAAGGTTGATGGATCGCATAGCCGGAAGAGCGATCACTTTTCATCGTAAGGATCCGTTCGCACTATGTCAATACAAAGTATCCCGTAAAGCCGCCTCAACCTAACAAAGCTCAGGACGTGAGTCCCGGAAATAAGACAAAAGCCCGGGGTGTATCAGGTACACCCCGGGCTATTTGTTAGGTCGCTCAGACGCCCAGCTGCTCCCGCAGGTAGGCGCGTGCGATCAGCGCGTATTCGAGCGGGTTGGCGATGGCCGGGTCCTGCTCGGCCTCCACCAGGAACCAACCTTCGTAGTCGGAATCGACCACCGGCTGCAAGATGGCCTTGAAGTCCGTCGCACCGTCACCGGGGACGGTAAAGGCGCCGGCCAGGATCGCATCCAGGAAGCTCATCCCCTCTGCCTTCACCCGGGCCACCACGTCCTCCCGCACATCTTTCAGGTGCACGTGCCCAATCCGATCCAGGTATTTGGCCACGAAGTAGTTGGGGTCCTCCCCGGAGAACTTCAGGTGTCCCACATCCAGCAGCAGCTTGACCTTGCTCGGATCGGTCGCGGCCATCAGGCGGTCAATCTCTTCGGTGGTCTGCACCCCGGTGCCCATGTGGTGGTGGTAGGCGAGGCGGAGCCCCTTTTCAGCGGCCACGTCACCCAGCTCGTTCAGCCCCCGGGCAAGGCGATCCCACTCCTCGTCGGTGAAGGAAGGCTTATCCGCAAAGACGCTCTTGTCGCGCATCCCCTGGATCGAGTGCCCCTGCTCTGCAATGTTGATGCAGTCGGCGCCCAGCGCGTGCAGGTAGTCGCGAAACTCGATGAAACGAGCCTTTTCTTCCTCAAAGTCACCGGTGGTGAGGAATGCGCTGAACCAGGCGGCCGCGATCCGGATCCCCCGCAGGTCCAGTTCGTGCTTCAGCACCTGGGCGTCCTTCGGGTACTTGTTGCCAATCTCGGTTCCGGCATATCCGGCCAGCGCCACTTCGCTGAGGATCTGCTGGTAGGTTGTTTCGGCTCCCAGGCTGGGCATGTCGTCATTCACCCACGCGATCGGGGCGCACCCAACTTCAATCTTGCTCATCTTTGAGTTCTCCTTTTATCGGCAGCAGACTGCGATTTCGATCGGCCCGCACCTCGGTGCCGTTCTTATGTTCTATCATATAGGGAAGCTGACCGTTGACATAGGGGTCAAGGGTCCTTCCGAATCGTTTCGGACCTCCGTTGTCCCCGGCACTTGCCCCGGCTAGATTAGGTGAGACTGACAAAGGAGACCCGTGCGCACCCCAATTATCATCGACACCGATCCGGGCATTGACGACGCGATTGCGCTGGCCCTGGCCGCCGCCAGCGACGAGGTGGACATGAGAGCCATCATCGCCGTAGCCGGCAACGTCGGGCTCGAACACACCGCCCCCAACGCCGCCGGACTGGCGGATCTGCTGGGCCTAGACTGCCCGGTCGGCCGCGGAGCGTCGGGGCCGCTCTGGCGCCGCGACACCAAACCGGCCCGAGCCGTTCACGGGGAGGACGGCTTAGGCGGCTATCCCCTGGCCGCCTCGCCCCGCCTCGTCCAACCGGGCTTGGAACTGATGGCACAGGCAATTGAAGACAGCCCGACACCCCCGGTGCTGGTGGCGATTGGTCCACTCACCAACGTCGCCGGGCTCCTGACCCACTACCCCGAACAGGCGGCCCAACTGGAACGGATCGTCTTCATGGGCGGCGGCACCGGTGAGCACCTGGGAAACGTCACCGCAACCGCCGAGTTCAACCTGTACTTCGACCCGGACGCGGGGGCGCGGGTGCTGGCCGGAGGCGTGCCGATCACCATGGTCGGCCTAAACGTCACCGAGCGGGCCCTGGTCTCCTGGGAGGACTTCGGCGAGTTGCGCCGGTCGGGCGGGCCCATCTGCAACCTGGTGGAGCATCTGCTGGGTAACTACGGGTCCGAGGCGCGCGCGGGGGGCAAGGCCCAGCACGACTCGTTGGCCCTGGCCGCGGCCATCTGGCCGGAACAGTTCCAGGTGGAGTCGCGCTTCGTCGACGTGGAGAACACCGGGCGGCTGACCTCGGGGATGACGGTAGTGGACTGGGCGGGCGCCGGCGGCCACGCCCCGAACTGCGAGGTGGTGGTCGACTTCTCGCCCACCTGGTTCCGCCAACTCCTGACCGAGCGCCTCGCCCACCTCGACCGGATTTTGCGGTGACAGTAAACCGCTCCCCGGCAGTCTCAACTGAGGGCTGAGTGAGACTGCCGGGGAGCGGGGACTCGGAGGCCTACTTGGAGTAGCGGGCCTCCATTTCCTCTTCAATTTGCTCCAGGGAACGGTTCGACGTTTCGGGCATGATCTTCCAGAGGATGAAACCGAAAACCAGGTTGATGGCCGCGTAGATACCGTAGGTCTTCGCCCCTCCCAGGGAGGCCATCATCGGCGGGAACGTCCAGGTGACAATCGCGTTGGCCACCCACAGGATGAAGACGGCAGAACCGTTTGCCACCCCCCGCACCCGCGCCGGGAACATTTCACCCAGCATGGTCCAGACCACCGGCCCGTTGCCGGCCTGCACCACCAGCATGAAGATCCCCATCAGCGCCAGGATCACCAGCGGCGCCCACATCGGCGGGAAGATCCCCTGATCCATCGCGGGCTGAACCGTCAGCCCGAAGACAGCGGCAATGGTTCCCAGGGTCAGGAACACCCCGAACAGGCAGGTGATCAGGATCTGGCGGCGGCGGAACCGCCCGATCAGCCAGAGGGCTATGACGCACCCGATCACCGACATCACCCCGTTGGCAACCTGGGCGGTAATGGCGGCCGAGGTACCCATCCCGGCGTATTCCAGCACCTTGGGAGCGTAGTACATCACCGTGTTCACCCCCGTGGTCTGGTTGGTGATGGCGATGAAGGCCCCGACGAAGAAGAGCTTGCGCAGCCACGGCGTTCGCATGATGTCGCGGAATGTTCCCCGCTTCAGGTGCTTCTCGCGCTCGTTGGCTTCGGCCATCTCCATGATTTCGTCGGCGATGGCACCGTCTTTGTCTTCTTCCCGGATCCGCTTGAGGGAACCGATGGCGTGGTAGTAGTCCTGGCGGGCGGCAAACCAGCGCGGTGACTCGGGCATCATTCGCATCCCGACCCAGAGCAGAATCGCCGGAATCGTGGCGATCAGCAGCATGATCCGCCAGCCGGAGCCGTTGCCCCCGGTGACCACCAGCTGCTCGACGTAGGTGTGCCACTGGGTTTCATCCATCGTCCCGATCGAGGTGGCCGACAGGTTCCGCACGTTGTCGAAGGACTGCATTCCCGGCGACAGCAGCCCGGCCGGGTCCTGCTCAATGTTCAGCTTCGGACCGCCGTAGTAGGCGTTGATGATCGCGTTGAAGGTGAAGGCCATCAGCTGGCCGGTGACGATCATGACCTGATCGATGGCGACAATGGTGCCGCGAATCCGCTTCGGAGCCGTCTCGGACAGGTAGACCGGAACCGCACCGGAGGCTCCCCCAACCGCCATCCCGAGGACCACCCGGAACGGGTACATCACCCAGACGGTCGGGGCGAAAGCGGTGCCGAGCGTGCCCGCCAGGAAGACGAAAGCCAGCCAAATAATGGTTCGACGCCGGCCAAACCGGTCTGACAGGTGGCCGGAAATGAGGGCCCCGACGGCCGCGCCCAGCAGCAGGGTTGCCCCCACCGCCCCTTCCTCGGCCGGGGTCAGCTGCAGGCCCCCCGCCCCGAAAGGCATGTACATGTAGGGCAGCGCCCCGGAGATCACCCCAGTGTCGTAGCCAAACAGGAACGAACCCATGGTGACGACGAAGGCAATAAAGGTGATGCGTCGTTTCTTCCCGACGGGCTTGACTTCGTCTACCAGCTTTTGTGTTTGGCGGCGCGAACGAAGCACATCTACGCCGTCGATGGTTGGGGCCGACATTGGCACTCCTCCAGTTCTGCTCGCGAGGTGATTAGTTGGCGTCGTAGGTGGTCGGGCCTTCGACCGGTTCCACCCGGTGCCAGGTGCCGTCCGCTGCCGAGGCGACGGTCGCCTCGTCCACGTTGGCTGCCGCCCAGGCGTCAGCGGCGGAGGGGGCCAGTTGGCGCCCGGTGAGCACCGACTCGACGAAGCGCGCCGCCTCGACCGCCTTCATGTCGTCGAATCCCATCGACGTCCCCGCCCCGGGCTGGAAGGTGGCAAACTCGGGGAAGGACGGCCCGGCCATCACCCGGGTGTAACCCTGGAACTCGTTGTCGCGGCCCAGGCAAACCTCCAGCTCGTTCAGGCGTTCAAAGTTCCAGCGGAGCGAACCTTCGGTGCCGTAGACCTCGATCACGTACTCGGCGCGCGGCCCCACAGCCACGCGGGACGATTCGAGGGTGGCCAGGATGCCGTTGTCGAGGCGGGCCAGCATGGCCACGTAATCCTCGTTCTCAACCGGGCCCAGCTCGTCGGAGATTTCCCACCCACCGTGGCCGATCCCCATCTTGGTTGGGATGGGACGCTCGGGGATGAAGGTGCCGGTCGAGGCGGTCACCTCGCCGATCCGGCCGCACAGGTATTGGACCAGGTCGGCCCCGTGGCTCATCAGGTCCCCCACCACGCCGGCCCCGGCTTGCTCGCGGGAGTAGCGCCAGGTGAGCGGCCCCACCGGGGACGAGGCGTAGTCGGCGATCAGCCAGCAGCGGGCGTTGGTCACGCGGCCGAGGCGGCCCTCCCGAATCAGCTGGCGGGCCATCTCCACCGCGGGCGTGTGCCGGTAGTTGAACCCAACCGAGGTGACCAGGTGGGCCTGGGCGGCGGCGCGGGCAATCTCGGCGGACTGGGTGGCGCTCACCCCCATCGGCTTCTCAATCCAGAAGGGCTTGCCGGCAGCGGCCGCCGCCAGCGCAATCTCGTGGTGGAGGAAGTTGGGCGAGCAAATGGAGACCACGTCCACCTGCGGGTCGGCCAGCAGCTCCCGATAGTCGGTGTAGGCGCGGGCAAAACCGAGTCGTTCGGTCGCGTCCCGCTGGTTTTGCTCAGCCGGGTCGGCGGCGGCCACCAGGGTCACCTCTGCCCCGAGGGCTGGAAAGTACTCGCGCAAACGGGTGTAGCTGCGGGTGTGGAGCCGGCCCATCCAACCGAGTCCGATCACTCCAACCCCGAGGGTCTTCTTGGTCATCGCTTTCTCCTCCATGAGTGTGCGTCTTGCGCTTCTATGCGGCGGTAATGCCATCGTGGCACATGTTCTGACATTAATGCCACCGCTGATCCGTTCGGAACGTTTCGGATATTGGCCTACCGCCAAAAAACCGCAGTGGACAGGACATGAGTCCGCCACATGTTAGGTCTTATTTGTCGGGACAAGGACCGGTGGTTGACCGGATAATCAGCTCGGAGTCAAGCGAAGCCCGGTATTCGTTGCCGGGGGTAACCAGCAGCCCGGACTGGATCCGGTCCGCCAGCAGTTGGAGGGCGCGCACGGTCATGTCCTCCACCGGCTGGGCGACGGTGGTGAGCGGCAGCAGCGCATCCCGGGAAATGGGGGCATTGTCAAACCCCACCACGCTGACGTCGCCGGGCACGTCCAGGCCCGCCTGGTGCAGACGCCGGATCAGGGCGTGGGCCGACATGTCGTTAAAACAGGTGATCGCGGTCGGGCGGTCCTCGGGCGCCAGGGCCAGGAACTGCTCGGCCGCCATCACCCCGGCCGCCGGGGTATCCCCGCCAGACCAGACCTGAAGGAGGCGGGACAGTCCCAGCCGGCTCATCGCCTGCCGGTAGCCGCGCTCGCGTTCCGGGCCCATCGGGATAGTTCCCCCAGAGACGTGCGCGATCCGCTGATGACCGAGCGAATGCAAGTAGTTGACCGCCTCGGCCACCCCGCGGATGCCGTCGGTCTTGATCACGTCAACTCCGGGCGCGTCCACGTCCCGGCAGAGCGACAGGGTGGGGACCTGGCGGGCCACCTCGGAAAACTGCTCATCAGTCAGGTTTGAGCCGGTCAGGATGACGGCGTTGACCCGCTCGGCCAGCAGCAGGCGAACGCAGGTCAACTCGGAGTTGTGCTCGGTCGCTCCGGCCAGGAAGATCTCCAGGTCGTGCCCGCGCGCGGCCAAGTACAGGTGATCCAGAAGGCCGGACTGGAACGACTGCTCCACCTCGTACACCACCCCGACCATGGTGGTGCGGTTTCGTCGCAGATGGGAGGCCCGTCGGTCCGGGCGCCAGCCCAACCGGTTGGCGGCGGCAAAGATCCGAGTTCGCGTGTGATCAGCCACCCCGGGCGACCCGTTGAAGGCGGCCGAAACGGTGGAAATGGAAGTGTTTGCCAGGCGGGCAACGTCGCGAATCGTTACCCGCCGCACCGGTTGCGCCGGGTTCCCCTCGCCGAGCTTCGCCTCGTCCATTCCCTCACGGTCCACTGTGTTCCCTCCAAAAAACCAGGGTAGCAGCCCACCCACCCCTTAGAGCAGGACCGGGGACACCAAAGGGGGCCACCCGCAGGTGACCCCCTCATGGTTAGTTCGACGCTTACTCTTCGCGCTGGAACGACATGGTGGCGGCGTAAGTGCCCGCCTCGGAGGGCCAGCGGCTGGTGATCGCCTTTAGCCGGGTGTAGAACCGGACGCCTTCGGGGCCGTGAATGTCATAGTCCCCCATCATCGAGTCCTTCCACCCACCGAAGGAGTAGTAGGCCACCGGGGTTGGAATCGGCACGTTGACCCCGACCATCCCGGCCTGAACGTCAAGGGTGAACCGCCGGGCCACCCCGCCGTCGTTGGTGAAGATGACCGCACCGTTGCCAAAAGGTGAGCCGTTGACCAGGTTGATGGCCTCCTCGTACGAGTCGGCTTCCACCACGGCCAGCACCGGACCGAAGATCTCTTCCCGGTAGGCGGGAGCGTCCAGCGGCACGCCGGACAGGACGGTTGGCGCCAGGAAGAAGCCGTCCTCGTGGCCGGCCACCTGGAAGTCGCGTCCATCCAGCACCACCTGGCTGCCGCGCTCCTGCGCGTCGTCGATCAGACCGCGGATGCGTTCCTTCGCGGCCCTGGTGATGACGGCGCCCATTTCCACCCCCTCATCCATGCCGTACCCGACCTTGATCTGGCGGGCGTGGGCGGCGACCTTTTCAGCCAGCTTCGGGCCCACTCCCCCAACGGCGACAACCACCGGGAGCGCCATGCAGCGTTCCCCCGCCGCCCCAAAAGCGGCGGCGGAAATGTGCTGGGCCGCAAAGTCCAGGTCCGCGTCGGGCATGATGATGGCATGGTTGTTGGCCCCGCCCAGCGCCTGCACGCGCTTACCGGCAGCGATGCCCTTGTCGCGGATAATCTTGGCTACCGGGGTGGATCCCACGAAAGAGATAGCGTCAATTCCGGGGTGCTCCAGAATCCCGGTCACGAGTTCTTTTTCCCCAAAGACCACGTTGAACAGGCCGTCGGGCAGACCGGCTTCCCGGTACAGCTCGGCCACGATCAGCGAGGCGCTGGGGGCGGTTGACGGCGGCTTCAGGATGAAGGCGTTGCCGGTGGCCAGCGCAATCGGGTGCATCCACATCGGCACCATCATCGGGAAGTTGAACGGGGTGATCCCGGCGACGACCCCAACGGGTTGGCGAACCGTGTGAATGTCGATTCCGGTCGAGGCGTCCACCGTGTGCTCACCCTTGAGCGCAGAAGCGATCCCGCAGGCAAAGTCCAGCGTCTCGCGCCCCCGCTGGATCTCCCCCAGCGCGTCGGAGTAGTTCTTGCCGTGTTCGGCCACGATGGCCTGGGCAATGCGATCCTGGTTGGCCAGGATCAGCTCGCGCATCTTGAACATGACTTCGGTTCGGCGAGCCAGGGACACCCGGGCCCACTGGGTTTGGGCCCGGCGGGCAGCTTCGACGGTTCGATCCAGGTCGGCCGCACAGGTGAAGTTCAAGGTGGCGATCGCAGCGCCGGTTCCCGGGTTCTCCACCGCCACGCTGTCAGCTGGCGCGCCGGGGGAAACCTGGCCATCAATCCACTGGTTCAGGACTGGCAGTTCGGTAGATGTCATCAGTGTGCTCCTCTTTTTCCACAGCGAAAATCTCTAGGCATCCAGTAGGTCCCGGCGGCACCCACCGCGTCCTATGCGCCCACCTTAGCACAAATCGAGACTTTTGTCCTAACAATTAAAAAGTTGCCTGGGGCACACCGGCTTTGGTCGCCGGTTCGGGGAGCGAACTGCCCCCTACCGCGACGGGTGGCAGGGGGCAGATCAATCAGTTGGGCCGGGTCAGAGGTAGAAGCGCTGTTCCTTCAATGCTTCCTCATATTCGCGCCGGGCCTGGCGGGTGGACTCGATCCGGGACACCTCCGGAACGGCCACATCCCACCACGAAATCGAGTCGGGGTTGGGCCCCTTCAGGGCGGTCTCCACGTAGATCATGGTGGCCCGGTCCGAGGCCTCCGCCTGGCGGTAGGCCCGGCGGAAATCTTCGACCGACGACACTTCGAGCACGTCAACCCCCCAGGATCGGGCGTTGGCCGCAATGTCCACCCCGGGAATCCGCTCGCCGGTTTCGCGGTGAGTGGCGCCCCCCTCCTGGTACTGGGTCCCAAAGCGCTGCGATCCGCGCGACTCTGAGAGCGAGCCGATGGAGGCAAACCCGTAGTTTTGCAGCAGCACCAGGATCACCTTCTGGTTTTCCTGCACGATGGTGGCCAGTTCCATCGGCAGCATCTGGTAGGTGCCGTCCCCGACGATGGCCACCACTTCGGAATCCGGAGCGGCCAGCTTCACCCCGAGGGCCGCCGGAATCTCGTAGCCCATGCAAGAGAAGGCGTACTCCACGTGGTACTGCTCGGGGGTGGAGGCCCGCCACAGCGCCTGCAGGTCGCCGGGCATCGAGCCGGCCGCGTTGATGACAATGTCGCGCTCGCCCATCAGATCGTTCAGTGCGGCGAAAATTTCCGTCTGGGCCGGGACCGGCTGCAACTGGCGATTCGCGTTGCGGTCATACTCCTCGTCCCATTCTGCCTTCCACTGGGAAATCTGAGCGGCAAATTCTTCCTCTACCCGGTAGTCCGCCAGCGCCTCCGTCAGTGCCCGCAGGGTTTCCCGGGCGTCGGCGACCACCATCTCCGCCCCGTGCTTGATCGCGTCAAACGGCAGCACGTTCACGTTGACGAACTTGACGTCGGGCTGCTTGAAGGCCGTATGCGAGGCGGTGGTGAAGTCGGAGTAGCGGGTTCCGATCCCGATCACCACGTCGGCTTCGGCCGCCACATGGTTGGCTGAGTTCGAGCCGGTTGAGCCGACCCCGCCAACCGCCTGGGGGCTGTCCCAGTTGATCGCGCCCTTGCCGGCCTGGGTGTCGGCCACGGGAATCCCGGTTGTCCGGGCCAGAGCGCGCAGCTCAGCGGACGCCTCCGAGTAGATGACGCCGCCCCCGGCCACAATCAGCGGGCGCCGAGCAGATTTGATCAGGGCCACCGCCCGGTCCAGCGCCGCCTGCTCGGGCGGGGTGCGCCGGACGTGCCAGACGCGCTTCTCAAAGAAAGAGAGCGGGTAGTCGTAGGCTTCCGCCTGCACATCCTGCGGGAAGGCGATCGTGACCGCGCCGGTTGCCGCCGGGTCTGTCAGCACCTGCATGGCCTGCATCAGCGAGGGAATCAGCTGCTCGGGCCGCTCGATCCGATCGAAGAAGGCCGACACCGGACGGAACGCATCGTTGACGCTCACGGCCAGGGTCATCGGGTTCTCGATCTGCTGCAGAACCGGGTCGGGGCGCCGGTTGGCAAACTGGTCGGAGGGGAACAGCAGCACCGGCAGCCGGTTGGTGGTCGCGGTGGCAGCACCGGTGACCATATTCAGCGCTCCGGGGCCAATCGAGCTGGTGCACATCATGGTTTGAAGCCGGTTCTTCGTCTTGGCATAGGCGGAGGCCGCGTGGACCATCCCCTGCTCGTTCCGGGGCATGATGTAGGGCATGCGGTCCCCGTCGTGCTCGGGGTCGAGCTCGTTTTGGAGCAGGGCCTGCCCCAGGCCCGCCACGTTGCCGTGCCCGAAAATGCCAAACGCTCCGGCAATTAGGCGTTGTTCCACGCCGTCGCGCTCCGAATACTGGTTGACCAGGAAGCGGATGGTGGCTTGGGCGGCGGTCAGGCGGACCGTCTGTTCAGAGTTTGCCATGAGGTTTCCTTAGTTCATCGGGGTCATTGGGAGGCGCGGATCGACGGTCTGGTCCGGCCAGGTGTCGCGGATCCAGGCGTGATGCGGGTCGTCGGTCATCAGCCACTGGGAGTCTTCGGCCGGCCCGGCCATGACGTTGAGGTAGTACAGGTCGTAGCCGGGGGCGGCCGCCGCGGGGCCGTGGTAGCCAAACGGCATCACCACCACGTCGCCGTTGCGCACCTCGGTGCAGACGTCGACCTCTCCGGCCGAGGAGGTGTAGACCCGCTGGAAGGCGAAGCCGTCCGCCTCCCCTGGGCCCTGGCGCACCTGGTAGTAGTAGATCTCCTCTAGCTTGCGCTCCACGTCGTTGTGCTCATCGTGCTTGTGGGGCGGGTAGGAGGACCAGTTTCCCCCGGGGGTGAGGACCTCGCACACCAGCAGGTGGGAGGTGTCCACCTCGTTTCCGAGGGCGTAGTTGTTCACTTGACGCGAGGAGGGGCCGGCCCCGCGCAGGGCGGTCACCACCTCGGATCGGGGGCAGTAGCGGACCGGAAAGTCAGCGGTGGCAACCGCACCGGGCAGGGCAAAGCGCCCACCGTGCTCACTGGTGAGGGTGAAGTCGCAGCGCCGCGGCACGTACAGATAGTCGGTCAGGTCGGTCCAGATCGACTCCCGGCCGGCCAGGGAGAAGTCCCGCTCCCCCACCGTGACCGTGACCCCGCCCGCGAGCGGAAGCACCAGCAGTTCGGCCTCTCCCCCCGGCACCTGAACGGATTGGCCCGGAGCCAGGTTCACCACCCGGATCGAGGAGAACTCCCACCCCGCCCGCTCGGTGGTCACGTCACATTCGAAGACGTCGTGGGCGGTGGACCCATCCTTGATCAGATACTTCTCGTTGTCACTCATAGCATCTCCACTAGTCGGTTGACGGCACCGTCAACATCACCGTCGGGCGGGAAGAGCAGGGACCTGCCGATCACCAGCCCGACCACATTAGGCAATTGTAATGTCTCTTGCCACCGTTTGTAAGTACCTTCTACATCTTGGCTGACGGCACCCCCGAGAATCAAGCTCGGCAGCGTGGTTGCCTCCATCACCCGGTCCATCTCGTCGACCGCCGGCAGTTTCAGCCAGGTGTGAGCGGTGCTGGGCCCCAGCCCCTGAGCAATGGCAATCGATTTGATCACGGCGTCCGGGCTGAGGTCGTTGACAATCTGGCCATCCTGCCAGCGGGAGATGAACGGTTCCACCATCGCATTGAGTTGGAGCCGGCCCAGTTCGGTCACCGCCCGGGCACAGTGCTCGATAGTGCGAGCCGAACCGGCGTCCTCATAGTTCACCCGCAGGAGCATCTTGCCCCCATCCAGCCCCGCCTCGGCCACTCCCTGAGCGTCGTAGCCGGTGAACCGGTCGTCCATCTCAAAGCTGGCCCCGGCCAGCCCGCCCCGGTTCATCGACCCCCACACGTACTTACCTTCCAGGGATCCCAGTAGGGCCAGATCTTCAACCAGGTCCGCCGTCCCCAGGAACCCACCCACCCCGGGGTGGGCCATGATCTGCTGGCACCGGCGCAGGACTTCCTCCCGCGAGGCCATCGCCAGCGGATCACTGCCCGCCCCCAATGCTCCGCGAGCGGGGTGGTCGCAGGCTAGGACGAGGATTTTCTGCCCCGGGGCGAGGGCCGGGCCCCGCTGACGATCGCGGAGCGCACTTTCGACCGCGCCCGGCTCGTAGGCGCGACGGAATGAGAGTTTTTCAATCAGAGACATCGGTTATCGCTTTTCCACAGTGGGGGCAGAGCCCGGATTTTGGTCAATCATGTCGAAGACTTCAGCTTCGGTCGGCATCGCGGTGGAGCATTCGAGGCGGGACGCCACGATCGCCCCGGCGGTCGAGGCGAACTGGGTGGCCCGAGCCACCTCCCACCCGGACAGCAGCGCGTGGCAGAAGGCACCGCCAAAAGCGTCTCCCGCCCCCAGGCCGTTGCAGACCTCCACCGGGGTTACCGGAACCACGATCCGCTCTTCCCGGGTCTTGGCCAGGGTTCCGCGCGGGCCCTGCTTGACCACGGCAATGTCGAGCCCCAGGTCGAGCAGGGCGTCGGCCGCGCGGTCGGGATCGGTCTCTCCCACCGCCACCTGACATTCCTCCTTGTTGCCGATGGCGACGTTGACGTGCTGCAGCATGTTCTGCACGTGGGTGCGGGCCGCCTCGGGTGACTCCCAGAACACGGGACGGTAGTCCAGGTCGGCAATGCTCCACTTGGCGTCTTCAGCGCGCGGGCGACCCCGCTGCTGGAGGGCGGCAAAATGAGCGGAGCGCGAGGGTTCCACCGACAGGCCCGTCACCGACAGCCAGAACACCCGGGCCTGGCGGACGGTTTCCATCGGGATGTCCTGCACCCCGAGCTCCAGGTCCGGAGCCGAAGGGGAACGGTAGAAGTAGAGGGGGAAGTCGTCGGGCGGGAAGATCTCACAGAAGGTGACCGGGGTATGGAACGACGGATTTGTTACGACATATTCGGGATCGACTCCGAGTCGAGCCATTTCCTGCTTGATGAAGCGGCCGAACGGGTCGTCACCCACGCCGGTGACCGTGGCGGCAGAGTTGCCGTACCGGGCCGCTGCCACCGCCACATTGGTGGGAGACCCGCCCAGAAACTTGCCAAAAGACGTCACCTTTTCCAGGCCAACTCCGGTCTGAAGGGGATAGATATCGATACCGCATCGGCCGATTGTCAGGACATCCAGCGGAACACCGGACGGCTTGCTGGGCGCTATGTTCATCATGAGCTGTCTCACCTCTTTGTTTGATCTGACACGTCTATCATCGCTCATCGCGACCCCATAGTCAAGCTTTGTTCTAACATAGTCTTTCGCTCAGTGGGAATTGTCGCGCAAAACGGCTATACTGCTAGTCATCTATGTCACCTGTCTCAAAGGGGAAGACCGTCATGAGCCCGACAAAGACCTCTCGGAAGGGAAC
The DNA here is from genome assembly GCF_040256745.1 of Scrofimicrobium sp. R131. Lineage (GTDB taxonomy): Bacteria > Actinomycetota > Actinomycetes > Actinomycetales > Actinomycetaceae > Scrofimicrobium > Scrofimicrobium appendicitidis. Next base: position 1,900,695 of record NZ_CP138335.1, read on the forward strand.
CGTTTCCGAACCCTACGTGCTCGATATTGAGTTGGACCGCAGCTCTTCCACCCCGCTGCACGCCCAGATCTCCGAGCCGCTTGAGCGCCTGATTCTGGCGGGCACCATCCCGATGAACACGTTGATTGAAGACGAAGTCTCGATGGCCAAGCGCCTGAATGTCTCGCGCCCAACCACCCGTCGGGCACTCCAGGATCTGGTCAACCGGGGCTTGCTCACCCGCCGGCGCGGGATCGGTACCCGGGTCACCCCGTCCCAGGTCCACCGGCCGGTGGGCCTCACCTCGCTCAACTCCGACCTGCAAAAAGCGGGGTTTGAAACCAGTACTGACATTTTGAGCTACGAGGTGCGCCTGGCCGGGGCGAAAGAAGCCGAGCTGCTCCAGTGCGAAGAGGGCATCGAGATTGTTCGGGTGGAACGGGTCCGCTTCTCCAACGGGGAACCGCTGGCGCTGCTGGTCAACCTGCTGCCGGGTGACATCTCCCCGACCCTGACCGAGCTGTCCGAGGGTGGCCTCTACGACTGCATGCGCGCGCGGGGCGTGGTGCTGTCCACCGCTCAGCACCGGGTGGGGGCCCGCAATGCCTCCGATCGGGAGGCGCAGATTCTGTCGATGCATAAGGGCGAAGCAGTCCTCACGATGAAGCAGACCGTCTTTGACAAGAACGGGCGCGCGGTGGAGTACGGCTCCCATATTTACAACCCTACGCTGTATCAACTGTCATTCACCTCCGCCGCCGAATAGGCTTTGTCTGCACAAAGGGTTGACAACGACGTCATATTGTTCTTAGCTAGTAGTGATAAGGGTGCGTACATGTCGACCGTCGCCGGCCGGCCTGGTTGCGTCCTTCAACCTAGTGAAGACCCCTCCCTGGAGAAACCAATGACGATTGAACCAACCCCCGGTCCACTGCTCGAAGCAACCAGGCAGTTCCCCACCGTTTTGTGGAACGACTCCTCCGACCTGGATGAGCTGCGCCAGTCCATTTCGTTTGGCGGAGTGGGCGCCACCTGCAACCCGGTGATTGCCTACACGACCATCTCGGGCCACCCGGAAATCTGGAACGACCGCATTCGCCAGCTGGCGGCCGAGCACCCCACCTGGGGCGAATCGGAAATCGGTTGGCAGGCCGTGAAGAACATGTCGAAAGAGGCCGCTGCCCTGCTCGAACCCGCATTTGAGCGGTACGAGGGGCGCAACGGTCGCCTCAGCGTGCAGACCGACCCACGCTTCCACCGGAATCCCGCCGCTTTGGCCGACCAGGCGGAGGAGTTTCACCACCTGGCTAAGAACATCATCGTCAAGATTCCGGCCACCAAGACCGGGCTGGTCGCAATCGAGGAGGCCACCTTCCGGGGCGTGTCGATCAACGTCACCGTGTCCTTCACAGTGGCGCAGGCGGTTCGCGCGGCCGAGGCGATTGAACGGGGACTGGATCGGCGCCAGCAGGCCGGCCACGACATTTCCCAGATGGCACCGGTGGTCACCATCATGGTGGGCCGCCTCGACGACTGGATGAAGAAGGTAGTCGCCCGCGACCAAATCTTCCTTGACTCCTCCGCCCTCGAGTGGGCCGGGGTGGCGGCCATGAAGAAGGCCTACGCCATCTTCCAGGAGCGCGGTTTCCGCTCGCGCGTGTTGGCGGCCGCATTCCGCAACGTTCTGCAGTGGTCCGAGTTCCAGGGCGGCGACGTCGTGGTCTCGCCCCCGTTCAAGTGGCAGCAGATCATCAACAACTCCGACTACGTCCCGGTGGAGCGAATGAGCGTCCCGGTCGACCCGTACTACGTGGACCAGCTGCGGCGGATCCCCGACTTCAACCGCGCCTACGAAGTCGACGGCCTGACGGTCGAAGAGTTCGAGGAGTTCGGCCCCACCAAGCTGACCCTGCGCCAGTTCCTCGACGCCGACGCTAAGCTCGACGCCCTGGTCCGCGACGTCATCGTCCCCGCCCCGTAACCCAGAAAGGCCCGTCATGAAAATTGGAATCATCGGTGCCGGCCGGATTGGCCAGGTTCACGCCCGGGCCGTCGCGGCCAGCCCCACCGCCGAACTGTCCCTGATTGCCGACCCGGTGCCCGGAGCTGCCGAGGCGCTAGCCGCCCGCTACGGTGGGAGCGCCACCACCGATGCGGACGAGGTGATCAACAGCGACGTGGACGCCGTCATCATCTGCTCCCCCACCCCGCTGCACGCCCAGCAGGTGCTGGCCTCCACCCGCACCGGAAAAGCGGTGCTGTGCGAGAAGCCGCTGGCCGCCTCTGTCGAAGAGGCCGAGCAGTTGGCCCGTGACCTGGAAGGGCTGAACCCCCGGGTGATGGTCGGGTTCAACCGGCGTTTCGATCCCTCCTTTGCCGCCGCCAAAGCGGCTGCGGACCGAGGCGAGCTGGGTCAGGTCGAGCAGGTATCCATCATCTCGCGGGACCCGGCCGCGCCGCCAAAGTCCTACATTGCTGTCTCCGGCGGCATCTTCAAGGACATGAGCATCCACGACCTGGATATGGCCCGGTTCCTGATTGGCGACATTGCGCAGGTGAGCGCCGTGGGCTTGAACATGGATCCGGAGCTGGCCGATACGGGCGACTTCGACGGAGCCATCATCACCCTGATCTCTGCCGACGGCAAGGTCGCAACCGTCACCAACTCACGTCACTGCGCCACCGGCTACGACCAGCGGCTGGAGATCTTTGGCAACGCCGGGTCCGCGGTGGTGGACAACCTGCGGCCCACTGCCATGGCGCTGAACACGGCTGACGTTTCGGCCGCGCGGGAACCGTACCTGGATTTCTTCCTGGACCGGTACGCCGAGGCTTACTCGCTGGAACTGGATGCGTTCCTGGCCGGGGTCGCGGCCGGCACCGCCCTGTCGCCCTCGGTCAGAGACGGCGTCGAATCGCTGCGCCTCGCGGTCGCCTGCGACCAGTCGGCCCGCAGTGGCCAGGTGGTACAGCTCTAGCCAGCAACCAGTTCGGGCCGGGACCATTCGTGGTTCCGGCCCACTGCTATCTTTGGCCGACCTCGCTTGGGCGCTCGCCGGGTCGGCTGGACCGCTCAGCTTGAGCGCGGCTCAGTAGTGGACCCCGCTTCCACAGGCGTTGCCTTATGGGTGGTGGATGATGGGAATTGATCGGCGAAACCAGGCGTACAGCAGTGCGAACGTGATGAGGACGATGATCCAGGGCCACTGAATGGTGGAGTAGGTTTCGACACCTACCGTGAACAGGGTCCGAAGTCCCCAGTGAGCCTGGTCAGGGAGTTCTGCTGCGAAGACAATGGAACCATAGTAGGTGGCAATGAAGAGGATCAGTCCCCAGAGCCTACCGAGAACTCCTACCAGCAACGAGGCAAGTGCGCAGACGATGAGGACGTTGGTCGACAAGAGTTTGGGGTCTTGAGTAGTCACCGGAAATCGGATTGCCGCCAGGAGTGACATTGCGAATGGAACGACGATTGTGGTTAGGGTTGAGATGATCGCTTGAACCGAGTTCCGCCTTGTGCCCAGTTGCTCCCAGGTCCGAAACCGGGGGGCGAAATAGATGCTGAGCATGATTCCAACGACTACGGGCAGATACTCCAGCGGGTGGAGTTCGATCGGTATCGCTGTCATCGTTGCCGAGACGTAGAACTTTGGCAGGTCCCACCAAAGCAGAACAATAGTGCCAACAGCAAACAGGATGATGGGAACTCGGGGGTCTCTCACCGCTAGTTGAGGGCGGTCGGCGATAGGTTCTTTACTCATGGGAGGGGCACGCCCGCAAGTTGACAGGAAGCAATCTCGTCCCTGTACGTCTCAAACCATTGGTTGCGCACGGTGGGAGTGGCTGCATTTAGGGCTTGCCCTACCTCAGTGGATTCAATCCACTTCTCATCACCCGCAAGCCAAGTCGCCAAACCAAGGGCTCGCTCCTCGGACTCCCCAAACTCAAGTCCGCCATCCTGTTCGCACGCACTTAGCCCGGATAGCATCCCAGCGATGCCGTTGGTTGAGGGAGGGCTGAGGTGATTGACTGCTTCAACTGCGGTAGTTCTGGGAGATTCGGGGCGGCCTTCCCATGCCCAAACGGTTGTTGAGACCACTCGGTGCGGCCCCTCAGCAAGGACTCCAGCGCTTTGAATTATGGGTTGGGAAAGGCTAATAAGCTCCGGCAAAGATCCTTGTTCTTCATATGCGACGCAGTATTCCCACTCTGCCTCCGTAGCACACACGGTTTCTCCTGGCTTAGGATCGGCATAGAAAGGTCGGGCGTCAGTAATAACCCACGTGCAAGCTGCGAGGCAGAGGACGCCCAGGATGGCCACGAGAGTAGGGAAGGTGGCAAGGCGGGCTTGGATGCTGACAGCCCAGAAGATGATGGCCGCCAGGACACACACGATCAGGACCCAGAGGATCACGACGGAAATTGAGCGCATTCCGGCGTAGGGTTCGTGCCGAAATGCGGGGGTGGCAGGGAAAAGAAACTCGTAGCCCACGCTGTACTGCTGCGTGATGGGCAAGTATCCAAAGAGTACGGGCAGAACAAACATCCACACCAGGGTTGCTAGCGCTGCAAGTAGACTCATCCACCACCGGAACGAGAGAAACCCCAAGAGGATTGCGAGCTCAACCAAAGCGATGAGTTGCAACGAACTGAAGACAAACTCAAACCAGTTCACGCTTCCATCAAGAGCATGCGGGGCGTACATAGCGATGATGACTCCTCCGCCAACAAAATACCCAACCAAGGCGGCACCGAGAATCCAAGCCAGGATGAGGGCAGGAAGCTCTCGGGTGCGCCTAATCGCGATCAGGGAACTTGCTGGGGAGCGTTTGGCACTGAGTGCGCCGGTGGTGTAGCAGGCGATGGCGGCAATTATCGGGGCGTAGACCAGCATTGCCTCTCGGGGAATCCCAGACAGGTGGGACAGGCTCACAAACCTCCACCCCTGCACTTGGAGTCCAATGACAATGATGGCTACTGCGACCACCACCACCACGCCAATGACAGCTATCAGCGGCACCGGCCAGGAAGGCACACGCCTGCGAGCATCGGGCTGCCGTGTCACTGCCCGCCTCCGCCCAGTAGCTGTTCATATCCCAGCTCAAGATCTGATCCGAGTCGCTCCTCAAGGTTTCCGGTCGGGCGAAGTCCTTCCACGGGTCCTTGGTAAACCAGTTTTCCGATATCGAGCACAATGAGGTTCGTGCTGGTGTGAATGACGTCCTCCACGAGGTGGGTTGAGATGATCACCGAGGTGTCGGTGCTGAGAGAGACCAGAACTCTACGCAGGTCCATTCGCGATTTCGGGTCCAGCCCCGACGTTGGCTCATCCAGGAGTAGGAGTGCTGGGCGGTGAGCGATTGCAGCTGCGAGTCCAACCCTTTGCCGCTCTCCGCCTGAGAGGGAACCAACCTTCCTTGACCAGTAGCTGTGGTCGAGACCTACTGCTTGAAGCGCTTGGGTGGCACTGATGCCACATTCTTTGGTATCGATACCGTGTGTCCAGGCCGAATAGGCCACGGTATCAGCAACGCGCATCCAGCCCACTAACTCGGGAGACTGGGGAAGCACGCCAATGACCTTCCGCGCAGCCAATCTCCCCTTGGCCGTTCCTACATCATGACCCATCACATGGACGACGCCTTCACGCACACTCCGGAGCGTTGACAAAACTGATAACAGCGTCGACTTACCAGCCCCATTTGGCCCCAACAGTCCCGTAATTCCCGGACTAAAGGTGACTGAGAGATCATCGAGTGCTCTCCGTCGACCATATCGGTACGACACGCCATTCAGTTCAGCAATATTCATAACACTCCCATTCGGTTTCGTTAGCCCCCGAGCGTGAATCACCTGACGTCATGTTGACCCGCGAGAACTGGTCCCTCCCTAACGGGAGGTTGGGCCCAGTCACCACGAGTCAGCCCCGATGGATTGACCAACTGTGGAGACAAATGCTCTGTACCTTCACTCCTAAATGCTCTCGACACCAAGAGAGACAGGCGGACCCTGATTGCTCCACCGCGACACGACCGCCAATGCTTGGATCCGGCTGGTCAATACCTTAGGTTCGCCGACCTCATGGTAGAGGCACGCCGCGGTGGGCTGACGGTTGGCGATGGCACCATCGTTGGTAGCACCATCGCGTCGAGGAATTCTAGGGGTGCGGCCGCCGCTAACAAATCTTATTCAGACTAACAATTCTCCCTTCATTAGTTGCACCCTCCCTTGGACGCAAATCATGTATCAGGCGATAACTATGGGGATATACGCCATAGTCACGAGCGTAGCACAGGCGACTGGTCCCGCCCAGGCCTCATTTTCCGCAAAAGCTCTGCCTTCTATGCTACAAACAATCGGCCCTTCTGCAGCCAGTTTGGACCCCGCCACCCGCCTGCATCCGAGTCCCCGCTCCGCCCCTAGCTGTGTCCAAAAGCAGCCGTCGCCCCGATCTCTCCAACCGATCTTGACGCGCGTTAAACATGTTCTACCAATACCCTTATGGCAACCTGTTAGCTATCTCTCGATTAGGTAGGCAACTGGTGCTAATCTGTTGAAACACCAGGAAGGAGACCTGATGGAACGCCGCCCTACCCAGCGAGACGTGGCTGAGGCCGCCGGGGTTTCCCGGGGTTTGGTCTCGCTGGCCCTTTCCGATTCGCCGGGGGTGTCCCCCCAGACCAAGGCGCGAATTCTGCAGGTCGCTGACCAACTGGGCTACGTGCGGAACCTGAGCGCCGCCTTCCTGGCCGGCGGCCTTCCAACCGCCCTGGGGGTGGTGCTCCCCGGCCTGCGGAACCCGTTCTTCGAAAGCGTCATCGCCGAGGTAAACCGGCACGCGGAGGACCTGGGCCTACTGCCCCTGGTGGTCACCACCGGCAACGACCCCCTTCGCGAGCAAACCGTGATTCGAAAGCTGCTGGAGATGCGGGTGGCCGGCTGCGTGGTGGTCGCACCCGCTTCACCCGACGTGGATCTGCAACGTTTGGGGCGCTCGGTCCCGATGGTTGTCCTGGGAGCGGAGCCCATCGGAGACATGGTCGACGTCGTTCGGATGGACGAGGGGGAGGCGGCCACCACGGTTTTTCGCCACCTCCAGTCCCGCGGCTGGGAGCGGGTCTGGCACCTGACTCCGCGCGACGCAAGGAAGGACCGGGGGGTGGAGGGGCGGGCTCGCGCTTTGCAGGAGGCCGCCGGGGACCTGCCGTTCACCCACGTGATTGCCGCCAACGACCAGGCTTTGGCCCCGGTCCTGCGCCGGGCCCTGTACGGCGGGGGTCGCCCGGCCATCATCACGCATAACGACCTGCTGGGAGTGGACGTCATCACCGCTCTGCGAGCGATGGGCTACTCCCCCGGCCAGGACGTGGGGGTCGTCAGCTACGACGACACCCACCTGGCCCAACGCCCAGAGATTCAGCTCAGCTCAGTCAGGCAGAAGTGCTCACAGCTGGTGGGCCTGGCCCTGGAGCTGCTGGTCGGACGGGGACAAACCCCGGACCTTCCCGCGCGCGAGGCGGTCAGCCATCCGGAGTTGGCCCACCGGGCCAGCTCCTAGCCCAGGTCGGCCACCGCATTGATGGCCACGGCCAGAATCCCGGCCCCGAACAGGTAGGCCAGCGTGGTCTGCATGAAGGCGATTCGGCGCATCGTGTTTCTTGTCAGGCTGGTGTCGGCCACCTGGTAGGTCATGCCCAAACCGACCGTGAAGTAGGCAAAATCGGTGTACTCAGGCGGCTCCTCCTGGTTGAAGTTGATTCCGCCCAGGGGCTCACCATCCGGGTCGGGTTCAAAGTAGACCCGGGCGTAGTGCAGCATATAGTTCACCTGAATCAGCGCCCAGGAACCAACGACGGATATCAGCGAGAGCGCCCCCAGCGCGATGGCCACCCAGCCTTGGGCCTGCCCGGCCTGGATGATGACGATGACCACCGCCCCCAGACTGACGACGCTCCCAACGGTGGCGGTGGTTCGGGCCAGCTTATGTCCCGGATCCTCAGCGGTGGCGTGAGTCCGCGTCGCCCGCGCATCCATCGGCCAGACCAGTAGCAGCACCCAGGTCACGTTGATCAGCGCCAGCACGGACCAGCCGGCCAGCAGACCGGCGGGAAGAGCGGTCCACGGCCAGTCTTTCGAATCAAGACCGCGCAGGGCGGCAACCGTCACCGCGGCCACCACCAGGCCGAGGACCAGGGAGGTGTTCCAGCGAACTTTTGCCCGCAGGGAAAGACGCTTCATTTGGAGGTAAGTCGTTCCGGGGTGGCATCGGCCCCCGGAATGGGAGCTCCGACCGAAACCAGGGTGGGGGTGAGGCTTGGGTCCAGTTCGAGGCGGGTGACCAGCTCGGCAGCGGCGCGTCCCCGCAGGGTGGTCGCCACGCAGCCGGCGCGTCGAACCCGAACCGCCACCGCCTGGGAGCGTCGACGCAAGAGCGGCAGCTCCGGCACAGACTCATTCGTCACTTTGGTCCCCCCGGTACTCGGCCCGAAACACGTGCACCAGCGCGTTGGCATGACCGTGACCCATGCCCTGCTCCTTCAAGAACGCTACTTGCTCCATGTGTTTACGACCGGCGAGTGGACGGAGAAGAGCAATCCACTCCTCAATCGGCTTCCCATACTTCGCCTCAATGGAGGGGAAATATGAGCGCGGTCCTGCCCCCGACTCAGCCATGCAGCCTCCCTTGGATCATGCCTGTGGAAACTGACGCTAGCACGGGTTGGGCCCGGCTGCCAGAGGGAGAAAGCAGACTGCACGGGAGTGAGTGCCGTCACCGTTGAGCTAGCGGTTCAGCTCGGCCAAAACCCGTGCCCAAACCAGTCCCACCATCGATCCGGCTACGGCCAGGCCAGCGGCAATTGAGAGCCACGGCAGGTTCAGTGCCACCCCGACCCCAACCGCAGTCATCGCCACCAGGCCCAGCAGGACCACTGCCACCAAGGCGGAAAAGCTGACCCCAATCCGGGGGGCGGGACTACTCACGGGTAACGACACTCGCGTAACTAGGGCAGACATACTCTCTACTCCCTCTCATCTAGCCGGCCCGAGGCGGGCGGCTGCGCGCGGGAGTCACGGTAGCCGCACTCTCGCACGGCTTTGTGGAACGACACTAACGGTGCCGGCGCCTCTTGGCGGGCGCGGTTACATTATGCCCAGACTTTGTTCTAACATTCAATTCGGAAGCCGGTTTTGTGAGCGGTCAGCCAGGTTAGCGACCGGCGAAAACTGCCCCCACCTCGGGAATCTGCCGCCGATACTGGGCGAAAATCCGCCGGGCCACCTCGACCGAATCAACCAGCGGATGGGAGGCAATCGCCTGCCAACCCAACTGCGGATCACGCTCTATGGCCGCCCGGATCACCAGTTCCTCACAGGCCTTGACCTGGACGACCAGGCCGAGTTCGGCACCGGTCAGGGGGGCCACGGCCTGCGGATGAATGCCGTCGGCATCGACCAGGCAGGGAACCTCAACCACAGCTTCGGCACTGAGTGCAGGCACGAGCGGGCCCCAGGTCGGACCCTGATTGGCCACGCCCAGAATCATCCGGGTAACCTGCCCGGCCGACAGCGCCACCATCAGGTCTACCGCTACCCGCTGGTAGCCACCGCCTTCCAGGTCCTCCTGATGACGGTCCCCCTCTCCGGCAATGTCGCGAGCCTCAGCCATGTAGGTTGCCTCCCGCTCATCGTGAGCCTCCTGCCACAACTTCGCGGCGGCGTAGGGCTCCTCCTGCGCTCGGCGATAAAAGTCCCCCTGCTGCTCGTCCAGGAACTGACCGCGAGTCTGCCCCTCCGATCGCAGTTGGGCCACAGCCTCCCGGTTCAGGTAGTAGTAGAACAGGTACTCGTTGGGCAGCATCCCCAGCTGGCGCACCCAGTCGAACCCGATCAGACGGGCCTCCTCGATCTCACCGAGCAGTTCGTCGGAAGCCAACAGCTCCGGCAGTCGCTCCTGCCCGGCCACGCTGATTGAGCGGAGCCAGCCCAGGTGATTGAGGCCAACATAGTCATAGCTGAACTCGTCCTCCGCCAAACCCAAGGCGCGGCCCACTCGGCGGACCAGTCCAATGGGCGTGTCACAGATTCCCACCACCCGCTCCCCCATCACCGAGCGCATCGCCTGCGTGATGATGCCGGCCGGATTGGTGAAATTGATGACCCAGGCCTCGGGCGCGTGCAACTTGACCGCGCGGGCCAACTCGAGCGCCGCCGGAATGGTCCGGAACGCGTAGGCGTAGCCCCCGGGGCCAACCGTTTCCTGCCCCAACACGTCCTCGTGCAGGGCCACCTGCTCGTCAAGCACCCGGCCGCAAGTGCCCCCCACCCGCATGGCCGAGAAGATAAAGTCAGCCCCGGTCACCGCCTCGTCCAGCCGACTGGTCGAGCTGATGGCGGGCTTGTCCGCCAACTCCATCTCGGCCACCACCTGCTGCATCACGGCCAGGCGGTCGGGTTCAACGTCGTAAAGGCAGACCTCACTCAGCCGGATTTCCTCCGCCGAACGCCCCGCCAACTCTTCGATAATCTGCGGGACTCGAAAGCCGCCCCCGCCTACGATGGTCAGTTTCATGGGGTGATTACCTCCGTCGTGGTCGAGCGCAGCAGGCGCAAGGTTTCAATCTCGGGGTCAGCAGTCGTCAGGACCGCGTCAAACTCGGTGGCCGAACAGACCGGCAGCAAGCCGGAGCCGGGAAACTTGTCGGCAATAGCCAGCAGGTAGTTGCGCGCAGATTTGCGCATGATGGCCTGTTTGATCGGCACCTCGGTCCCGGTCGTGTCGAGGACCGTCAGGTCAGGCGCAATCCCGGATGTTCCCAGGAACGCAACGTCGGCAGCCAGGTAGTCCAATGCCCCCTGGGTCATCGGACCGACCAAAGAGAGGTAGGAGGGACGAAGGACTCCCCCCAGCACGATCACCTCGGTCACACTGGAGTCACGCAGTTCGTCCACCACCGCCAGGGAAGCGGTCACCACCGTGACCGGACGGTCCCGCAGGTGGCGAGCCACCATCGCCACGGTGGTGCCAATATCGAGCAAAACCACCTGGCGGTCTTCAACCAGATCGGCCGCTAGGCGACCGAGCGCCTCTCGCTCAGCCCCGGCAACCGAGGCCACATCTTTGAAGGGGGTGGGGTCGGTTTCAATGGTGCCGCCGCCCCGCACGCGCCGAAGCACCCCCTCCCGATCCAGGTGGTTCAGGTCGCGCCTGATGGTTGAGGGGGAGACGCTGAGTTCAGCAGCCAGGGCCCCGACCGACACTCCGCCCTGACGGCGGATATGCTCCAGAATGCGCGCTTGGCGCTGAGCGGGAATCATGAGCACAGCCTACCACTAACCAACCACTATTGAGCAAGTGTAAGCAGTTGCGTGCAGACGAAATGTGCATTATGGTTCACACAGGGGTGTCAGACTGGCCCCGTCGGCAAAGGAGCGCAATGAACAAGTCCGCTGACTCACACACCACCTCCACCGCGCCGGTGCTGGTGGCGGGTCCCCTCTTCCTTGACGTCGTCATGGGACCTCTCAGCGCTCTGCCCGAACCGGGCCAGGAACAGTGGGTTCCGGGCTGCACATTTGCGGCCGGTGGAGCCGCCAACCAGGCGGTAGCGCTAGCCCGCCTCGGCGTGCCCACCACCCTGTGCTCTTACATTGGGGCCGACCAGCCTGGACAGCTGACCCGGTCGCTGCTCGCGGCCGAGGGAGTCGACCTGTCCGGACTGGTGGAAGCCGCCCACCAGTCCGTCACCGTTTCATTGAGTCTGGCCCAAGATCGGGCCATGGTCACCTGCGGTTCCGACCGTGCTCCGCTGCTCTCCCCCACCCCCAACCCGCCGGCTGCGCTCCTGGCCGATCTGACCGCCATCGGCGCCAACCGCGGCGTGATTGCCAGTTGGCGCGATCAGTCGCCCGACTTGCTGGTGATAGCGGATGTTGGCTGGGATCCAACCGGACAGTGGGATCCGTCAATCCTGCAGCATCTGGACCTGGTCGACATCTTTGTTCCCAACGAGGTCGAGGCGCTGAACTACACCGGGGCCCCCTCGGTGGAAGCCGCCGCCGAGCAACTGGCCGGCCCCCACCGATCCGTAGTGGTGACTCGCGGGGCCAAGGGAGCCTACGCCTGGACACACAACCGTGGCCGGCTCGTCCCCAGCCCAACGGTGGAGACGGTCGACCCCACCGGAGCGGGCGACACCTTTACTGCGGGCCTCACCTGGGCCCTCCTGCGGGGCGAGGACATTTTTGAGGCCTGTCACCACGCAAATCTGGCTGCCGCCTGGTCAGTGCAATCCTTGGGGGGTTCGGTCAGTGCCCCCTATCCAGAAGACCTTGATCGCCTGCAGCACCGGCGAAATCACGGCCTTCGCGCAGCCGAAGCTGACCGCCAACAAAGATAGTGCTAAGGAAAGGATCCGCTAGTGCAACACCGATCGAGGAACCTACTGGCCGCTGCGGCGCTGGTTGGAACCGCTTCCCTCCTGGGTGCCTGCGCACCCACCGGCGGTGGCCCCACCCAGTCCGAACAGTCGGCCCAAAGCAGTGCACCCACCGAGGTCACCACCGACATCTCCTCACTCCCGGAGCAGACGCTCACAGTTTGGGATCAGGAAATTCGCGGCGGTCAAAACGAGCAGATCGAGCGCTTGAATGCCGCGTTCATGGAGAAGTACCCGAACATCAAAATCGAGCGGGTCTCCCAATCCTTCGACGACTTGGAGTCGACGCTCCGACTGGCCCTGACCGGCGACGATGCGCCCGACGTGGTCCAGGCCAACAACTCGCGAGCCATCATGGGCCAGTTTGTGGCGGCCAAACAAATCCTGTGCCTGACAGACTGGGCCAAAGCGTACGGCTGGAATGAGTCCTACCCCGAGTCGATCCTGGCCTACTCTTCGTATTCGGAAGACGGGAAAGACTTCGGTCAGGGCTGCGTCTACGGCCTGCCCCAGGTAGGGGAAGTCGTGGGCATCTACTATTCCAAGTCCCGCCTGGCTGAGTTGGGCTTGGACCTTCCGAAGACCTGGGATGAGTTCGCGGCCCAGTTGGAGACCATCAAAGCCGCAGGTCAGACGCCACTCATGCTTGGTAACGTCGAGAAGTGGCCGGGACTGCACGTCTTCGGGCCAATTCAGGGTGCGCATGTCAAGGCCGACGAGATTCACACCCTCGGCTTCGGGAACCCGGGGGCAAGCTGGGAGACCGAAGGGAACGTGGCCGCTGCCTCGCAACTGCAAGAGTGGGCCCAGGCCGGCTACTTCAACGATGGGTTCAACGGCGTCGACTACGACTCAGTCTGGCAAGACTTCGCCAAGGGGACCGGCATCTACCTGATTGCGGGATCCTGGCTGGGACCGGACCTGCAAGCCGTAATGGGAGATGACGTGGCCTTCGTGCTGCCCCCCGCGGGCGATGTGAACGGGGTTCCGGCCACCACGGGCGGCACCGGGCTTCCCTTCGCCATCACCTCGGCCGCCAAGGATCCGAATGTGGCTGCCGCCTACATCGATTTCCTCACCAACGACGACGCGATGAAGGTGCTGGCGGAAACCGGGAACGTGCCGGTCCGCGGAGCCGCAGAGTTCGCCAAAACCGAGACGGGCGTAACCGCCGACATCATGTCCGCCTTCGAGGACATCACCACCAAGGGAGAAATCCTGCCGTACCTGGACTACGCCACTCCAACCATGGGTGACGATCTGGGGGCTGCTCTGCAGGAACTGATGGATGGGCGGATCTCTCCTGACGAATTCACCAAGAAGATGGAAGAGTATTACACCTCTTTCGTGGGTCAGTAGTTGACCTGCCGGCTGGGTTCTGAGCAGGTTCAGAACCCAGCCGGAACCCACCCAAGCGAAGGAACTCTCATGGCTGCTGCCCTGACTTCCCAGGCATCCCCGCCTCGGCGCCCACCGAAATGGCGACGCGGACGAAACATCGGGGTCTCGGCCGCCCTCCTGACCCTCCCGCTGCTCATCTACGGGTTGTTCATGCTTTATCCGTTGGCGCGCGTGGTCCTTCTATCCTTCTACCAGTGGGATGGCATGGGAACTGGCGTGTGGGTTGGCGGGGAAAACTACCGCACCATCTTTGCAGATCCGCGCCTGGCCAGCTCGTTCGGGCACGCGCTGGTCCTGATCATTTTCTACGCGGTGATTCCACTGATCATCGGTTTGATTTTGGCTTCGCTGCTGGTCAACGCCAAGGTGCGCGGACTTGGCTTCTTCCGCACGGTGGTCTTTTTGCCGCAGGTAATCGCAATGGTGGTTCTGGCTGTCTCATGGCGCCAGATTTACGCCCCCGACGGCCTCCTCAACCAAGGGTTGCGGGCGGTTGGTTTGGGGGCATTGGCCCGCCCGTGGCTGGGTGATTTCACCACGGCGCTGCCTGCGGTAGGGCTGATCGGCACCTGGGTCTCCACGGGGCTGGTCACCGTCCTCCTCATGTCGGGAATTGCCCGAATTCCCAAAGAATACTATGAGGCGGCTCGGCTGGATGGGGCCGGTCCCATCCGCCAGTTTTGGTCGATCACGCTGCCGGGGGTGCGCGGGGAAATCCTGGTTGCGCTTACCCTGACCATCATCGCTGCGCTCAAGACTTTCGATTTGATTTACATGACCACGTCGGGAGGCCCGGGACACTCAACCACCGTGCCGTCCTACGAGGTGTACAACCAGGCCATTCGCCTAGGTCAGGTGGGGGTGGGGTCCTCGTTGGCAGTGGTGCTAACAATCTTCATCTTCATCATTAACGTCACCGTCAACTGGCTGGGGGAACGAGACCGATGAAACCCCGTCGCCTTGAGCAGACCTTTGACTACCTGATCCTGGCCCTGTTTGCAGCGTCAGCGCTCACCCCCATCCTGTATGTGCTGAAAATGTCCCTCGACTCAGAGGTGATCGGCCAGGATTCTTGGGGACACTTTGAGAACTATCTGAAGGCCTGGGGCCAGGGGCACTTCTCCACCTATATGACCAACTCGATCACGGTCGCAATCGTCGTGGTTCTGTCTGCCTTGATCCTGTCGATCATGAGCGGATACGTGTTAGGCATTTTGCGGCCTCCCGGATCCACCCCCCTGTTCTACCTGTTCCTGTTGGGGATCATGGTGCCATCGGAAGCGATCGTCATTCCCCTATTCTTTGATCTGCGAACCCTTGGGCTAACAGACACAATCTGGGCCATCGCGCTGCCTCAAATTGCCCAGTCCACCGCCTTTGGCACCTTCTGGATGCGGTCCTACTTCCGAGGGGTGGACCCGGCCATCATTGAGGCCGCCCGCCTGGACGGGGCCGGCACTTTGCGCCTGATTTGGTCGGTGCTGCTACCCATGGGTCGGCCAGCTATTGTCACCCAGATCGTCTTGACCTTTATGTGGACATGGAACGATTTCCTGATTCCACTAATCATGTCACCATCAGGAAAACTGCGGACTGCACCCCTAGGGTTGGCATTCTTCCAGGGGCAGTACACGCAGGGAACGGTACTGCTTGCTGCTGGTGCCGTCCTGGTAGCCCTACCAATGGTTGTGCTCTACCTGGCACTGCAACGACACTTCATTGCCGGCATGACTGAAGGGGCAGTTAAGGGATAGTCAGCTTTGGTGGTCGGCGATGATCTGTTGGTACTTTTTGATGTACTCATTGTGTTGCTGGAGCAGTGCGTCGAGTGCGGGCTTGTTGTCTTCAACGAACTTTTCGGCCAGGTCCCACTGGGACTCATACAATGCTTCAGACCATCCTGAGGTCTCCCGACAGTTAGCATCATGCACGGCGATCCTGACCTCGTCGGCTGAGGGTTTCCCAAAACTTGAAGTCCACCCCCACGCGTTCATCAGTGACGGCGGCATCGACATGGCGCCGGCTGTCCATGGCTCTTCAGGCAGGTCAACAATTCCAAGTGGCGCCATACAGGTGTGCCACCGAGCTGCTGCCTGGTGCACCTCATCTGTTATCGCATCTCGAAACAAAACGTTGTACCCACCAGAAACCGCCTGCTCAGTCTCAGATGGCTCATCAGGAGCTCCCGCCCGCTTCAACTCCTCGCGCCCCTGGCTTAAGCACTCATCCAATTTTTGATCGAACTCTGGTGGTTCTTCGGAATAGAGCCCGCCGCCCCCCATCGCTGCTATCTCGTTGTCCAGTGGGGAGCGTGGGTCGGGGGCCCGTCGGTATCCGTACTTGGCTGCAAGTTCAGGAGTGAACAACCGAGCCCCAGACACAGACGTAGTCTCTGCCAATGGAGCCGACGCATCAACACCAACCCGGTAATCCCAACCATCCACGGCCATGCAGTCGCGCACCAACCACTGCTTTGCGTTCATCTGATAGTCACTGAGATCTACGCTGAAGTAGGGGTAGATCGGCAAACTCCAAGAAGCACGATCCTTCACCACCACCCCAGCGCCAGACCCAGCACCAGTGTCAGATGTGTCCTTGGTTGGATCCTCGGACATGGGTGAATCACCATTGTCCGGGACCGACTGATCCGCTGATTGGCCCCCACTTGTTGGAATGTCTCCATCGACAACAGGCGAACACGCCCCAACGAACATGGCCACTAGAACACCGATAACGGCAATGCCTACACGGTTACTCATAGTGTCTCTCCTTTGAGCTTGGCGGACTGGAATGTGACTACGGCCGAGAACGGGTGGTCTGCGTTGGTGGGTTATTTGTTTTGGTGGTCGTTGATGATCTGTTGGTACTTTTTGATGTACTCATTGTGTTGCTGTAAGAGTGCGTCGAGGGCGGGCTTGTTGTCTTCAACGAACTTTTCGGCCAGGGCCCACTGGGACTCATACAATGCTTCAGACCACCCTGAGGTTTCACGACAGTTAGCATCATGAACAGCGATCCTGACCTCATCAGCAGAGGGCTTCCCAAAACTTGAAGTCCACCCCCACGCGCTCATCAGTGACGGCGGCATCGACATGGCGCCGGCAGTCCATGGCTCGTCAGGCAGGTCAACAATTCCAAGTGGCGCCATACAGGTGTGCCACCGAGCTGCCGCCTGGTGCACCTCATCTGTCACTGCAGTACTGAACAGCACGTTGTACCCACCAGAAACCGCCTGCTCAGTCTCAGATGGCTCTTCAGGAACTCCCGCCTGCTTCAACTCATCCCGCGCATGACCGACGCACTCATACAATTTTTGATCGAACTCTGGTGGTTCTTCGGAATAGAGCCCGCCGCCCCCCATCGCTGCTATCTCGTTCTCAAGTGGGTAGCGTGGATCAGGGGCCCGGCGGTATCCGTACTTGGCTGCAAGTTCAGGAGTGAACAACCGAGCCCCAGACACAGACGTAGTCTCTGCCAATGGTGCCGACGCATCAACGGTCACCCGGTAGTTCCAACCATCTACTGCCATGCATTCATGCACCAACCACTGCTCGGCCTCACTCCGATAGTCACTGAAATCGACGCTGAAGTAGGGGTCGATCGGAAGACTCCAGGAAGCACGATCCTTCACCACCACCCCAGCACCAGGCCCAGAACCAGCGTCAGATGTGTCCTTGGTTGGATCCTCGGACATGGGCAAATCACCATTGTCCGGGGTCGACTGATCTACGGACTGGCTCCCACTTGTTGGAATGTCTCCATCGACAACAGGCGAACAAGCCCCCACCAAGAGCATGATCAAGGCGCCAACCACAACAATGCTTGCCCGGTTACTCATAGTGTCTCTCCTTGGTAGCTAGCGCGATCATTGTCTGGACACGGTTCTGCATGGGTTGGGTTGGTGGGTTATTTGTTTTGGTGGTCGGCGATGATCTGTTGGTACTTTTTGATGTACTCATCGTGTTGCTGGAGCAGTGCGTCGAGTGCGGGCTTGTTGTCTTCAACGAACTTTTCGGCCAGGTCCCACTGGGACTCATACAATGCTTCAGACCATCCTGAGGTCTCCCGACAGTTAGCATCATGCACGGCGATCCTGACCTCGTCGGCTGAGGGTTTCCCAAAACTTGAAGTCCACCCCCACGCGTTCATCAGTGACGGCGGCATCGACATGGCGCCGGCTGTCCATGGCTCTTCAGGCAGGTCAACAATTCCAAGTGGCGCCATACACTCACGCCACCTTGTGGCCGCCTGGTGCACCTCATCTGTTATCGCATCTCGAAACAAAACGTTGTACCCACCAGAAACCGCCTGCTCAGTCTCAGATGGCTCTTCGGGAGCTCCCGCCTGTTTCAACTCTTCTCGTACCTGATCAAAACACACATCCCGCCTATCAAGGAACCCTTGTGGTTGATCACTATCCAAGCCGCCCTTGGCTTCAATTTCGTCTTCTAGTGGGTAGCGTGGGTCGGGGGCCCGGCGGTATCCGTACTTGGCTGCAAGTTCTGGAGTGAACAACCGAGCCCAAGATACAGACGTAGTCTCTGCCAATGGTGCCGAGGCGTCAACAGCCACCCGGTAATCCCAACCACCTTCGGCCATGCAGTCGCGCATCAACCACTGCTCAGCCTCAATCTGATAGTTACTGAAGTCGACGCTGAAGTAGGGGTCGATCGGAAGACTCCAGGAAGCACGATCCTTCACCACCACCCCAGCATTAGACCCAGCACCAGCGTCAGTCTCGGTGGAGCCACCGGACATGGGCGAATCACCATTGTCCGGGGTCGACTGATCTACGGACTGGCTCCCACTTACTGGACTGTCTCCCTCAACCACAGGCGAACACGCCCCAACCGAGACCACGATCAAAGCGCCAACCACAACAATGCTTGCCCGGTTACTCATAGTGTCTCTCCTTGGATACTAGTGCGTCATTCTCTGGACACGGTTCTGCATGGGTTGGGTTGGTGGGTTATTTGTTTTGGTGGTCGGCGATGATCTGTTGGTACTTCTTGATGTACTCATTGTGTTGCTGCAGTAGTGCGTCGAGGGCGGGCTTGTTATCTTCAACGAACTTTTCGGCCAGGTCCCACTGAGACTCATACAATGCTTCAGACCACCCTGAGGTCTCCCGACAGTTAGCATCATGAACAGCGATCCTGACCTCGTCAGCTGAGGGTTTCCCAAAACTTGAAGTCCACCCCCACGCGCTCATCAGTGACGGCGGCAGATACATTGAACCCGCTGTCCAGGGCTCTTCAGGCAGGTCAACAATTCCAAGTGGCGCCATACACTCACGCCACCTTGTGGCCGCCTGGTGCACCTCATCTGTCACTGCAGTACTGAACAGCACGTTGTAGCCACCAGAAAGCGCCTGCTCAGTCTCTGATCGCTCTTCGGGAGCTCCCGCCTGCTTCAACTCCTCGCGTCCCTGGCTTAAGCACTCATCCAATTTTTGGTCGAACTCCGGTGGTGCATCTAGGTACAGGCCGCCCCCCTTTGCGACCTTTTCGGCCTCAAGCGGAAGGCGCGGTTCGGGAGCCATCCGGTATCCGTACTTGGCTGCAAGTTCTGGAGTGAACAACCGAGCCCCAGATGCAGACTTGGTCTCTGCCAGTGGTGCCGACGCATCAACACCAACCCGGTAATCCCAACCATCCACGGCCATGCAGTCGCGCACCAACCACTGCTTTGCGTTCATCTGATAGTCACTGAAGTCGACGCTGAAGTAGGGGTCGATCGGCAAACTCCAGGAAGCACGATCCTTCACCACCACCCCAGCACCAGACCCAGCACCAGTGTCAGATGTGTCCTTGGTTGAGTCGCCTGACATGAGCGAATCACCATTGTCCGGGACCGACTGATCCGCTGATTGGCCCCCACTTACTGGACTGTCTCCCTCAACCACAGGCGAACACGCCCCAACCAACACCGCCACTAGAACACCAACAACGCCCATCCCTATACGATTACCCACAGCAAAACCCCCAACGTTACCCGTTCGCAAACCACACTGGTACCCAAACAGAATGGTGGGGCCACCGGGAACCGGTGGCCCCACCAACTGCTTCACAACCACTTCGAAATGGAGCCACTCACCGACTTCCAGTACATTGCATAACCCGTGTGGTATCCATAAATGCCGTCAACCGCCAGGCCCCGGTCATACTGCACCTGCGCAACTGCGGCCGCAGTATCGGGTCCGTAGTACCCATCTGCAACAATGTTCTTGTACTCGCCACCCTTTAGCCCGTTCAACTGCAGGTAGTAGACCGCTGAACTGTAGTTCACCTGATCCACATCCAGCCAACAGTCCACCCACTCAGTTCCAGATGAACTGGATGGCACCCGTGCCTGTTGATTGTTCAGCAGGTACTTCAACGTGGAAGTATTACACTTCACCAAAGATGCAGGTGCCACACCCGAGTCACCTGAGTCAGCTGCCATCGCTGGCAGCGCCGCACCTCCAACACAAAGCACGGCTCCCGCCACGCTCACTAGTAGTTTTTTCATCTGCGTCAAGCCTCCTATCCAATCGGTTCAAACGTAGGTGATGGCCACACGACCTTATGCGTCCAATCACCAGCCCCATCTAGGAGCTGCCCTCCACCCTGCCCCTAAACACCAGTAAATACAAGAGCAAAAATTACATACACCGGCCTCGACTTCACTCAACTGCTAAAAACAAGGCCCTGACCTGCATAAACACACAAATCAACTTAAGTATACGAACGCTTGATCTAGCGCAAAATGGTAACAAAACAGCTACAGGTCGATCAGCAATCAGCCGATGGCACCGGCGGCCGCGGGTCCTGCTGAAACCTGACATCTTTAGTTTCTGGCAGACTACCCCGCCTACCAACCACGCTGCCCGCCTTGCCCAGATACCTGCAAAATCCTGGCAAAACTGTTGGCCGATTTCCAACCTTCGAGGAAGGCAAAACGACTACGGAAGCACCGTAGGGTTGACCCATCACGACTATCTGCCTGATTCCGACTGCGGCAACAATCCTCCCGACAGGCAGTCTGCTCCCGGGTCGGCTAAAGGGCCCCCATCAGCAACTAGGTGAACTCAAGCGGTATAACTTCTAGACCGACGGCGACTTAAATCGAAGCGAACATTATAGTAAGCCCTCATAACACTAATTAAAACAGCGGTGCGAAACGCCTGCCGACCTGGGGATTTGCTGATCTAGACCGAGTCCCTCCGCACCTTGCAGCTGGTCACTTTTACCAACGCAGTGGAGGCCAGCACTATCTGCCGAACTTTGGGCCAACACACAAGCACACCCCATAAGGTCCAACCGTTTTGCTTACCAAAGTTAGCCGCGATGACGCTGCAGGTCTGTTCGATCCCTCATGTCGGCCGACACAGAGCTGTGTCAGCTAACTCGGGCGGTCACTGGCCCTTGTCTTTCAGGTACTGCAAGTATCCCCCTTCGATTAGCAAGCTGACCAACTCCGGCCGGCTAGAACAGTCGAACTCATCAAAGAGTCGGGTCGCATAGACCTTGACGGTGTTCGCCGACAGGCCCATACTTTGGGCAATCTGGCGATACGATCCCTCTTGCACCAACGCCTTCACCAGTTCCCGCTTTCGACGCGTAAGCCGCTCCACCTTTCGGATCAGGACTTCGTCAATCTCGGAGGCATTGACATCGGCGGCCCTGAATACTGAACGCCGGACTATCCCGGCAGGGTCGTCGTTGAACATCATTAGTCCGGCATTGACCGCCAGAATCGCAGACGCCACTTGGTCAGACGAAACCCCCTTGGAGATATAGCCGCTCGCCTTCGCCGCCATGACTTCTTTTAAGTAGGCTTCTGACAGAAGAGCACTGTGAATTAGGGTTCGTACCGGGGGATAGTCCTGGCTGACAACAAGCGCCACGTCAATGCCGTCCACATTTGGCATTCCAACATCGAGGAGCGCCACATCTGGGCGCGTCTTGGAGATAATCCGGAGGGCCTCCGTGCCGTCAGACGCGGTCCCCACCACCAGAATGTCGTCGCGGCGCCCAAAGGCCGACACGAGCGCTGCCACAACCGCTGGATCGTCATCGGCGATCACCACCCTTACCGGCTCAGTCGACTCAGTCATCGGAATTCTCCCGTCTTGGAATATCGGCCAACACCATCCATCGTCCTTCCGTCTGCCATGCCGTGATGGACCCACCGAACCTACTCAGGATGCCTGTGAGCCTGGCCAACCCGCTGTGCCCGGAGGCCCCCTCCAAACTGAGCCTCTCCTCGGACACTTCATTTCTTACTTCGATTTCCAGGCATTCATCGGGGCCCAAGTCGAAGCTCACCGTTACCGTTGACTTCTGGCGCCCATACTTCATGGTATTGGCCAGGCATTCACCCAACACCATTTCGGCCAGGTTCACCTGGCGCTTGCTCAACCTGCCATCAAGTTGGTCAGCGCCTTCCACCCTCAACTTCATGGCGCGCGCTGACAAGCGCTGCGAACTGGTGGCTAGCGTTCCTTCGATTCCCCTGTCCGACAGGGCATTGCCGCGATCAGACGTCAGCTGGCGCAGAGTCGTGAGTGAGTCCTCCACCAGCACTGCCGTGCGCCGGATGGCTGGATCAGTGGCCCCACGGGCACTGCACTGGCGCAGGAGGATCGAGGCTTCCACTAGACTTTGCGCCAAAGTGTCATGTAGCAGACCGGCGATCGTTTCCTCGGTTTCCGCCCGAACCATCAGCCTGGTTGCCTGCATCTTCTTGGAGATCCGGATTGGGAGAGTATCGACAAACCTCACCAGCACGGCCGCCAACAAGCTCAGAGCAATACCAACCGCCAGGACCCCGATATCGTGCGCGAGGCGGTCATCATAGCTAAACAGGGTCACCACGGTCGCGACGAAGAGAATGGAGGCGACTACAATCTTGCCCCGGGCCACATAGAACCCAATCGCCGCATAGATCGCGAGCGAAGTGTATGAGATGGGAATCTGGTACACGTTGGCGATTACCAGGACCAGGCCAAACCCAATTGGACTGAGGGGTTTCCACCCCAAAATCAGCACGAGTGAGAAGCAGGACAAGGCCGACAACTTTAGCAGCGCAGGCGTTCCCGGCACCTGCCACAGCGAAACAAGCCGGACGACCTCCCCGACGAACAGAAACATGGCCGCAGCCAGGACACCAATTCTGATGGTCAGTTCTGAATCAGTGGCAATTCGGTCCATGAGGGGACTCAGCCGCCCGTCCAGTCGCCAGAGAGCATTTGGCTCTTTTGCGGCCATCGGATCGTGTGCCCGAGGGGAACGGCGCGCACCGAGCCGGGAGACAGCTCTTGACCATCCCTTCCGGAACCAGTGGGCACCCATCTCGAACTTCACCAGCTCGGACGACTGCAGAGGTAACTTCTCATATCGGGAATCATACACTACCGCCCTCGTCGCCCAATGGGACAATAAACCGCTGATCTCATTTGCCTTTTTGCGTTCAAGCACAGGTCTCGATTTACCTTAAAAGCACCCCTGACCTGCGGTTATGTGATTCTGTAGCGGTAGTCATCGGTCAAAACCACCCTTCCCAAACCAGGAGCCGATGCTCAACGCTAGGCCTGCCGAGGCATGACGCATCCTGGCTAGCGGGTTCAGTAGCTTTGCCTGCGGTCGTTCACTGCTCGCCTGATTTGTGGGCTACGATGAACTCGTTCAACTCTGCGACGCGGGCGTCTCTTCCCCGCTTCATTGCATCGAGATCCTTTTGATGCGCTTTGACGAAACTGTCTGCAATTTGCCACTCGTAGTCATAGAGCTCATCAAACCAACCCGAACTCTCACGACACTTGGCATCAAAGACAGCAACCCTAATCTGATCAGCCGATGCCGGCTCTCCACTTCCCCAGTTCCACGCCTCAACCAAAGACTCAGGTGGACGCGCGCCCGGGATCCAAGGTGAAGCTGGCAGATCGACAATCCCCAACGGCGCCATACACTCGCGCCACCTGGCGGCAGCTTCATCCAACTGCGGAACACCGCTATACCTGAACAACGCCTGATACCCCTTTTGCAGGTCCCGTTCGACCTGAGTAGGCTCAGGGACCTTATGGCGTTCGACCACGCTCTGGCCGTAGCACTCGTCCCACTTCTCCTGGTAACCTGGCACATCCTCATCCGGCTGGACCGGGTTGATCATTCGCGGATCCGGCGCCAGTTGGTAGCCATACTTGGCCGCGATCTCTTCGTCGAACAGCTGCCTTCCGTTACCTGTCGGCTGTTCAGTCTCGGGTGCCGGCCGGGTGTTGTCAATGTGGACCCGATAGTCAAACCCCGCGTCCTTCATACAGTCACGAACTTCCCAGAGGTCATGTTCAATTTGATAGTCAAACGTGCGCAAATCGAAATACGGATCGGTTGGAAGAATCCACTTCTTTCGATCCTTCACAACTTCTGACACCGCAGTCAGAGATCTGGACGCATTCGCACCAGCCTCTTTTGTCGGCTCACTAACCGGCTCACTCACCGGCTCCGACTGACCCGACTGTTCCACCCCCGCAGACTCCGGCCCAGCCACACTAGTACACCCACCAACAGTCACCACAGCAAGCACCAAACCAGCCAACTGCAACCCCACGCGATACCGCCAAGGACGGCTATTTGAACACCGCTGCCGCATAATTCTCCTCACCGTTTTAATGGCCGCTTGGCGATCAAAAGCGCTGTCGATCTCGTCGCCCTTTATAATGCAATTGTCCAGCTGATTAGTTTGCACACATAAAGACGGCTCTTTAAACGGCTATTACTTCCACTGGGAGATGCTGTCGTAATAGTCTCCCCACCACATCACACTACCGGTTAATTTTCCATACACTCCGTCAACAGCCAGTCCTGCATGCGCATGTTGAACCTTGATAATGGCGGATTGCGTAGCAGCGCCGTAATATCCATCAGCGTCTAGTTCATGAAAGCCCTCGCCTTTAATGAGCCCATAATATTGGAGCATAAAGGTGCCATGATTATAATTTTGCACGTCATAATCCAGCCAACAATCAACGGAGCCAGCATATGCAGGCGCAGCTGTACTCCGTCCACTTTGCAATAGTTTCCCGATAGCGGAATCACACTCGTATGTCGCTCTTGGCTGAATCGCCCCAGAAGCAGTCGATTCCGAGTCTGCTGCCAGTGCCGGGGTGACGATTGCGCCTGACAAAAACAGGCCAACTGCCGCAGTTATGATTGACCTTTTCATTCCTCTAACCACCTGTTCGCATCGTTGCGTTGGTCCCGTGGAGGTTTCACCTGCCCGATTGACGGTGACGGGATGCTCTCATCGTGACACGGCGGGGGCGGTAACTGCCATATACTTTTGTATACTTTTGACCGACCGAATGTCACAGATTGGTCTTTGAAGGCCCTGACCTGGCCCTTCGTCAGCCGGGCTGGATTCAGTATTCCCAAGTTCCGTTACCGGTTGTCCGCATGTTGGAACACTGTCCAGGTTCGGATCGGACAAAAGGGGAATCCGCTACTTGGGCGGCATCATGCTCATTTCCACCACCCAGGGTGAGAGCATGATCAGCGCGACCCCCAGCGCAATATAGGCCACCACATCAAGCCATCGGAAGCGACTGCCGAACCATGGGTCACCCGGCCAGAGTCCCCGCAGTAAGCCCAGCGTGGCAATGGTCCCGCCCAGCACCCACACCGCTCGGTAAGGGTGATGGTTCAGGGTTAAGACCACCGTGGCAACCAGCATCGAAGCCGAAAACAGGGCGGTGATCACCCCGAAGATCAGGGAAGCTCGGCTGTGTTGAAAGGATATCTTCCTCACTGATCTTCCCCCGTTTCTGTCGCCACCGCTTCGGCCTCAGCTTCGGCCACCTCTTCGGCCTCAGTGGTTGAGTCTACGTGGTCGGCCGGCTGACGCCACAGTGAGATCTGCCGCCGGCAGGCCGCAATGGTGCTCGGATGCAAAAGCAGGGGCGGAACGGTCGCAGGCAGCAGGAAGGTGAGCGCGAAAGCGACGGTGGCTGGCCCAACCTGGGGGCCCAGGTGTGCCAGGGCGCCCGTCCCCAGACCGCCCGTTGACAGGGCCAACCAAGCTGCGAAAAGTCCAGCTCCGACCACTGCCCCCAGTCCTACGGTCAGGGCCACCAACTTGAGGTTCCGGCGGCGCAGGTGCAGCCAGGTGAAGAGTGAGTAGCAAATCGCCACCAGCAGGAACACCCACCAGGGAGAGGCCCCGGCTTCGGTGGGCACCAGGGCCCAAGCCGGAAGGGGAACAGCCGCAGTGGGAGGCTGGGCCGCCGAAAACACTTCCCCGCCTACGCCAACCAGAGTGGCGCCCAGGAGCCAAGCCAGGGCCCAGACCGCAGCCACCGGCAGGTATGCCAGCTGGGCCAACCAGAGGATAACCGCTTGGCCCCCAACGGCCCCCACACTGGCCGCTGCCTGCCCCATCTGCTCATGGTGCACGCCCGCACTGACTGTCAGCGCCACCAGGCCGATCACCAGCATCACCCCCAGGTATCCGAAGGCGAGCGCCAGACCTGAACCGATGGGACGAATCCGCTGCAGCCAGCGAGGGAAGCGCCGACCAGAGCGCCAGAACACCCAGGCGGCAGCCACGGTGGCGATCAGCAACGATCCAAGGGTGGCCCGCCACCAGATACCTTCGGTTGGAATGGAGAGAGACAGAACTAAGGCCGGCAGCACGAAGCCCGGGATTGCGGCCCAAATCGAGTTGGCGGAGAACTGGCGCATCCTCCCCAGCAGCAGCCGCAGCGACAGCAGTTGAAACAGCGACCATCCGAGCGGGATCAGCGTCAGACTCAACAGGCCAAGTTGGGCGGGTGAGCCCAACGACAGAGCCCAAAACGAGCTTCCCAGCGCCACGGCATCCTGCCAGTTCTGCTGGCGCAGCCAGGGACTGTCCGCAACGGCCCAGAAGCCGACCATGGCCACGGCCACGGGCACTACCCATCCGAGCAGAGCCGCCATTAGGCCGGCCGCCCCAGCGCGGCCCCAGCCGCTGGGAAGCTCAATGGTAATGGTTGGCCGTTCTGGTGTGGGCGTGCCGGTGCGAGGGGTACTAGTAGTCATCGGTTCCATCTTCGACCCAGCCCCCATTTTTGGGCGCACCGGCACGCGGAGCAGCCCGAAGGTGAGTCCTACGGGTGCAAACGCTGGTAGGCTGCCCGGGCCAGTTCAGCCGTCTGGGTGGGGGTACGGCCAACCGCCACACCCACCGCTTCAAGGGCTTCCTTCTTTGCTTCGGCCGTTCCAGCTGAGCCGGAGACAATTGCCCCCGCGTGGCCCATAGTCTTGCCTTCCGGGGCGGTGAACCCGGCCACATACCCCACCACCGGCTTGGTGATCGACTCGGCAATGAACTGAGCGGCCCGCTCTTCCGCATCGCCGCCGATCTCGCCGATCAGCACAATCACCTCGGTGTTCGGGTCCGCTTCAAAAGCGCGAAGAGCGTCGATGTGAGTGGTTCCCACCACCGGGTCGCCGCCAATCCCAATCGCGGTGGAGAAGCCCAGATCCCGCAGCTCGTACATCATCTGGTAGGTCAGGGTGCCGGACTTGGACACCAGCCCGATCGGCCCGGGCCCGGTAATGTCGGCCGGGGTAATCCCCACGTTCGATTGGGCCGGGGAAATAATCCCGGGGCAGTTGGGTCCAATCAGGCGCACGCCTGCCTGCAACGCCCGGCCCACAAACTCAACCGAGTCAGCCACCGGAATGCCTTCGGTGATCACCACCACCAGGTCCATTTTGGCCTCGACCGCCTCCAGCACTGCATCCTTGGCGAAACGGGGTGGGACGAACACGACGGAAACGGTGGCGCCGGTCTGGTCCTTGGCTTCCTGTACGGTGCCGAAGACGGGGACATCCACCTGTTTGGTCCCAACCTGGTCGGCCAGGGGCCCGTAGCCCTCCACTTCAAAGGTGACGGAGGTGCCGGCCTTTCGCGGATTGACGCCGCCGACCACATTGGTCCCGGCACCGAGCATCCGGCGGGTGTGCTTTGAGCCTTCCGCCCCGGTCATGCCCTGCACGATCACGCGGTCTGATGAATCCAGGAAAATAGTCATGAAATTACCCTTTGCTCTCTCAGTTCGCGGCCAGTTCGGCGGCCCGGGCGGCGGCTTGGTCCATGGTGGGCACCATGGTTACCAGCGGATGGTTGGCTTCCTGCAGAATGTCCCGGCCCTCTTCGACCCGGTTCCCGTCCAGGCGCACCACGATCGGTTTGCTGGCACTGTCGCCCAGCAGCTCAAGGGCCCCGATGATCCCCCGGGCCACCTCGTCGCAGGCGGTGATGCCCCCGAAGACGTTCACGAACACGGAACGGACCTGGGGGTCGCCCAAAATCACGTCGAGCCCCTTGGCCATCACCTCGGCCGAGGCGCCACCCCCAATATCCAGGAAGTTTGCCGGTTTGACGCCGTAGGGTTCCCCGGCCAGGGCAACCACGTCCAGCGTCGACATAACCAGACCGGCACCGTTGCCGATGATCCCGACCTGTCCGTCCAGTCGGACGTAGTTCAGGCCAGCTGCCTGGGCAGCGACTTCGCGCTGATCCTCGCTACGGTTGTCCGCCAATCCCGCGTGCTCCGGATGGCGGAACGCCGCATTGTCATCCAGGGTGATCTTGCCATCCAGGGCAATAATCTGACCGGATCCGGTCTGCACCAGCGGGTTCACCTCAACCAGGGTGGCGTCCTCTCCCCGGTAGGTGTCCCACAGGGTGACCAGCACCGGGGCAATCCGCTCCTGCTCATCGGGGGCGAAGCCGGCCTCGGTCAGGATCTTACAGGCCACTTCCAGGTCGATCCCGGTAGCCGGGTCGAGGGCCACGCGGGCCAGGGCGTCGGGTCGTTCCACCGCCAGCGTCTCAATGTCCATCCCACCTTCGCGTGAGCACAGAGCGATGTGACACCGGTTGGCCCGATCCAGCAGGATCGAGAAATAGTATTCGGCGGCGATGTCTGCCCCTTCGGCAATCATCACCGAGTGCACGGTGTGCCCGCGAATGTCCATTCCCAAGATCTGGGAGGCCCAAGCTTCCGCATCGGCGGCGCTGTGAGCCAGCTTGACCCCACCGGCCTTCCCGCGTCCACCAATTTTCACCTGCGCCTTCACCACCACGGGGAATGCCCCCAGGTCTTCGGCGGCCAGACGGGCTTGCTCCGGGTCGGTAGCAACGATGCCTCTGAGCACGGGGACGCCGTGGGCTTCAAAGAGATCCCGGGCTTGGTATTCGTATAGATCCACTGTGGCTCTAACCTTTCACGCTGGGTGATACCTGTCGGTCACATCGCCGAGACCACTAGATAGCTCGACTTCGAGACACTTCTCTTAGGGTAGCGCGATTGGAGGGCTCTGTCCCGTGTTGTGACGCACAGCGGGTAAATCCTCCCGCTACAGTTTCTTCAACGGTGCCATCCGGAGCAGCAGCCGCTTGGTGGTGCTGCCGAAATCGATTCGAGCCACGGAGGTTTTCCCGCTTCCTTCCATTCCGATCACCACCCCTTCGCCCAGGGTGCCGTGTTGGACGCGATCCCCGACCTTCAGCTGCAAGACGGGCTTGTCTTCACTCTCACCTAGGCGCCCACCCAGCCTCCTGGTGGGAGCCGACGACGGGGCAGTTTGGCGGACAAAAGTCCGTTTCAGCGACCCGGGCGCACCAGCGCCAAACACCCGACCGCCATCGGAGCCACCGGGCCTGGACGCCAGTCGTTCCCGCGTGGTTTGGTGCCGGCGCTCAATGTTCTCTTCGGGCAGGTTGTCCAGGAATCGCGAGGGCGGCATTTCCTCGGGCAGTCCCCAGGCCGAGCGGGTGGCCGCCCGGGTCAGGTAGAGACGCTGCCGAGCACGCGTGATCGCCACGTAGGCCAGGCGCCGTTCCTCTGCCAACTCGGCCGGGTCCTCCAGCGAGCGCCGGTGCGGGAAGGTGCCGTCTTCCATCCCGGTGACGAACACGTAGGGAAACTCAAGCCCCTTGGCCGTGTGGACGGTCATCAGCGTGACCTCTCCCCCACGTTTTCCTTCGGAGGGAACCTGATCCGCGTCGGCCACCAGCGCCACCCGCTCCAAAAATGCGTCCAAGCTGCCCAGCTGTTCCCCCTCTTCCGGGGGTGCCTCCCGCCGGGTGGTGTCGAAGTCCTCCGCCACCGAGAGCAGTTCGGCCAGGTTGTCGACCCGGGAAGCATCCTGAGGGTCCTCGGAGGCACGCAGGGACTCCAGGTAACCGCTGCGGGTCAGGACTTCGTCAAGAATGTGAGCCGCTGGTTCGTCCGCCCGAGCCAACGCCCGCAGGTCCTGCATCATGGCCCAGAACTCGGCCACTGACTTCGCGGCCCGCGGGGCCAGTCCCTCAATCGGTCGGTCCGCCCCTTCCCGCGCATCCGCCAGCGCCTCCCCGAGCGAGATTCCGTATCGGTCGGCATGCGCCATCAGGGCGGCCTCGGCCCGGGCACCCACCCCTCGCCGGGGGGTGTTGATGATGCGGCGCAAAGCCACCGTGTCGTCGGGGTTGGTGATGGCCTGCAGGTAGGCCAGAGCATCCTTGATTTCCTGGCGCTCATAGAACCTGGTCCCACCCACGATCCGGTACGGGATCCCCATTCGCAGCAGCAGTTCCTCCAGGGCCCGCGACTGGGAGTTGGTCCGGTAGAACACGGCGATGTCACCCATGTCTACCCCTTTGGCCCCCAGGTCGTCGATCTCTCGCACCACCAGGCGCGCCTCGTCATGCTCACTGTCGGCGGCATCCACCACAATCGGGTCCCCGGCCCCCTGGGCGGTCCACAGGTTCTTGGGCCTCCGGCCCCCGTTATGTTTGATCACCGCGTTGGCAGCGCTGAGAATGTTCTGGGTGGAGCGGTAGTTTTGCTCCAGCAAAATCGTGTGAGCGTTCGGGAAGTCCAGTTCAAACTCTTCAATATTGCGGATCGAGGCCCCGCGGAAGGCGTAGATCGACTGGTCCGAATCGCCGACCACGGTCAGTTCGGCCGGAGGCAAAGCCGACCGATCCACCCCGACCAGCGTTCGCACCAACACGTACTGCGCGTGGTTGGTGTCCTGGTACTCATCCACCAGGATGTGCCGGAATCGGCGCTGGTAATACTCGGTTACGTCCGGGTGGGCCTGCAGGGTCTGCACGGTTCGCATGATGATGTCGTCGAAATCGACGGCGTTGGCCTGGGTGAGGCGCTTTTGATACTCGGCGTAGGCGTCGGCCACCACCTCTGACACCGGATCCGAAGGAACCTGCTCAAAGTATTGGGACGGGGTGATCAGCTCATTTTTCAGGTCGGAAATGCGGGCTGAAATCAGGCGGGGGGTGAACCGCTTCGTGTCGACGTCGTGGGCGCGCAGGATCATTCCCAGCAGGCGCTGGGAGTCCTGCTGATCGTAGATACTGAAGGTGCTTTTGAGGCCGGCGGCCCGGTACTGTTCACGCAGGATTCGAACGCAGGCCGAGTGGAAAGTTGACACCCACATCCGCCGCGCCTGGGGGCCAACCAGGGCCCCAACCCGCTCACGCATTTCAGCGGCCGCCTTGTTGGTGAAGGTGATCGCCAGGATCTGACCGGCAGTGGCCCGCCCGGTGGCCAGCAGATAGGCGATTCGATGGGTCAGCACCCGGGTTTTGCCCGAGCCGGCCCCCGCCATGATCAGCAGCGGACCCCCCTGATAGGCCACCGCCTCCGCCTGCTGCTGGTTCAGTCCCTCGAGCAGTGTTTCTGGGTTTTGCTCCCGATCAGAGAAGGCGTCGGTCCCCTCCCAGCTGACGGTCAGGGCGGAAGCCGCCTGCTGCGCAGCGCGCGACCGGGGCCCACTGGGAGCGGCAGAATGCGAGTTGGCGAAAGCGTCAAAGAGATCCATAGCCCTCCTACTCTAGGCCACGCCTCCGACAAGTGAATAACCGGTCAGCGGGGGCGAAGAGAGCGCCCCAACTCCACCGTCTGCACGAAGCGTAGGTCCGGCAAATAGGCGTGTCCGATCGCCAATCCGGCGCCGGGCAGAGCCCCCAGAGTCGGCACCGTCAGGTAGATTGGCTCGTACCTCGGTTTGAATTTCGCTTTGAACTGAAGCAGGGACCGGAACCCGTACACCGGCTCCAAGGCCTCCCCCAGCAGGTTCAGCACCCAGTCCAGCGGGGCGGAAGAATCCGCATCCTCGCTGCCGGCAGCGCGGGCCAGCGGCGCACCCGAAAGGGAGAGTTGGCGGTACCCCTCCTCCTGGGCCCAGAGGGCGGCCGAGGCGATCAGGAACTCCATCACCGGCTTGAACCCGCCGTCGCGGCGGCGCATGAAATCCAGCGTCCACCCGGTCACCTCGCCCCGCTGATAGATCGGCATCCACGAAGTCACCCCGTGGACCCGGCCCTCACCGTCCACCGCCAGCAGAATCCGAACCTCCGGATCGTCCAGCTCATCCAGGCCCCCCAGCGTGAACCCCATTTCCGGCAGGGGTTTCTCTTCGACCCACTGCTTGGAGATGGCGCTGATCTGCGCTTTGAGCCGGGAATCACAGCTCTCCCACCGGACCCACTGGGCCGTGATTCCCTCCTTCTGGGCCCGGTTCAGCGCGGTGCGGACATCCTGGAACT
Organism: Scrofimicrobium sp. R131; assembly: GCF_040256745.1. Classification (GTDB taxonomy): domain Bacteria; phylum Actinomycetota; class Actinomycetes; order Actinomycetales; family Actinomycetaceae; genus Scrofimicrobium; species Scrofimicrobium appendicitidis. The sequence continues at coordinate 1,933,094 of NZ_CP138335.1, forward strand.
TCTTGCCGGTAAAAGCCAGAGTGGGCAGGTCCAACACGGTCTCCTCCGCCACTTGGAGCACCGGCCACCCCCACTGGCGCGCGACCTCGGCACTGTCCTGATGAATCGAGTAGAAGGCGGGGACCAGGCCCTGCTCCAGGCTGAACGCGACGAACTCCTCCATCGTGGCCCGGGCCCGCTCGGGAGCGCAGACGGGGTCGGTGACCGTCAGGGCCACTCCGCCCCCAGCTCGGTAGGCGACCGCCCCCTCGCCCGTTTGGGAACTCCAGTAGTGGTTGCCGCGCCAAGTGGCAATCCACCCCATTGACCCCGCCCCAAAGCGTCTGGTCATCTCAATGAACTGGGACCGGCCAATCGCCTGGGGCAGCTGCTGCTGGCGGAAAGCCGCCAGCATCAACACTCCGAGCACCACCCACGGCACCAGCGCCAGGTAGGTGCCCACCGGCCAAATCGGGTCGGTTCCGGCCGCACCCAAATCCACAATTAGGGACGGTGAGGGCAGCAGCGCCAGGAGGAACGAGCCGGAGGTGCGCAGCACGGCCGCGCCCGGATCGTGAGCCCCCGCCCAGAACAGGGCAACCAGCACCGCGACCGCCCAGCTCACCAGCGTGGCCACGCCGACCTTGATCAGCAGGTTCCGAGCCGTCCCCGGAGCGGTCCGAACCGTGAACAGGGACCGAGTGGACCAGACAATCAGACCGATGATCAGCGGAATGGCCACGGTGGCCGCCAAGCGTGAGAGCGCCACCACCGAGGAGTTCATCCCGTACACGTCCCAGTGGTCCCGGTGGCCCCACAGGATGATCAGGTTCGCCAGCCCCAGGGCGACGCTGGTGCCCTGCAGGGTCAACGTCCCCACCAGAGCGGCGTGCCGACCCCGGTGCAGGCCCCACGCCAGCGCCAACTGAAGCAACTGCGGGACCAGAATGTGCAGGCCGCGGGGGCTGAGCAGGCCCTGATAGTACCCGCAGTTATCCACCACCTCTCCGGTGCAGGTACCGAGCGCCGGGTCAATCATCTCCATCCCCGCCAGGTACTGCAGGTGAGCCAACACCCCCACCATGTGGGTGGTGGAGATCGACATGACCGAGCCGACCACAACCCCGCTGACAATCAGCGCCACCAGGAAGCGGCCGTCCTGGGGGCCGCCGCCAACCAGTTCGGTCCGGGACGTGCGCGGGTGCTCCCTGCCCGCCAGCAGTGCCCCGGCCAGCAGCCCGCAGGCGGTGGCATAAACGGTGAACAGTGCGCCCAAATATCCGGCAAAGAGCACCAGGATCACCAGCACCGTCACGACAAATGTTTGCAGCCGCCGGCGCCAGAGGGGAGCCAACCGCACCGAGGCCGCAGCCGCCACCGCCAGCAGCAGAGCCGACACCCCGACGATGGCTTCCCGACTCATCAGGTCGCCCCACCTCGGATCAACCACCTCGACCAACTTGACCGTGGCCAGGGCCAGCAGCGCCCCCACCCAGTAGGACAACGCCCCCACCAGCAGAAAGATCCGTGAACCGAGCACGCGCTCAAGCGCGATCCCCAGGGTCACCAGCAGCAGCACGTCAAAGACCAGCTGAGCCAGCGAACGCACGGCTGCCCAAGCGGTGAAAATGGTCCACCAGGCCTCCCCCAGGCCGGCTCGCAAGGCGCCCTCAACCTCCTGGGAGGGCAGCACCAGGGACAGGACGAACACGCCGACCAGCACCACCGCGATGGCCAGGCTGATCGGTCCCGAGGTCAGCCACCGGCCGGTTGCTCGCCCCCAATGGGCCCAGCGACGCGAAAAGATCCTGTTGTCTGGCACGGCGATCATCCTCTCGGTCAGTTCTGACAAGACTCTACCCGAGGCGGCGATAGGGTGTTCTCATGAACCCGCCACCACGCCGCCTGCGCCTCTCCTCCGGGCGCTCCCTGAGCTGGGTGGAGTGCGGTTGCCCCACCGGACCGGTCCTCCTGTATTTTCACGGGGCGCCCGGCTCGGCCTTGGAAGCACTGGTTTTGGACGAGGCGGCCCGCGCCCAAGGAGTTCGAGTGGTGGCCCCGGACCGACCCGGAATCGCCGGCTCAGACCCGGAACCGGGTCGAACCGTGGGCGACTGGGTCCCGGTGGTGGAGGAACTGGCCCGCGCCCTGGACCTGACTGAGGTAACCGTCCTAGCCTGGTCCGGCGGCTCCCCCTATGCGCTCGCGTGCGCGCGGGCGCGACCGGACCTGGTGCGCGCAGTGGGGCTGGTGGCTCCCCTAACCGAGCGGGAAAACTGGCTGACACGGCTCGAGCGGGTGAGCGCCCGGCCGTGGCTGGCGACGGTGCGAGTCCTGACCCGGGTTAGCCCCGCCCTGATTGCCGGGGCGTTCCGACTCGGAGGGGGTGGCCCCCGAAGTGCGCTGCTGGCGGCCTCGCTCACCCGAGCACTGCAACCCGGCTCGACGGGAGCGGCCACCGACCTGGCCGTCCTGGGGCGGGCCCCCCAACCGGGGCCCATTCCCCAACCGGTGACCATCTGGGCGGGTGGGCGCGACGCCTACATTTCCGCCCGCCAGGTGGTGAGCCTGGCCCGCCGGCTGGGCCAAGCTCAAGTGCGCTTCATTGCCCGGGCCACCCACGCGCAGTTGCTGGTGGACCACGCAGATGAGATCGTCGCGGCCATTCGGGGCCCCAACTGGGGATTGAACGTAAACTAGCTGAAGAAGCCGTCACTAGTTCGAGGGGAGCCGCCCATGCCAGCAGTCGACCTCCCGTCGGCGCGTTCCCCCCTCGTGAAAATTACCCTGCGTGGCATTCGCTCACAGTTTGGCCGATTCCTGATGACGCTGCTGGCCGTCTCGTTGGGAACCGCTTTCCTCAGCGGTGTGCTTGGGCTGCGCTCCGCCCTCGACGGGGTGGCCGAGTCAACCCTGGGCGGGGTGGCTGTGTACGACGGGTACCTGCTGGGGCCAGAGGAGACGACTCCCGGTGGGACCAGCATTTACGGCAGCGTTGACGCCAGCGAGGTCGACCGCATTCGCGAGATTACCGGGGTGGAGGACCCGCTGGCCCTGTGGACGGGAACCGGACTGCTGTACGACGCCGCGGGCAACCTGCTCACCACCGGGGGCGCTCCCGTCCTGATCACCCCCACCATGGCGGGCAGTTTGGGGCCAACCTGGGTGGAGGGCGTCGCCCCGCAGCGGGCCGGGCAAATCGCCGTCGAGGAGTCCGCTGCCAACCAGCATCAGCTGCAGGTGGGCGACCGGCTCGAGCTGGCCGTCGGCGGTCAGATCCTGCCCCAAGAGGTCACCGGCATCTACAGTTACGACCATCCGATGCTCGGGATGGTCAGCCTTTACGTCGATCCCGACACCGCCGACCAGCTGTTAGGGGAGGGCGGGCAGGCCCCCATGGTGGTGTTCAACCTGGCCCCGGGGGCGGATCCAACCCAGGTGCTGGACCGGGTGGCCCAGCCGGATCTGACGGTGCTGGACAACGCGCAGTACCGCGCCTACCTGCAGGAACAGGCCGACACGGCCCTGAGCTTCCTGACCACTTTCCTGCTGATCTTCATCGGGATCGCCCTGTTCGTCAGCACCTTCATCATCTCTAACACCTTCCAGATGTCCGTCCGGGCTCGGCAGGGTGAGTTCGCCCTGCTGCGCGCCATTGGCACCTCTCGGCCGCAGGTGTTCCTGGTGGTGGCCGCCCAGGCGGTGGTGGTCGGGCTGCTCGGAGGCGGACTGGGGGTGCTGCTGGGCCGGGGACTGACCTGGGCGGCAGAGCGAGCCCTGGCCGGGATTGGCATGAGTCTGCCCGGCGGGATACCCCTCACCGCCTCCATGGTCGGTTGGAGCCTGCTGGTGGGACTGGTGGTGACGGTGATTTCCGCACTCTTGCCCGCCCTGGAGGCATCCCGTACCTCCCCGCTGGAGGCGCTCCGCTCCTCGGCCGGTGCCAACCAGCGTGCCCTCTGGCCGCGAACCGTGCTCGGGGCGATGGCTTTGGCCGGGGGCCTCGCCCTCGTCCACCTGGGGGTGACCCGACAGGTGGCCGGGCCGGGCGTCAGCTTCGGGGTGGGGGCTGCCCTCCTGATCCTCGGCATCCTCGCGGTCTCACCCGCGCTGTCCCGTCCGGCCGCCCAGCTGCTAGCCAGCCCCATCCGGCTCGTCTCCCCCACCCAGGGCCGCCTCGCCGTGAAGAACCTGTGGCGTAACCCGCGCCGAACCTCCACCACGGCGGGGGCCCTGATCATTGGCGTCACCCTGGTGAGTGCCGGGGCCGTGCTGGCCACGACCGTGAAGGACTCCATTGCCGGCCTGGCTGACGATCAGGTCCTCTCCAACCTGGTGGTGCAAAGCGCCGACCCGTTCTCACCAATCCCACCGCAGGCGCAGGAACTGATCGAGCAGGTGAAGGGGGTCGAGTCGGTCCACGGTGACGTCAGCACCGGGCAGGTCAGTTTCGAAAACGCCGAGGGGGAGTACGCCATCCAGAGCGCCACCTTCTACGGCCCGGGCTACCTGGGACGGGACGTGCAGATTCCCCTGTCGGAAGGCAGCGCGGACGGCCTGTCCGACGGGGAGTTCCTGGCGCTGAGCTCCTGGGCTCGCGAGCAGGGGTTCGAGGTCGGCGACGAGGTCACCTTCCGGGATGGAGATCAGACTCAGGAGCACCGCCTGGGGGGCCTGATGGACTTCAACGTGGTCGGGTCCACCCTGGTGTTCGATGCGAAGTACTCGCAGTTGGCCGCGGGCGGGCAGTTCCCCGTCACCAAGCCGGCCGCCCTCTTCGTCTGGACGGAGCCGGGGGCCGACGTGCAGCAGGTCAAGGCTGCGATCCAGCAGCAGGTGCGGCCTCTGCGTACCCTGTCGGTCGGCACGGCGGCAGACTTCTCAAACCAGGCGGCGCAGGCCGTCGACCAGGTGATGGCGGTGCTCTACGCACTGCTGGGACTGTCGGTTGTGGTTGCCGCCGTCGGTATTGTCAACACGATGAGCCTGTCGGTAGCGGAACGGACCCGAGAGTTCGGGCTGCTGCGAGCGGTCGGGATGGGCCGCGGCGGGGTGGCGGCCCTGGTCATCATCGAATCGACCCTCACCTCGGTGTACGCGGCGGTCCTGGGGGCAGCGACCGGAGTGGGACTCGGGGCGGCATTGCAGCAATACCTGCAGGACTCTGGCCTGTCGCGGCTGACCGTCCCCTGGGGGCAACTGGGACTGTTCGTGCTGGCGGCTGCAGTGTTGGGCGTGCTGGCGGCCATCGTGCCGGCCTGGCGGGCAGCGCGCATCCCCGTGCTGGTGGCGATCGCGGAGGATTAGGCGGGCTGGGGTGGCGCGGCCGGGACTGATGGGTCCAGCGCCTGGCGGACGCCCGAACCTACCCCGAACTTGCCCCGAACCTGCTCCGAACACTGGCAAACATGCCCAAACACTGGCAAAACCCAGGTCAACCGGCCCAAATCAGCCCAAAACCCCAACGTTTGCCACCAGTTGGATACGTTTGCCAACACTAGGGCCCGGCAAACCGGCCCGAACCAGCCAAACGCTGGCAAAACCCAGGTCTACCAGCCAAACACTGGCAAACATGCCCAAACACTGGCAAAACCCGGGTCTACCAGCCCGAATCAGCCCAAAACCCCAACGTTTGCCACCAATTGGATACGTTTGCCAACGCCAGAACCTGGCAAACATGCCCAAACGCTGGCAAAACCCAGGCCCACCGGCCCGAATCAGCCCAAAACCCCAACGTTTGCCACCAGTTGGATACGTTTGCCAACACCAGGGACCGGCAAACATGCCCAAACCAGCCAAACCCTGGCAAACCCCAGGTCTACCAGGCGCTCAGGCGCCGAAGCGGGCCAGCTCCTCCTCGATGATTGCCTCGTCCAGCTTGACGAACGCCGGCTTCGGCTTGGCCACCGGGGTTCCCACCACCACGGCCCGCCGCTCCCAGGTTCGAGCCGACCGGTAGTCACCGGTAATGATCGGGTAGCGCCGAGCGGACCCGTCGTCGTTGGTCACATCCAGGTCTTCCACCCAGTCGATTCTCGGCATCGGGGCCACGTCCCCGCGACCGCCCATCACCTCGTCCACCGCATTGGCCGAATGCGGCAGGAACGGTGCCATCATTGTGTTCAGGTCGCTGACCGCCTGGGCCAAAACCCACAGCACGGTCCGCAGGCGGGGCTGCTGCTCTTCCGACTTCAGTTTGAAAGGTTCGGTCTCGGTCACGTACCGGTTGGCTTCGCCCACCAGGCGCATGATGGCCGCCAGCGCCGCCTTCTGGTGGTGGGTCCGGATCAGGTCCCCCACCTCGCCAAAACCTGCGGCCAGCTGATCCAGCAGGTGCTCGTCGCGGGGGTCGAGGGCGTCGGGTTCGGGAATCTCCCCGAACCGCTTGTGGATCATCGAGGCGGTCCGGTTGACCAGGTTGCCCCAGCCGGCGACCAGCTCGTTGTTGGTCCGGCGGACAAACTCTTCCCAGGTGAAGTCGGCGTCCGCAGTTTCGGGGCCGGCCGCGCTGATGTAGTAGCGCAGGGCGTCGGGCTGGTAGCGTGCCAGCAGGTCGCGGACGTAAATTACGATCCCGCGCGAGGAAGCGAACTTCCGCCCCTCCATCGTCAGGAACTCGGATGAGACCACTTCGGTGGGCAGGTTCAGTTCGCCGTATTCCCCCGGCTTGCCGCCGCGGGTGCCCTTGCCGTTGTAGGCCAGCAGTTCGGCCGGCCAAATCTGGGAGTGGAACACGATGTTGTCCTTACCCATGAAGTAGTAGGACAGGGCTTCGGGGTCATTCCACCACTTGCGCCAGGCGTCGGGATCGCCGGTGCGGCGCGCCCACTCGATCGAGGCGGACAGGTAGCCGATCACCGCGTCGAACCAGACGTAGAGGCGTTTGCCCGGCTGATCCTCCCACCCGGGCACGGGGATCCCCCAGTCGATGTCGCGCGTCATCGCACGGGGGCGGATCTCTTCCAGGAAGTTCTGGGAGAAGCGGATGACGTTGGGACGCCAATCCCCCTCTTTGGTTTCGAGCCATTCGGTCAGCACTTCGGCCAGGGCCGGCAGGTCCAGGAAGTAGTGGGTGGTCTCCACGAACTCGGGCACTTCGTTGTCGATCCGAGAATGCGGGTTCAGCAGGTCGGTCGGGTCCAGCTGGTTCCCACAGTTGTCGCACTGGTCGCCGCGGGCACCCTCGTAGCCGCAGATGGGACAGGTCCCCTCAATGTAGCGGTCGGGCAGGGTCCGCCCCGTGCTGGGGGAGATCGCCGACAGGGTGGTCTGCTCAATCAGGTACCCGTTGTCCCGCACCACCTTGAACATTTCCTGCGCCACCCGGTAGTGGTTGCCGGTGGTGGTCCTGGTGAACAGGTCGTACGACAGGCCCAGCTTGGCCAGGTCCTCCACGATCAGCTCGTTGTTCCGGTCCGCCAGCTCCCGAGCCGTGACCCCCTCCTGATCGGCCGCGACCAGGATCGGGGTGCCGTGCTCGTCAGTCCCGGACACCATCAGCACGTCGTGGCCCGCCATGCGCATGTAGCGGGAGAAAACATCTGAGGGAACGCCGAACCCGGCGATGTGTCCAATGTGTCGCGGACCGTTGGCGTAGGGCCAGGCAACTGCGGAAAGAATTGTGCTCATAGCTTTAGCCTAGTTGCTTGACCGGTCCACGCTAAACTGGGGTGCGAGAACTGGTCTCCGAGAGAGGATTTGTCATGGGGAACGCCCTGCTGATCGTGGACGTGCAGCCGACATTTTGTGAGGGCGGCGAGCTGCCGATCGATGGGGGCAACGCCTGCGCCCAGCGAATTGCCCAGTACGCCGACGAACACACTGACGACTACGACCTGATTGTCACCACGCAGGATTGGCACATTGAGCCCGGCGGCCACTTCTCAACGGAACCCGACTTTGTTGACACCTGGCCTCCGCACGGGGTGGCCGGCAGCCCCAACGCCGAGGTCCACTCGGCCCTCGCCGACCTGCACGTGGACTACGCGGTGAAGAAGGGCCAGTATCGGGCCGCCTACTCGGGTTTCGAGGGGGAGACGCCCGACGGGACCACCTTGACTGAGGTCCTGCGCTCGGAGGGGATCGACCAGGCCGACGTGGTCGGGTTGGCTCTGTCGCACTGCGTCAAAGAGACCGCACTGGATGCCCGTCGCCTGGGTTTGCGGGTCCGCGTGCTCGAAGACCTGTCCGAGCCGGTTTCCCGCGAGTTGGGCGAGGCGGCCGTCGCCCAGTTGCGCGAGGCGGGGGTTTGCGTCACTCGGTCGGGGAAGTAGCCAGGGCCGCTCGGTACAGGTCGTTTTTCCGGGCACCGGTTTGGCGGGCCACCTCGGCCGCCGCGTCTTTCAGTCGCATTCCTTTCGCCACCAGCTGGTGCACCCGCTCCACCGGGAGCGGTTCGGTCCCGTCGAGCACAGCCCCGCCCACCACCAGGGTGATCTCTCCGCGCAGGTCCTCCCCGACTTGGGCGGACAGTTCCGCCAGCGTCCCGCGCAGGACTTCCTCGTAGGTTTTCGTCAGCTCCCGGCAGATGGCCGCGGGCCGGTTTTCCCCCAGTATTTCGGCCATCAGGGCCAGGGTGCGGGCGGTCCGTCGGGGCGATTCGAACCAGATCTGCGTCCGCGGATCGGCCTGCAGCTGTTCCAGGCGGCGGCGCCCCTCGCCCTCTTTCCTCGGCACGAATCCCTCGAAGGTGAATCGGTCGGAGGGAAGCCCGGAAACGGACAGGGCCGCCAGCGCCGCTGACGGTCCGGGAATTGGGCGCAGCCGCACCCCGCGGGCGATGGCCAGTTGCCCCAGCCGATAGCCCGGATCCGAGACGGTGGGGGTGCCCGCGTCGGACACGATCAGGACCGTCTCTCCGGCGGCGGCCCGCTCGATCAGCTCCGGGCCTCGCTCGGCCTCGTTGTGGTCGTGCAGCGCCACCACCCGGCCGCGGTAGGTTACCCCCAGTCGCTGACAGAGGGCCTTCAGTCGGCGGGTGTCTTCGGCTCCAATCCAGTCGGCCTGCTCCAGCGCCGCTCGCAGTCGCGGCGAGGCGTCTTCGGTGTTGCCGATGGGGGTGGCCGCCAACCAGATCGTTCCTTCGTTCATGGTTCCAGGCTAGACGACCGGCTGGTCCGGGTCACTTCCCGGTTGCGGAACTTCGGCCGAGCGGTACGCTGGAAATGTAGTCAGCAGCATTTCCAACCGCAATTAGGAGGCTCAAATGACTATCAAAGATAAGTTCGAAGCTGAGGCCGAGGAACTCAAAGGAAAGGCCACCGAGGCGATTGGGCGCGTCACTAAGGATGACGAGAAAATCGGTAAGGGTGAGGCCGAACAGTTGGTGGCCAAGGGCAAGAAGGTCGCCGAACAAGTAAAAGACGTCTTCAAAAAGTAGGTCATCATGGGTTTCATTGCTTTTCTTGTGCTCGGGCTAATCGCCGGGGCCATCGCGAAACTAATTCTGCCCGGCGAGCAGGGCGGCGGTTGGATCGCCACCCTGATCCTGGGTGTCATCGGCGCACTGGTGGGCGGCTGGCTTGGAAGCCTGCTGTTCAACGCGCCGCTGGAGAACTTCTTCTCTATTCAAACCTGGCTGGTAGCAATCGGCGGCTCCATCGTGGTGCTGCTGATCTACGGGCTGATCGTTGGTCGAAAGGAACGATAGCTGATGGCTAAGAGCTTGCGGGGTGCAACCACTACCAACTTGCAGAACACCGAGGCTGGTTACGTCGCCCCGGCTCGCCTGCGAGACAACCTGCAGGCCGTCGTGGTCGATTTCATTGCGCTGGGTAACCTGGGCAAGCAGGCTCACTGGAACCTGGTCGGTCCCAACTTCCGGGATCTGCACCTGAACATTGACGAGGTGGTCGAGATTGCCCGGGAGGGTGCCGACACCTTTGCCGAGCGGATGAGGGCGCTGCACGCCACCCCTGACGGCCGACTCGAAACCGTGGTGGAGCAGACCTCTTTGCCCACCTTCCCCGCGGGGGAAATCACCACCACCGAAGCGGTGGAGCTGATGGTCAAGGCCATCGAAGCGACCACCGGTCGGATGCGGGAAGTACACGACGCGGTGGACGCGGATGACGCTTCCACCGCCGACCTGCTGCACGAGTTCCTGATCAAACTGGAGCAGCAGACCTGGTTTATCGGCTCGGAGCTACGCTCCGCCGACAAGTAGTCCCCGGTGCCCAGCCCTCCCGAGGGCTGGGCACTTCGGCCCCTATACTGGGAGCCGTGACCTCCCTTCGCTCCTCGGCCGGCCTAGCGTGGCTGTTCACCGCCCTGGCCACCGTCCTGGCCGCGGCCACCCGCCTGACGAACCTGGGGCGCGTCCCCGACCTGATTTTCGACGAGGTCTATTACGTTAAGGACGCCTGGTCGCTGGCCCAACTGGGCTACGAGGGCACCTGGGGCGACACCTTCCCCGCCGGGCTGGACCCGTCCGCCTCGTTCGTCGTCCACCCCCCGGTGGGCAAGTGGCTGATTTCCCTCGGGATGCAGTGGCTTGGACCGGAAAACCCGGTCGGGTGGCGCCTGGTCCCGGCCCTGATGGGCGTCCTCGGGGTCTTTTTTCTGTGTCGCTGGGCGTGGCTCCTGTTTCGCTCCCCGGCCGTTGTCGGCCTGGCGGGACTGTTCCTGGCGACCGACGGAATGCACCTGGTGCTGTCCCGCACGGCCCTGCTCGACGGAATTCTGACCACCTTTGTCCTGGGTGCCCTCTGGGCCTTGACCCACGACCAGTTGGGTCCCGCTACCGGTTGGCGCCGCCCCTGGCTGGTGGTGACCGGACTGTTCCTGGGGTTGGCGGTCGGCACCAAGTGGTCCGGCCTGTACGTGGCCGCCGCCCTCGGCCTGTTCGTGGTCGCGCGGGAGCTGGTGCTCGGCCGGCGCACGCGAGCTGTCTGGCCCGACGGGGTGGCTGCCTTCGGCTCCATGATTGGGACGGCGGCGCTGGTTTACCTGGTTAGCTGGACCTCCTGGTTTACCCACCCGGCCGCCTGGGGGCACGCCGGGGGCAATGCGCTGGGCGACTGGTGGCGCTATCAGCGCCAGGTGTTCAACTTCCACGCGGGCCTCGCCACCCCGCACCCCTACCAGTCCCACCCGGCCGGGTGGCTGCTTCAGCTGCGCCCCACCTCGTTTTGGTACCAGGCCGGCGATCAGACCATTTTGGCGCTCGGCAACCCGCTGCTGTGGTGGTTCGGGGTGGCGGCTCTGCTGACCTTCGCGGTGGCTGCGCTCTGGCGGCGCACCTGGCCCTACGCCCTGGTGCTGGTCGGCTGGGCCAGCGCCTACCTGCCCTGGTTCCTCTACCCAGACCGGACCGTGTTCACTTTCTACACGGTGGTGCTCTCACCGTTCGTGGCGCTGATGAGTGCCTGGGCGCTGGCCGAGTTGGGGCGGCGGGTCAGCCGGGTGCTGGCCGGCGTCCTGGTGGTGGCCATTTTGGCGAGCGCCTGGTTTTTCTGGCCGATCTGGACCGGGGCCACGCTGGGACCCGGCGGCTTCATGGCCCGAATGTGGCTCCGCAGCTGGATTTAGAGATCCAGCCAGCGGCCTTCCATTGGGGCCAGCTCCAGCTCTTCGTCCACCCCGGGCCCGGTCAGGTGCGTCCCGGCCGGCTGATCCGTGTTGTTGTAGACGAAGCACCGGTTCACGTCCGGGTAGTAGGCCACTTCCACCTGCGGGTTGGTGGAGGCCAGCACCGAGGCCCACTCCGCTTCCGCCCCGGCGGCCCACAGCAGGGACCGGTGGAGCAGACGCGAGTTTTGCGGGGAGTACGGCAGTCCGGCCAGGTACACGGCCCGGCCCGAGCCGAAGGCGTGCACCGCGATCCGGACCGACCCTTCGCTCTGGGCCAGGACGGTGGCTCCCAGCGTAACCACCTCGCCGGGGTCTTCCCCGAAGTCGAAGCGTTCCTGCAGGTCGGTGGTGACGAAGTGCCCCTCGGTCGCAACCGGGTGGCGGGTGTGGGACAGGGTCCAGCCAATCTCCCGGTCCACCCCGAAGACGTCGGCCAGAGCCAGGAACGGCCCCTGGGCCGGGGAGGCAGCAGTCGGCTCGCCCACGCCCACCAGGCCGCCGCCGCGCCACACGAACTCGCGGACCGCGGTCTGTAGCCGCGGGTCGGCCCACGCCTGCCCGCCGGAGAAAGCGGTGTCCCGGGTGCCGGCGTTGATCAGGACAGAGACGTCGGCGGGAATCCCGGTTTCCAGCACCTCGTCAAAGGAGAGGAACCGAACGTCGAACGGCAGGCCCGCCAGCGACTCGATCACCCCGAGGTAGGAGTAAATCTGCTTGTACCAGAGGGCGTGGGCCACCATGTGAGTCTGCCAGGTGCGGAGCTTCCCCCAGGCGTTCAGCACTGCCACCACCGGGCGGGCGTTGGCCGGGCGCAGCCCACCAGACTCGGTGTGCAGGGAGCGGAACTCGCGAACAATCGCCTCCATCCGGTCGATGAAGTCCGGGTGTTTGAGCGCCAGGGACAGGTATCCGCCGTAGCCAATTCGGTCGAGCGGGTGGCGGACGATGGCCCGGCGTGCGGTCAGCCAGGAGTCATTGGCCTCTTTGACCGGGTCCCCCTCCGGGTTGAAGACGTCGGGGAAGAAGTAGGGCAGGAACCGACCCTCCGTGTACTTGACCCCGGGGATGTCGGCGATCATCCGGCAGGTGGCGGCCGAACCCACCGAGCCGACCACCGCGTCCAGGCCGATGGCCGGGAAGTGCGGGCCGTAGGGTTCCATCCCCATCCAGTTGTCGCCCAGGAACATCATGGCTTCCCGGCCGGCCTCGTGAACTTCGCGCACCAGCTCGCCCGCCTTGGCGGCCACCTCGCGCGAGGTGAAGTCGATCCAGTCCCGGAACCGCTTGGTCGGCAGGCGGAACGGAGTGTTGTAGTGCCCACCGTCGACGAAGTCCTCCGGGGTCAGCTCGTACCCGTACTGCTGCGCGAACTTTTCCAGCGCCGGAATCGACACCGAGGCGGAGTAACCGAACCAGTCGACGTACTTTTCCCGGGCCCGGTCATCGAAAACCAGGGTGAAATGGTAGAAGAACGTGGTGAACCGGACGACGTCCACCTCCGGGTGGTCCTGCAGCCACCGGGCCAGGGCCGAGCGCACGTGTTCCCAGGTGCGGTGGTAGGCCACGTCGTAGGGCTGATCTTTGGTCCGCTTCGGGTCGTCCGCCCAGTCGTTGGTCAGGTAGTTGTACATCTGGGTCGAGTCCCAGACCTGCTGGGCCAGGAAGTTGACCGTGTACGAGTGGAAGGGCTCGGGGGCCGCGATCGTGACGATAGCCGAGGCGGCCTCGGCCGGGTACTCGCCCACCTTGGCCACCGGGTCCACCAGGGGCAGCGGCGCAGCGGCCACCACCGACCATTCCTCCGGGGCCAGGGTCCGGCCGGTCGTGCGGTCAATCACCTGCCAGTACTTGCCCCGATCGCAGTCGGTGTCCGGGCGGAACTGGGCGGGCAGGTAGCCGCGCATCACGTTGATCTCAAGCGGGTCGGCGGAGGAGGCGGTGACCGGATCCGACATCAGGAACTGGCAGACCCGTTCGCCGGCGCTTTGCGCCTCCCACTCTTTGTCGCCGCGGGCCGGGAAGTAGGTGGAGTACACCTTCGCAATCCCTTCGGAGACCCAGTCGGGCAGTTCGGTCCCGTCGGAGTTGCGGACCGCGTCGACGCCGAGGCGGTCCATTAGCTCACGAATCTCCCGGTCAATGCCGGTTTCGATGGGCAGGGTCAGTCGAGCTTCCATAGTCATCATTTCAGTCGGGGCGCGCAGCGCCGTGCCGATCCCATTGCACGCCCTATCTTGCCGGATCAACTTCGGAACCACAAGATGATCAAGCGATTGATTTTGATTGTTTAAGCCCTTATACTCTCACTAACAATCAAACTTCTGTCCCGTTTCGGAGGAACCATGTCGTTCACCACCGAGGAAATTTTCTCCCAACCGCAGTGCTGGCGACAGGCCGCCGCCCTGCCCACCGATCATCTCCCCCAGCCCGGCCAATCCGTGGCCGTCATTGGCTGCGGCACCTCCTGGTTCATCGCCCAGGCCTACACCGCCAAGCGGGAAGCCGCGGGGCACGGGGTTTCGGATGCGTTCACCGCCACCGAGTTCCCCTACGATCGCAGCTACGATCAGATCATCTGCCTGTCCCGTTCGGGCACCACCACCGAAATCATCGACGTGATGCGCCGCCTGCAGGCCGAAGGCCGGCCCAGCCTGCTGATCACCGCGGTGGGAGAGGGCCCGGCCGCTCCCTACGCCCGGGCCGAAGTGGTTCTCGACTTTGCCGACGAGACCTCCGTGGTTCAGACCCGGTTCGCCACCTCCGCCCTCGCCTGGCTGCGCCACTCCCTCGGGGACGACATCGAACAGGTTGCCCGCGACGGCGAAGCAGCCCTGGCCCTCCCGCTGGAGTCGTCCTGGGTGGCAGCCGACCAGGTCACCTTCCTCGGCACCGGCTGGACCGTGGGGTTGGCCACTGAAGCCGGCCTGAAATGCCGGGAAGCAGCCCAGTTCTGGACCGAGTCCTACCCGGCCATGGAATACCGCCACGGACCCATTTCCATTGCCCAGCCCGGCCGCCTCGTCTGGGTCTTCGGTGCGGTCCCCACCGGCCTGGATGAGGATGTCGCCGAAACCGGTGCCGAATTGGTAACCTCGGACCTAGATCCGCAAGCCTTCCTGATCGTGGCTCAGCGACTGGCGGTGGCCTGGGCGGAGCGCAAGGGACTTCATCCCGACACCCCGCGACACCTGACCCGCTCGATCATCCTGTCCTAGGTCAGTACAAGCCGAGAGGCCACCCCCGTGAAACGAGCGATCGGGATCGATGTCGGTGGGACCAGCATCGTCGGAGCCGTAGTTGGAACCGACGGCACCTACACCGACACGTCACGCATCCCCACCCCTCGCACGGGGGCGGCCGACGTCTGCGCCGCCGTGGGACAGCTGGCCCGGGACCTGCGCCTGCGCGACCCGGACGTGGCCGACACGGTTGGGGTCTGCCTGCCCGGAATCATCGATCAGCGGACCGGCACCGGCATCACGTCAGCCAACCTGGGCTGGGCCAACTCTCCCCTCCGAGACCTGCTGGAGGCCGCCTCGGGCCACCCGGTCCTGATCGCCCAGGACGTTCGCTCCGGCGCCATGGCCGAGGCACGCTGGGGCATCGGCCTCGATTCCTTCTACTACCTGGCCCTCGGCACCGGGCTGGGCGCGGCCACCATTTTGGACGGACGCCCCCACTCGATCAACCCGCTGGCCGGGGAAATTGGCCAGTATCTAGTGCCAGACCCGGACACCGGCGACCTGGTCCGCCTGGAAGAACTCGTCTCCGCCACCGGCCTGATTGCCCGGGCCCGTCGCTTCGGCCTGATCGGGCCGGAAGCCGGGGCGCGCGAGGTGATTGAGCTGGGCACGGCTACCTCCCGCCGGCTGGTGGAGGACTCGATGCGGATCCTCGGCCAAGCCCTGGCCCCCGCGCTGTTCATGCTCGGCCCCCTGCCGGTGGTGCTCGGGGGCGGCCCCTCCGGTGGCGGCTCCCTGCTGACCGAACCGCTGGCGGACGAACTGGCCCGCCAACTGCGCCCGCTTGGCGCCCAAGTTCCCGTTTTAACCGCCAAGCTGGGCGACAAGTCCCAGATGATTGGCGCGGCCGCCCTGGTCTTCACGGAGAAATAAATGATCTGGACCATCACCCCCAATCCCGCCATCGACGTCACCTACCGGATCCCCGAACTTCGACACGGCGAGACTCACCGGGTGAACGAGGTCCAGGTCAACCCGGGCGGGAAAGGAATCAACGTCGCCCGGGTGCTAACTCAGCTCGGCGAGGAGGCGGGGGTGAGCGGGCTGGTCGGCGGCGCCACCGGCACCCAGCTGCGCGAACTGCTGGCCGAACGCGCCCCCACCCTCATCCAGGATTGGGTCCCGGCCCACGTGCCCACCCGCACCTCCATTGCGGTCGTCGACGACCGGGATGCCACCGTGTTCAACGAGGCCGGCGCCCCCCCCCGCCCCGAAGTTTGGCAGGAACTGCGCGGGTGGATGCGTCGGCGGATCCAGCCGGGCGACGTGGTCACCATCTGCGGGTCGCTGCCCGGGGACACCCCCGGCGACACCTACGCGGACCTGGCCCGCACCGCGCGCGAACTGGGCGCCCACACGATCGTGGACACGTCCGGACCGGCCCTGCTGGCCGCCGCCCCCTATGCCGACCTGATTAAACCGAACGAGGCGGAACTGCTGGTCGCCACCGGCGCCCCCACGCTGGCCGAGGCGTTGGCCCAACTGCACATTCCGGGGGCGGTGGCCCTGTCCCGCGGCGCGGACGGGATGGAACTGCACCTGGACGGGCAGACTTGGCGCGGGTGCGCCCCCGAGGTGATCGCGGGAAACCCCACCGGAGCCGGGGATGCGGCCGTGGCCGCCTGGGCCCAGTTCCTGGCGCACGGCTCCTCCGACTGGGCCGAGGGCCTTCGATCCGCCATTGCCACCTCGGCCGCGGCGGTGGCCCGACCCACTGCCGGCGAAATAGACCCGGACCTGCGCGGCGACCTGCTCGCCCGCATCCAGATCAGCTGAAAGGAAATCATGCTTGCTGATACCGCCGCCCTGGCACGCCAAGCCCGAGAGGCCGGCCAAGGCCTCGGGGCTTTCAACGTCATCCTGCTCGAACAGGCCGAGGCTTTCGTCGCCGCGGCCGAGTCCACCGGACACCCGGTGGTACTCCAGCTGAGCGAGAACGCGGTCAAGTACCACCGCGGTTCACTGGCACCCCTGGGTCGAGCCCTGGTGGCGCTGGCGGAGGGAAGTGCGGCCCCGGTGGCCGTCCACCTGGACCACGCCGAGGACACCGCCCTGTGCTACCAGGCCATTGAGCTGGGTTTCACCTCGATTATGTACGATGGCTCGAAACTGCCCGACGACGAAAACCGCCGCACTACCGCCGAAATTGTCCGCGCTGCTCACGCCGCCGGGCTCAGCGTCGAGGCGGAGCTGGGCGAGGTCGGCGGAAAAGACGGCGTTCACGCTCCCGGGGCGCGGACCGATCCGGCTGACGCCGCCCAGTTCGTGGCGGACACCGGGGTGGATCTGCTGGCAGTGGCGGTGGGCACCTCCCACGCGATGAGCACCCGGGACGCGGTCCTCGATTTGGACCTGATTGAGCGCCTGGCAGCCGCGGTGCCGGTCCCGTTGGTGCTGCACGGTTCCTCCGGCGTCTCAGACCTCGGGATGCAGGCCGCCATTCGCGCGGGCATGGTCAAGATCAACGTTTCCACCCACCTGAACGGGGTTTTCACCCGGGCCGCCCGCGTCGAGTTGGATGCAAACCCCAAGCTCACGGACCCGCGCAAGTATCTGGGCCCCGGCTCGACCGCGATGCAGAAGGAGGCCGCCCGCCTACTGAACCTATACGCGATCTGATTACGATTTGACCACGATTCACACCCACCGACTAAATGCCTATTGCCATCGGGCGATGATCGTTTATGATCAAAATAAGCCTGTGGTACTCACGTAACATCAGGACAATCTGGAGTCTCGAGGAAGAGGAAGATCAAATGGCTCTGAACAAAAGGAACCTGCTGGCACTGACCGCCGTCATGTCCGCAGCTGCAATCGGCCTGGCCGGCTGCGGTGGCTCGACCGGCGAACAGTCCAAGGAAAGCGACCAGTCCGCTCCGCCCGCCTCCGACAGTGGCGAAGCCGTCGAAATCAACTACCTGCACCGCCTCCCCGACGGGGACGGGATGACCAAGGTGTCGGAGATCGTGGCTCGCTGGAACGAAGAGCACCCCGACATCCAGGTGACCGCCACCAAGTTTGATGGCAAGGCCGCCGAAATGATCAAGAAGCTGGAAACCGACATCGCGGCCAACAACGGCCCCTGTCTGGCCCAGCTCGGCTACGCCGAGGTCCCCGAGATGTTCGTCAAGGGCCTGACCGAGGACGTGACCGAGTACGCCGACCAGTACAAGGACAACTTCTCCGGCGCCTTCAACATGATGAAGGTGGGCGACACCGTCGTGGGTCTGCCCCAGGACACCGGACCCCTCGTCTACTACTACAACAAGGCTGCCTTCGAGGACCTGGGGATCCAGGTTCCCACCAACCTCGAAGAGTTCAAGACCGCAGCCAAGACCGCGGCTGACGCCGGCAAGTTCATCTCCGCCTTCCAGCCCGACGAAGCCCAGTACTGGTTGTCTGCCCAGGCAGCTGCCGCCGGTGGCTCCTGGTACAACGTGAAGGATGATGCCTGGGTGGTGACCGCTGACAGCGAAGCCTCCAAGACCGTGGCTGACTTCTGGCAGTCGATGCTGGACGACAAGACCACCACCGTCCTGGAGCGCTGGGGCGATGCCTTCGGCAAGGCGCTGGTTGACCAGCAGCTGATCGGCCACATTGGCGCCGCTTGGGAAGCTCCCCTGCTGATGGACGCGATGGCCGGCACCGACAACGAAGGCCAGTGGGCCGTCACCCAGATTCCGGATTACGGCGCGGGCGCCATGACCGGCCCCGACGGCGGCTCCGGTGTGGCCGTGATGAAGGGTTGCGAATACCCCGAGCAGGCCATGGAGTTCAACAACTGGTTCAACACCCAGATTGACGACCTGGTCTCCCAGGGCCTCGTGGTGGCCGCCAAGGGCACCATGACCACCCCGGACAACGTGAAGGAATTCTACGGCGGCCAGGACGTCTTCGGTGAGCTGGCTCAGGCCAACGCGAACCTGTCGGCTGACTTCGCCTACATGCCGTACTTCTCCTCGGTTGGCCCGAAGATGAGCGAGGCGGCCGCAGCCGCCGGGGCCGGCACGGGCTCCGTCGCAGATATCTTCACCGCCGCCCAAAGTGCCTCCATTCAGGCACTGAAGGACGCACAGCTCTCGGTAGCTGAGTAACAAGTGCTAGTGGCGGGTCGGGGTGGCAACACTTCGACCCGCCCTTTTTTCTGACCAACCTGAGGAGGGTTCCCTTGTCTGCCTCCACCGTCGACACTAAGCCTCGACGCGCTAGATTCCGTTCCCGCGAAGCGCGGGACGCCCGGGTGGGTTGGGCGTTTGTCGCCCCCTTCGCCCTGGCGTTCGTCCTGGTATTTCTCATTCCCATCATCGTTTCCATCCGTCAGTCCTTCTTCCGTCAGCTCCCGTCCGGGGGCGGCGCCTACGGTGGGGGCGAACTGCTCGACACCTTCGTCGGCTGGCAAAACTACGCCGAAGTAGTTGGCAACGAGCGCTTCTGGGCGGGCATGGGCCGCGTGGTCCTGTACGCCTGCTTCCAGATTCCCGTCATGATCCTGCTGGCCCTGGGGCTGGCGCTGCTGATCGACTCGTTCATCATCAAGCGGGTGGGGGTGTTCCGCCTCGGAAACTTCCTGCCCTACGCCATTCCCGGTATCGTCGCCGCCATGGTCTGGCTGTACCTCTACACCCCGGAGATTTCCCCGATCGTCAAGGGCCTTGAAGCCCTCGGCATGAACGTGGACTTCATGTCCAAAAACATGATGCTCCTGTCCATGGCCAACATGACCACCTGGACCTACACCGGCTACAACATGCTGATCTTCCTGGCGGCTCTGCAGGCCATTCCGCACGACCTGTACGAGGCGGCCCGGATCGACGGCGCCACCGGCTGGCAGATCGTCTACAAGATCAAGGTGCCGCTGGTTTCCGGGGCGGCCCTCCTGGCCGTGCTGCTCTCCATCATCGGCACGATCCAGCTGTTCAACGAACCGGCGGTGATGGAGACCGCCAACCCGTGGATGGGGAAGGACTACACCCCGATGATGATGGCGTACAACACGATGATGGGGACCATCACCCCGGCCGGTGACGGTCCCGCCTCCGCCATCTCGATCACGATGGCTGTGATCGCGGGGGCCCTGGCCGTCATCTACGCCCTGCTACAAGGAAAGGTGGCGCGCAGTGAATAACGTACCCCGGACGCTGCAGGCGTCGGCCCTAGCGAAGACCCTGACCTGGGTAGCGCTGATTGCCGCCCTGGTCTACTTCCTGGCCCCGATCCTGTGGATCATCATCTCCTCAACCAAAACCAACTCGGAACTGGTCTCAACCAACGGGTTCCTGTTCGGGCAGTTCAACCTGGCCGAAAACTACGACAAGCTGATGAGCTGGACCCAGGACCTGTTCTGGCGCTGGGTCGGCAACTCCCTGCTCTACTCAACCGTGGCGGGGGTGGTCGGGACGCTGATCTCGGTCATGGCCGGCTATGGGCTGGCGAAATTCGCCTTCCCCGGACGCGGCCTCACCCTCGGTTTCATCATGGGTGGGCTGCTGATGCCGGTGGCGCTGCTGACCATCCCGCTGTACATCGTCTTCCACAACCTGGGCCTGACGAACACCATGTGGGCGATCATCATCCCGTCCTGCGTCTCCCCATTCGGGGTGTTCCTGGGCCGGGTCTACGCCGAATCCTCAGTTCCGACCGAACTGATCGAAGCGGCCCGGATCGACGGCGCCTCCGAAGCGCGGATCTTCTTCACCATGGTGCTGCGCCTGCTGGCCCCCGCCATGGTGACGATCTTCCTGTTCATCTTCGTGGCCACCTGGAATAACTTCCTGCTGCCACTAATGATGGTCTCTTCCCCGGAGATCAAACCGGTCACCCTGGGTCTGTACGGCATGATGAGTTACTTCGCTCCGCAAAAGGGCGCGGTCATGCTGGGAGCCCTCCTCGGGGTGATCCCGCTGATCATCCTGTTCCTGGGATTGCAGCGATACTGGCAATCAGGCTTGGCGGCCGGAGCCGTCAAGGGTTGATCCGCTCGGGGTGGAGGTTCAGACCAACTGGACTTCCACCCCGGCTGCTACCAGCTGCTCCACCCGCTCCGGATCGGCGTCCACATCGGTGATCACCAGGTCCACCTGGTTCAGGTGGCAAATCCGGACGAAAGAACGTGCCTTCAGCTTGGCCGAGGCCGCGACCACCACCACTTTGGCCGAGCTCTTCACCAGGAGCGCGTTAATCTCCGCCTCCCCGTCGTGGTGAGTGTAAGCTCCCCCCGCATCAATCGCGTTGACCCCGAGGAACAGCACGTCGATGGAGACGTCGTCCAGCACCCGGGCCGCCAGCGGGCCAATCAGTTCGTAGCTCATGGCCCGAACCACCCCGCCGGTCAGCACCAGGCGCAGGTTCCGCCTGATCGCCAGCTCGTTGGCAATGTTGACCGCGTTGGTCACCACCACCACCTGGTGGCGTTCGTCCGAGTCCACCAGCTCCTGGCGGGTGGCCACCATCCGGGCCACCTCGGTCGTGGTCCGGCCCCCGTTGACCCCCACCACCGCGCCCGGCTCCACCAGTTGGGCCGCGCGTTCCGCGATCCGCAGCAGCGGGTCGTCCCGGTCGGCAATCTTGTACCGAAACGGGAGGTTGGTCGAGGACGGGTTCGGCGCCGCGCCCCCGCGGGTGCGCTGCAGCAGCTGCTGGGCCGCCAAATGATCCAGGTCGCGCCGGACGGTAGCCGGGGAAACTCCCAGCTCCTGCACCAGTTCGTCCACCCGGACCGAACCGCGTTCGGTGACCAGGTCCAACAGCGCCGTCAGTCTTGCAAGTCGTTCCATCATGCCTTCTTCATTGAAACCAAGACCGGCTCGGGTACCAGCTGTACCCCAAATTTATCCGCCACCCGCCGCTGAATCTCGGTGGCCAGCGCCATCACATCGGTGGCTTTGGCGCCGCCGCGGTTGGTGAGCGCCAACACGTGCTTGGTTGACAGGCTGGCCGGCGCGCCCGCGGGATACCCCTTGGAGAAACCGGCGTGGGCGATCAGCCAGGCTGCCGACAGCTTGACCAGGCCCGGCACGACCGGGGCCTTCCCGGCAATTGAGTTCACCAGCGAGCGCTGCTCAACCGGGAAGCGGGGCGCGTCCGCGGGCAGCTCCACCGCCTCGTCCACAATCGGGTTGGTGAAGAACGAGCCGGCGGACCAGGTGTCGTGGTCGCTGGGGTCCAGCACCATCCCCTTGGACCGGCGCAGGTCCAGCACGGCTTCGCGCACGCGCGCGCTGGGGGCCCGCTCCCCCAGGTTGATTCCAAGGTGGTCGGCCAACTCGCGATAGCGGACCGGAGATGAGAGCGAGGCGTTTCGCAGCTGGAACTCGGCCTCCAGCACCACCCAGCGGCCCGTCGGCCCCCAGAGGCGCCCGCCCCCGGCTCGTTCACTAACCAGGGAGCGTTTCAGGACCGAGTCGCGGTAGCCCAGGTGCAGGTCAAACAGGGCGAGCTGCTCGATCCGGCCGGTGAGGCGATCCAGCACCCGGACGGAGGCCAGCGTCTCCGCCACCTCCTGGCCGTAGGCACCGATGTTCTGGACCGGGGCTGCCCCCACGGTCCCGGGGATCCCGGCCAGCGCCTCCACGCCCATCCAGTCCTGCTGGACGCAGTAGGCGGAGAAGTCATCCCAGTTAGTCCCGGCACTGACCCGGACGGAGTTGCCCCCGCACCCGGAGGAGTCGACCACGGCGATGTCCTGACTCAGGTCGCGAATCACCACGCCGGGGAAGCCCTCATCGGCCACCAGCAGGTTTGAGCCGCCCCCGAGGACCAGCACCGGCTGACCCTCCCGGTCGGCCGTCCGCACCGCCTCAGCGAGCTCCTGGGGGCCGTTAACGTCGACCAGCGACCCGGCGGGTCCCCCGATCCGGAACGTAGTCAGTTCAGCCAGATTAGTCATGGGTACATTATCCCCCAAAGCACAAAGCCCCGACCACTGGGGTCGGGGCTGGCAGAACTGCGACTAGCGAGTTTCGCGGTGCAGAGTCGAAGCGTTACACCTGGGGCAGTACTTCTTCATCTCCAGGCGATCCGGGGTGTTCCGCCGGTTCTTCTTGGTGATGTAGTTACGCTCTTTGCACTGCGTGCAGGCCAGAGTGATCTTCGGACGAATATCCTTCGAGTTGCTTGCCACTGTCGTTCCTCACGTTTTCACTTTGATCCAGCCTGAACTAGAACCTTGCTGGCGTGTTACTGACACGATTACCTCATGAGAGGCTATCATGCACGGCAGCCCAAACCAAGGAATTTTTGATGGGATTACTGCCACATCGAAGAGCATTTGGCGAGCCCCAAGAGGGACCCGCCAAATTGCATATCGGTAGCGGGGGCGGGACTCGAACCCGCGACCTTACGATTATGAGTCGTACGCTCTAACCGGCTGAGCTACCCCGCCGCAGCATTCCCAGCTTGGGATACCAGAGCCCCGAAAGGGAATTGAACCCTTGACCTTCTCCTTACCATGGAGACGCTCTGCCGACTGAGCTATCGGGGCGACGTGAGAACTCTACCGGTCGAAACCGGCCAGTGCAAACTGGCTGAGAACTCAGTCCAGGACCTCTCGGTCCAGTGGCGGAAGAGGGATTTGAACCCCCGAAGCATAACGCGGCTGATTTACAGTCAGCTCCCTTTGGCCGCTCGGGCATTCCGCCGTTTGCACCGGGATTACCGGTGCCCGATGAGCGTATCAAAAGTCGCGTCTAAAGTTCCACTTCGCCGACAGTGGCATACGCAACGTCGGGCTACACTGGAGCCTATGGCTGACTCATCATTTGACGTGGTTTCAAAACTCGACCGGCAGGAAGTGGACAACGCCGTCAACCAGGCGGCCAAGGAGGTGTCCCAGCGCTACGACTTTCGCGGGGTGGACGCCTCGATCGAGTTCAAAGGCGACACCATCACGCTGGAAGCCAACACCGCCGAACGGGTCAACGCGGTGCTGGATGTGCTCCAGAGCAAGCTGGTGCGCCGCGGGGTGTCGCTGAAGGTCCTGGACCTGGAGGGGCGCGAGCCGCAGGTGTCCGGGAAGATTTACCGGCTCCCGATCCCCCTGAGAGAGGGCATCTCCTCAGAGAATGCGAAAAAGATCACCAAGCTGATCCGGGATGAGGGACCTAAGGGCGTAAAAGCGCAGATCCAGGGCGATGAAGTCCGGGTCTCATCCAAGTCCCGCGACGCCCTGCAGGATGTGATCGCGCTCCTGAAGAACGCGAAGCTGGACGTCGCGCTGCAGTTCGTGAACTACCGCTGAGCCTGCGCCCGCAGGCGGGCAATCCGATCCTCCATCGGCGGGTGGGTGGAGAACAGTTTCGCCACCCCCTGGCCCCGGAACGGGTTGGCAATCATCATGGATGAGACCGTGTCGTGGGCCGGGTTCGGGGCCATCGGCGCCGCACTCACCCCGCGCTCGATCGTCTCCAGGGCCGAGGCCAAGCCCAGCGGATCCTGGGTCAGGGTGGCTCCGTCGGCATCGGCCGAGTACTCCCGGGTGCGGGAGATTCCCAGCTGCACCATGGTGGCGGCAATCGGAGCCAGAATCATCATCAGGAGCCCGGCAATCGGGTTGCCCCCGCGCTCGCGGCCCCCAAAGATGAACGCAAACTGGGCCAGCGACGCAATCAGGCCACCAATCGCCGAGGCGACGGAGGCGGTCAGGATGTCGCGGTTGTAGACGTGCATCAGCTCGTGCCCCAGGACCCCGCGCAGCTGGCGCTCGTCCAGCAGCTGCAAGATTCCCTCGGTGCAGCAGACAGCCGCGTTCTTCGGGTTCCGCCCGGTGGCAAACGCGTTCGGGGTTTGCGAGGGGGCAATCCAAATGCTCGGGGTGGGCATCTCCATGCGGGCGGACAGGTCCTCCACGATGGCGTACAGGCCGGGGGCCTGCTCCCGGGTGACCGGGTAGGCCCGCATCTGACGCAGAGCCAGCTGCGCCGAGTTCCAGTAGGTGTACAGTGTGGAGGCCAGCCCCAAGCCAGCGAACACCCAAATCCAGGTGGCGCTGCGAGTGGCCCCGGCGATAATGCCCCCCAGGATCAGCAGGATTCCCCACATCACCAGGAACAGCACCAGCGTCTTCAGGCTGTTTTCGACCCGTCTCATTGCTTGTAACCCGTGTAGTCGTCGAAGCGTTCGGGGGCGCTCGGCTTGCCCAGCTCGCCCGGTTCGCCGATGAGCGTCTCCGGCCGGCCCTCGCCGCGCGCAATCGTGGTCATCGCCAGGCGCGACACCACCTTGACCCGCTCCCGGATCCCCCCGGTCCGCGGCAGTTCACCAAACTCAGAACCGAGCTCCCGCTCGTAGGCGTCCAGCATCTCCCAGCCGTCCCAGGTCACCACCGGCACCCCGCGGGCCTCCAGCATGGCCAGCAGCTGCTCGGGCGAGCCGGTGGAGGTCAGCACCCCCGCCTCGGCGTCGGCCACCAGGTTGGCGATGGTCTCCTGGGCGTCGGACTTGGTGGACCCGATCAGCCCCACCGGGCCGCGCTTGATCCAACCGGTGGCGTACAGGGCCGGAATCACCTCGTGTGAGCCCGGCTCCTCCAGCACCCGTCCCCCAGCGTTCGGGACCACCCCGCGAACCGGGTCGAACGGGGCGCCGTCAATCGGCGAAGAGTAGTAGCCGACCGCCCGGTAGACGGCCTGCACCGGCCACTCGTGGAACACGCCGGTGCCGCGGACGTTGCCGTCCCCCACCAGCTCGGTTCGTTCGGTGCGCAGGGCCCGGACGTTGCCGTCCTCGTCCGCCAGAATCTCCACCGGCGCCTCGAACAGGTGCAGGTGGATCCGGCGGGAAGCCTGGTGCTTCTCCGGGTCGACCGACGCGTACTGGGTCAGGGTCTTGACCACCTGCCGCTGCTGGTTAGAGCTGCGCAGGGCCTCCTCCGACCCCTCGTCAAAGTCGAAGTCTTCCTCTGAGATGATCAGGTCGACGTCCGGCACCTTGCCCAGTTCCCGCAGTTCCAGCGGGGTGAACTTGACCTGAGCCGGACCGCGGCGCCCAAAAATGTGAACGTCGGTGACCGGGTTGGCCACCAACCCCTCGTACACGTTCGGCGGAATCTCCGTCGGCAGCAAATCCTCCGGATGCTTGGCCAGGATCCGGGAGATGTCCAGCGCCACGTTGCCCACCCCGAGGACCGCCACCTCCTTGGCGTTCAGCGGCCAGGTGCGCGGGTAGTCCGGGTTGCCGTCGTACCAGGAGACAAAGTCGGCGGCCCCGTAGGACTGGGGCAGGCCGATCCCGGGAATGTCCAGGGGCGCGTCGCGGTCGGCCCCGGTCGCAATAATGACCGCGTCGTAGTTCTCTTCCAGCTCGGCAAACGACACGTCCAGGCCCACCTCGACGTTGCCGAGCAGGCGAATGTCCCCGCGCTGCAGGATCTTGTAGAGGGCGACGATGATCTGTTTGATGCGCGGATGGTCGGGGGCGACGCCGTAGCGGACCAGACCGTAGGGAGCGGGAAGCCGCTCAAACAGGTCGATCGAAACGTCTAATCCCGATTTGGACAGAATATCCGAAGCGTAGATTCCCGCCGGTCCGGCGCCAACGACTGCCACTTTCAGGTTCACGGTACTCGATTCACTAGCTAGACGACAGAGGCTATTCTAGTCAGCCCCGAGCCGCTTTGCCGCCGCGCGTTGGCAGGATCACAGCTAGACTTTGCGGTCGACCATCTGCGCTGCAAAAGCCAGCAGCGCGGTCTTCGCCTCCGAATCGGGCAGCGGGGCCAGGGCGTCCTCGGCCGCTTTCGCCCAGTCGCGGGCCATCTGCCGGGTCTCTTCCAACACCGGGTGGGCGCAGATGGCGTCCACCACCTCGGCCAGCGCCCGATCCGAACTCAGGTCGGTGTCCAGCAGGGCCAAAATGCGCTGCGAGTCGGCGTCCTCCCGGCGGCGCAGCAGCAGCACCGGCAGGGTGTCCACCCCTTCGCGCAGGTCGGTTCCCGGGGTCTTCCCGGACAGCTCCCGCGGGGAGGTCAGGTCCAGGACGTCGTCGGCAATCTGGAAGGCCACACCGATCCGCTCGCCAAACTCCTCGACGATCCGGGCGTGCTCTTCGCTGGCGCCACCGTGCATCGCCCCCAGGTAGGCCGCCGCCGCCACCAGGGCGCCGGTCTTGTCGGCCAGTACCTGCAGGTAGAACTCCACCGGGTCGTCCTGCGCGGTGGGGCCAAAGCTCTCGTTCAGCTGCCCCTCGCACATCCGCTCAAAGATCCGAGCGTGGTAGCTGACCGTCTCCGGCCCCAGCTCAGCGGTCAGCAGCGAGGCGCGCGCAAACAGCACGTCGCCCGCCAGGATGGCCCGGTTGTTCCCCCACAGGTGCTGGGCCGAATCCACCCCGCGCCGGGTCGGAGCCGAGTCCATCACGTCGTCGTGGTACAGCGACGCCAAATGGGTCATCTCTACCACGACCGCGGCTTTGATCACCTCGTCGCGCGGCTCGTCCTGGCCCAGCTGGGCACTGACCAGGGTCAGCACCGGCCGCAACCGTTTGCCGCCGGCCGAACTGAGGTGTCCGATCAGCTCGGACACGAAGCCGCGGCGAGAGGAGGTGGATTGGACCAGCAAGTTCTCAACATGCTCCATCCCCGCCAGGACACGTTCTTCCAAGGCGGGGACGGAAAGATCAAGCGCAGTTGTCACGGGAGAGCAATAACTATCTGTGAGAGGACGTCCAGGATCGGTCCGGGCACCACGCCGAGCAGCACGGTCAGGACTGCGGCGATCGCAATAGCTGCGGCCGACAGGCCCTCCGAACTCACCACCGTGGTTCCCTCTTCCGGCTCCTGCAGGAACATGTAGGAGATTACCCGGAAATAGAAGACAGCGGTAGCAGCCGAGGCGACCAGGGCGATTCCGACCAGCCAGCCGAGCCCGCCGCTAATACCGTTGGCGAACACGACGAACTTCCCGACGAAGCCTGAGGTCAGCGGAATCCCCGCGAAGGAGAGCAGGAACACCAGCATGGCGAGGGCGGTCATGGGCGAACGCTTGCCCAGACCCTTCCACAGACGCAGGTTGGTCGCCTGTCCCCCGATGTTGCCGTCCGCATCCTTGACGCGGACCACCGTGACCACCCCGAAGGCGCCGATGGTGGCGACGGCGTAGGCCAGCAGGTAGAACGCGATCGAGCCGGCCGAACCCTTGACCAGGGAGATCACCCCGATCAGCAGGAACCCGGCGTGGGCAATCGAAGAGTAGGCCAGCAGGCGCTTGATGTCCTTCTGGACCAGACCGCCGACGGTGCCAACCAGGATGGTCAGCGCCGCAATCACGGCGAACAGCATCCGGAAGTCCCACTGCAGCGGGCCGACCACGATCTGGTAGAAGCGGACCATGGCGCCGAAGGCAGCAATCTTCACCCCGGCGGCCATAAAGCCGGTGATCGAGGTGGGTGCGCCCGTGTAGACGTCCGGAGTCCAGGCGTGGAACGGCACCGCCGCCACCTTGAACAGCAGCCCCACCATCACCATGAAGACGCCGACCACCAGCAGCCACTCCATGTTGTTGAAGGCCGGGATACCCGCCGCGATCTGCGAGAAGTCCAGGGACCCGCCGGAGTAGCCGAACAGGAGCGCAGCCCCCATCAGGAAGAACCCGGAGGCGAAGGCGCCCAGGATGAAGTACTTCATGGCGGCTTCGTGGGACTGGCCGCGCCGACGACGCGAGGTGGCCGCCAGGATGTAGAGCGGCAGCGACATCACTTCGAGGGCCACGAACATGGTCAGGAGCGACTCGGTGGCCGGGAAGACCATCATGCCCCCGACGGAGAACAGCAGCAGCGGGAAGATTTCCGAGCGCTGGTACTTCTTCGCGATCGACAGGGCTTCCTCACCGGAGCCGGGACGGTCCGCGGGCTGCGCGGCAAAGTCGCCGTCACCCAGTTCGGTCCGGTCCGCCATCACCAGCATCGCCAGCAGGGCGACCAGCAGCAGGATCACCTGCAGGCCCACCGACCAGGGGTCGGAAATGTACTGCCCGGTTTGGCTGGAGCCGGCCACGGCCCCCTTCCACTGCAGCGCCGCTGTCACCAGGCCGGCGATCAGGACCAGGACGGTCCAGACCACGTTGACCCGGCGGCGGCTGCGACGGGGAGCGAAAGCCTCGATCAGGACGCCGACGACGGCTCCACCCAGGACCACCACCACCGGCAGCAGAATCATCCAGTCGATCGCCGGAGCGGTGAAGTTTTGTAGGTTCACTTTCAGTTCCCTTCGTCCACAGTCACGACGGTCGGTTCAGCCACCTGGGACAGCGAGTTGACCAGCGGGGCGGACCAGATGCCCAGCGCCAGCATGCCCACCAGGAGCGGGGTAATGGCCAGCTTCTGCACGCCGTTCAGGTCGGGCGCGTCCTCCAGGTCGGCCCGTTTCGGGCCGGTGAACATCCGCTGGTAGGGCAGCAGGATGTACATGGCAGCCAGCACGATCCCGAAGACCGCGAAGATGGCCAGCGGAATGTTGACGCTGTAGGTTCCCATCAGGACCAGGTACTCGGGCACGAAGCCGGACAGACCCGGCAGCGCGATCGAGGCCATCCCGGCAAAGAGCCAGGTCCCGGCCAGGACCGGGGTCACCCGCTGCATCCCGCGGTAACGGGCGATCTCTTGCGAGCCGCCTCGTTCAATCAGGAAGCCGGAGATGAGGAACAGGGCCGCAATCGACAGGCCGTGCGCCACCATGTAGAACATCGCGCCCGTCAGCGCCACCTGCGAGCCGATGAAGATCCCCAGCACCATGAACCCGAAGTGGGACACGGAGGTGAAGGACACCAGCCGGAGCAGGTCCTTTTGCCCGTTGGCCGCGAACCCACCCCAGAGGATGGAGACGACCGCCAGCACCAGAATGGTCCAACGCGAGGCGTAGGCCGCATCCGGCACAAAGGTCAGGCAGAGGACGATCATCCCGAAGGTACCGATCTTGTCCAGGATCCCCACCAGCAGCACGGAGGTGCCGGGGCGGGCAGCCGCGGCGGTGTCGGGCAGCCAGGTGTGGACCGGGACCATCGGAGCCTTGATCGCGAAGGCGATGAAGAACGTGATGAAGATGGCCATCTGGATCCCGAACGCCGTCTGCGGCAGGACCGCGGCCAGCGTGTCGTAGCGGAACAGGACCCCGTTGAACCCGGAGTGTCCCGCCGACGAGTAGATGGTCACCAGCCCGCCCAGCATGGCGAGCCCGCCCACCAGGGAGTAGATCAGGAACTTCATGGCGGCGGCCCGGCGGTTCTCACCGGTCCCGTAGCGGCCAATCATGAAGTACAGCGGCAGCAGCATCGCCTCGAAGGCCAGGTAGAAGACCACCACGTCGAAGGCCGCGAAGATGACGATGATGAAGGCGTACAGCAGCAGGATCAGTGCGGCGTAGCCCCCTTCAAATCGACGATCGGACGAGGCGGGGGTGGCCAGCAGCACCAGCGGCACCAGGACCGCGCTCAGGAGGATCATCACCAGGCCGAGCGCGTTCACCGCGAGCGACCAGCTGACGCCGAGCGGGGCAATCCAGCTGGCCGACTCGAACAGCTGGTAGGCCGAGGCGGCCGTCCAGTCGAACTGGAACGCGACCACAATGGCCAGCACCAGCTCCACCAGGGAGACCGCGATGGCGAACTCGCGTCCCCGCGCCCGCAGGCTCGGGACGAGCCACAGGAGGAGGGCACCCAGGGCCGGAACGGCCACCAGGATGCTCAGAAGTGGGAACGAGCCCTCAATCATCTGTAATTCCATGATTCTCCCCTACAGCCTAAATCCAAGGACGACTGCCAGTGCGATGACAACCCCGCCCAGAATGTACCCGGCGTACGCCCGCACGTATCCGCTCTGAGTCCAGGCGACCAGTCGACCCAGCCAGTTGGCGAACCGACCGACCGCGCCGACGGTCCCGTCGATGCCGTACTGGTCCGCCGCGGTGACACCCTTCATCAGGGCCACGCTCGGAGCCATGAAGACCGCCTCGTTGAACCGGTCCTGGTAGAAGTCCTGCCGGGCCGCCCGGACGAAGGTGTTGCCTTCGGGAACCGCGACCGGCACCTCGCGCTTGGCAAACATCCACCAGGCGATGACGGCGGCCACGATCACCAGAACCGTGGTGCCCACCTGGATGAACCAGACCGGAACCACCGGTTCGGCGTGGACGGTCTCACCCACGGACGGAGCCAGCCAGGTGGTGAAACGCCCACCGGCCAGAGCCCCACCCAGGAAGATGGAGAACAGGGCCAAGATCACCAGCGGCACGGTCATAATCGGCTTCGACTCGTGCGGAGTTTCATCGTCCCAGCGGGCCTTCCCGTGGAACGTCATGAAGTAGAGCCGGGACATGTAGAAGGCGGTGATGCCGGCGGCGATCATGGCGATCGAACCGTACACCCACCCGATCCACGGGGTCTCAGCGTGACCGAAGTTGCCGGCGGCGAACGCGGCCTCAATGATCCGGTCCTTCGACCAGTAGCCGGAGAACGGCACGATCCCCATGATGGCCAACCAGCCGGCGGTAAACGTCAGCCAGGTCACCTTCATCACCTTCGAGAGCGCCCCGAAGCGACGCATGTTGACCCCGTCGTTCATGGCGTGCATGACCGAACCGGCCCCCAGGAACATCAGCGACTTGAAGAAGCCGTGCGTCAGCAGGTGGAAGATCGCGAACGCCCAGCCGACCGGGCCGAGCCCGGCACCCAGCATCATGTAGCCGATCTGGGACATGGTCGAGGCGGCCAGCACCTTCTTGATATCGTCCTTCGCCGTCCCAATCAGGGCCCCGACGAACAGGGTGATCACGCCGACCACGGCCACCGCGGTCATCGCCACCGGGGCGGCCAGGAAGACCACGCCGGAGCGGACGATCAGGTAGACGCCGGCGGTCACCATCGTGGCCGCGTGGATCAGGGCCGACACCGGGGTCGGGCCCGCCATGGCGTCACCGAGCCAAGCCTGCAACGGGTACTGGGCGGACTTGCCGGTCGCAGCCAGCAGCAGGAACAGGCCGATCACGGTGGCTTGGCCTTCTGAGACGGTCGGGATGCCCGCGTTCACCACTTCGAAGTTGACGGAGCTGAAGTTGGCCACCATCGCCATCATCGCGATCAGCAGCCCCATGTCGCCCACGCGGTTCATGATGAACGCCTTCTTGGCGGCGGTCGCGTTGTCGGGCACCTGGTTCCAGAAGCCGATCAGCAGGTAGGAGCTCAGGCCCACGCCCTCCCACCCGAGGAACAGGGTGGCGTAGGAGTTGCCGAGCACCAGGATCAGCATCGACGCGATGAAGAGAGACAGGTAGGCGAAGAAGCGCCGGCGGTCCGGGTCGTGTTCCATGTAGCCAACCGAGTAGACCAGGATCAGCGAGCCGACCAGGGTCACCAGCAGCACGAAGGTCATGGACAGCGGGTCCACCAGGGTGCCGAAGTTGACTTGGAAGTCGCCGGCCGGAATCCAGGAGAACAGGTCCAGACTCAGGCGCCGTTCGGCACCCGGCAGCTGCAGCATTTGCCAGAAGATCACGGCGGCCAGAACGAAGCTGAACCAGGAGGCGGCCACAGCCAGCCAGTGCCCCCAGCGATCGGCCCGTCGACCTAGGACGAGGAGCAGGGCGGCCACGATCCCGGGAACCAGGAAGAGCAGGTACGCATACGCTGCCGGCCCGGTGGCCTCACCCACAGTACTAGCTAAAGTCATTTCTTGCCCTTCCTAGTTCCGCAAGCTCACGATGTCGTCCAGGTCGGTAGTGGCCCGAGACTTGAAGATGGCGACGATAATGGCCAGGCCGACTACCACCTCGGCCGCTGCCACCACCATCACGAAGAAGGCCATGACTTGCCCTTCCACCGTTCCCAGGATCCGGGAGAAGGAGATGAAGGTCAGGTTGGCGGAGTTGAGCATCAGCTCCACCCCCATCAGCGAGATGATGGCGGACTTGCGCACCACCACCGTCACGGCGCCAATCGCAAAGAGTACCAGTGCGAGCGCGATGTATAACGCGAGACTCACTTGTCTTCCTCCTGTCCCAGGTCGGATTGGAAGGTCTGGTGCAATCCGGTGGGCGCAGCTTTGCCGCCCATCCCCCAAGCTTGCGACTGGGGCACCTTCGGTGCCGAACTCCACATGGTTTGGTCACGTCGACCCGCCTTGACCAGCTGCAGCGCTTCCGCCGCTTCGGGCGAGACGGCGCCGATGGGCTGCTCGAGGCCGCGCAGACGCAGAACGCGCGGAACCGACTCGGGCACCGGCGCCAGGGTGTCGCCGGCAATGGCCGGGGTGCCGACCGCGTTCGAGTGCGCGTAGACGCCGGGGGCCGCCTGCTGGCCGGGGTGAACCCCCTTGACCCGGAACTCGGTCATCCGCGCATCGGCCGTGTTGATCTGGTTGAACTTCACGCCCAGGCGATCCGAGTGGGTCAGGAGCACGGCTCCGACCGCGGAGGTGATCAGCAGCATGGCTGCCAGCTGAATGGTGAACCAGTGGTTCTGGAACAGCGAGACAGCCAGCGAGGTGATCGGGGCGCTCGAGTACGGGTCGAGGCCGATCGAGCCGGACCCCACCACGGTCGAGTGCAGCAGCGCGCCCACGGTCAGGACGGCCAGCGCCACCCCGAGGACAACGGCGAAGATAATGTACCCGCGCCGCTGCTCCCGGAAGCCGTCGGAGGCTCCCAGGCCGATCATCATAATGACGAAGAGGAACAGCATCATGATGGCGCCCGTGTACACGATCACCTGCACGGCCCCGTTGAACGGAGCTTGCAGCGCGAAGAACAGGACGGCCATTCCCAGCATCACCGCCACCATGCACAGGGCAGAGTAGGCGGCCTTGCGGAACATGAGCACGCCGAGGGCCGCGACGATCATGATGACCGCGCACGACCAGAACAGCAGCGCCTCCCCCAGGCCGGACATTTCCGGCCAAGCAATTACCGAGTTCACTGTTCGGCTCCTTCGTCCACGGCCTTGGCGGTGGCCAGGGTCGGCTCGTCGGGACGGTGCTCGCGCACCCATTCGATCTGCTCCCGGGTAGACCCCTTCACTTCACCGCGGTAGTAGTCCCCATCGCTGAGGCCCTTGACCATCGGGTGCGGGGCAGCCACGGCTCCTTCGGGCACCTCGGCCAGCAGCATCTTCTTGTCGTAGATGTCGTCCAACCGGGTGTACTCGGCCAGCTCGAAGTCGTTGCCCATCGTCAGGGCGCGAGTCGGGCAGGCCTCGATGCAGTAGCCGCAGAAAATGCAGCGCAGGTAGTTGATCTGGTAGACCCGACCGAACCGCTCCCCGGGCGAGTACTGCTCGTCGGGGGTGTTCGAGGCGGCCTCGACAAAAATAGCGTCGGCGGGGCACGCCCAGGCGCACAGCTCGCAGCCGATGCACTTTTCCAGGCCGTCCGGGTAGTAGTTCAACTGGTGGCGCCCGTGGAAGCGGGGCTGAACGAACGGGCCCTCGAACGGGTACTGCTCCGTCACCGTGGGGCGGAACATGGAGCTGAAGGTCACCCCGTAGCCGGCCACCGGCGCAAAGAACTCACCAATTGGCCCCTTGGGGTCCTGCTCATACCGCAAGTTTTCACTCATCGGAATCCTCCTTGGTAGCGGTGACCGGAACCCGCCCGGCACGCGGTGAGGGCGGCAGTGCCTGCCCGGGTAGGGGCGGCACCGGGTATCCGCCCGCGAAAGCGTCGAACTCTCCCGGTTCCTCCTCGACCTTGGGCTTGCGATCGGTCAGCCAGAAGGCCAGGAACACGACCACGACCAGGACGCCGATGATGACGCCCATGATGGTCGGCAGGGAGGCTCCCGACCAGAGGCGGACGCCCTGCAGGACCGAGACCATCACCAGCCAGACCAGCGCGATCGGAATCAGGATCTTCCACCCGAGCTTCATGAACTGGTCGTAGCGGAAGCGCAGCAGCGTGGCGCGGGTCCAGATCATGAAGAACATGAACAGCCACACCTTGAGGATGAACCAGAGCATCCCCCACCAGCCGCCGGACAGCGCCGGAATCAGGTTGAAGGGGAACGGCGCGTGCCAACCACCCAGGAACATGGTGGTCGCGACGGCCGAAACGTTCAGCATGTTGATGTACTCGGACAGGTAGTACCAGCCGAACTTCATCGACGAGTACTCGGTCATGTGTCCGGCCACCAGCTCGCCTTCAGCTTCGGGCAGGTCGAAAGGCAACCGGTTACATTCACCCACCATTGAGATGACGTAGATGACGAAGGCCGGGAACAGCGGGATCACCCACCAGAACGGCTTCTGCGCGGAGACGATTTCCGAGGTGGACATCGAGCCGGACATCAGGAAGACCGACACCAGGGCCAGGCCCATGGACAGCTCGTAGGAGATCACCTGGGCCGAGGAGCGAACCGCGCCGTAGAGCGGCAGGGTCGAGCGGGCCGACCAGCCACCCAGGACGATGCCGTACAGGCCCAGCGAGGTAATCGCCAGAATGTACAGCGCCGACACGGGCATGTCCGCCACCTGCAGCGGCGTCGAGTGACCGAACATGTTCACGTTCGGTCCCATCGGGATCACTGCCATCACCGAGAAAGCGGTGAACGCCATGATGGCCGGGGCCAGGAAGTAGAGGAACTTGTCGGCGCGCGACGTCCAGATATCTTCCTTGAACAGCAGCTTGCCGGCATCAGCCAGAGCCTGGAACAGCCCGAAGGGGCCGGCCACGTTCGGGCCGGGGCGGGTCTGCATCCGACCCAGTCCGCGCCGTTCCACCCACAGCGCCATGATCACCGAGAGAATCAGGTAGACCACGATGAACAACGCTTTGATCAGCGTCAGCCACCAGGTTTCTTGAGAGAAGTCGGCCGGGATGGGCTCAGCCGACATTAGGGCCAGATTCATTTGCTCAGACCTCCGCTACTGCGGCGACGCTCACCGCGCTGCCGGCTGTGCCGACTTCGGAATGGACCCCCGCGCCCAGCGAGCACTCGGGCAGCCACAGGGTGCCCTCCGTGATTTCGCGGGACTCGATGGGAAGCGTGATCGAACCGCGCTCACCCGTGACCGTGACCTGCTGGTCTTCGGCCAGGCCGAGGCGTTCCATCGTGGCCGGGGAAACCAGGGCCACGGGAACGCGGGCGGAGTTCGCCAGGTGGTCGGCCCCGTCCAGGAGGCGACCCAGGTCAATCTGCACCTTGTGGAAGGTGAGCGTGAGCTGATCGGAAGCGGGAGCGGAGGGCGCCTCGTGCGGCACCGCGGTCCGGGCCCCGCGCCAAACCATCAGCGGGTTGACTTCCGCGTACAGGTCCGGCAGGGTTTCGACCCCCAGGTCGACTCCCATTTCCTTCGCCAGCATGTTCAGCACCAGGCGATCGGTCAGGCTGCGCGATGCGTAGGACTGGCCGAAGGGACGCAGGCGACCCTCCCAGTTGATGAAGGTGCCGTTCTTCTCCACTGCCGGGGCCACGGGCAGAACCACGTCGGCCAGCTCGGTCAGTTCAGAGCGACGCACCTCCAGGCTGACGACGAAGCCGGTCCGCTCGATGGCGGCCCGAGCCGCCGCCGGGTCGGCCCAGTCACGCAGGTCAATCCCGCCCAGGATCAGGGCGTCCAGCTCACCGGCCAGCATCTGCTCGGCCGACAGACCGGGGGTGGCGGGAATCTGCTCACCCCACGGGAGGGACTCGCGAGCTTCCGCGTCCTCCACCGGACGACCGAAGGGCAGCAGGTTCGGCAGCAGGCCCGCCTCCACGGCCGCGCGGTCACCGGAGCGCCGCGGGACCCACTGTAGTCGAGCTCCGGTCTTAGCTGCCAGCGACGCCGCCGCCGACAGCAGACCCGGGGTGCGAGCCGCCCGCTCGCCGACCAAAATGATCGCGCCTTCAGCCAGTTCCACCTGCTCCAGAGCGGCTACTTCCGCTCCGGGAGCCGCCGGAATCAGCTGGGCAGAGAGCTTCTCGGACCCGCGGGTGAGGAACGGGGCCACCGTCTTCACCTTGACACCCTTGCGCAGTCGCAGGAAGAGCGAGCCGCACTCGTCTTCGGGCTCCAGGGCCACCAGCAGCACCTCGGGTGCCCGCTCGACGTCCTGGTAGGTCACTCCCAGACCCTGGCCGGCCACGAGGGCCCCCAGGAACTGAGCTTCCTCGTCGGACTGTTCGCGCCAGCGAGCATCAATGTTGTTGGTTCCCAGCACCCGCCGGGCAAACTTGGACCAGGCCCACGCATCCTCAAAGGAGAGGCGACCGCCGGGCAGCAGCCCCACCTTGCCGGTGAGGTTCCGCGCCACGCGGTCCAGCGCATCGGACCACGAGGTCGGGACCAGCTCGCCGTTTTCGCGCACGAGCGGGGTCCGGAGGCGATCCTCCAGGTCGGTCCAGTGGAACGCGAACCGATCCTTGTCGGTAATCCACTCTTCATTCACTTCCGGATCGTTCCCGGCCAGGCGGCGAACCACTTCGCCCCGGCGAATGTCGACCCGAATGGCCGAACCGGAGGCGTCGTGCTCGGTGACGGACGGGGTGGACACCAGGTCGAACGGGCGGGCCCGGAACCGGTACGAGGTCGCGGTCAGCGCCCCGACCGGGCAAATCTGAATGATGTTCCCCGAGAAGTACGAGGCGAAGGTGCGGCCCGACAGGTCGCGCTCCGACTCGCGTTGGGGACCGGCGTAAACCGAGGAGATGATCCCCTCCTGCCCGTAGGGGCCGGAGATGTCGGTTCGGCCGGGGCCTTCCACGCCGGGAACGTAGTAGTCCAGCACCTCGGCGTCAAACGTGCCGACCTGCTCACCCATGAAGGTGTGATCGTCGGTCGGGGCGGTCCCGCCGCCGCGGCCCTGCAGGTCCAGGAACGCATCCCCGGGGATTTCCTTGGCGAAGCGGACGCAGCGCTGGCAGAGGATGCAGCGGTCCCGGTCCAGCATGATCTGGGAGGTGAGCCGCATCGGCTTGGCGTAGACGCGCTTGGCATCGATGAAGCGGGAGGTGTCCCGGCCCTCGGTCATGGCCTGGTTCTGCAGGGGGCACTCGCCGCCCTTGTCGCAGATCGGGCAGTCCAGCGGGTGGTTGATCAGGAGGAACTCCATGATCCCCTCCTGGGCCTTGTAGGCCACTTCGGAGGTGTGCTGGGTTTTGACCACCATTCCGGGGCTAACCGGAATAGCGCAGGAGGGCTGCGGCTTGGGCATCATCCGAATCGAACCGTCCGGGCCGGGCGTTCCCACCTCGACCAGGCACTGACGACAGGCGGCCACCGGCTTCAGCAGCGGGTGATCACAGAAACGCGGGATCCGCACCCCGGTCTGTTCGGCCGCGCGGATGATTAGCGTCCCCGGCTCGACCTGAACTTCAACGTCATCAATTGTCAGTGAGACCAGCTCGTCGCTCATCGCGCACCTCCTTTAGCAAAAATCGTTGACTTCTCGTAGGGGAAGAGTTCCCAGGCCGGCGTGTGCAGGCCCGCCTCGAACTCTTCGCGGAACCGCTTGATCCCGCTCATGATCGGCGTGGCGGCCGCATCACCCAGAGCGCAGAAGCTGCGTCCGAAGATGTTGCCGGCAATTTCGTCCAGCAGGTCGATATCTCCCGGGACCCCCTTGCCCGCCTCGAGCCGCAGCATGATCTGCTTGATCCAGTAGGTGCCTTCGCGACACGGGGTGCACTTGCCACAGGACTCGTGCTGGTAGAACTCGGACCACTTGAGGATGGTCCGCACCACCGAGGTCGTCTCGTCGAAGACCTGCAGCGCGCGGGTGCCCAGCATCGAGCCGGCCGCCGCCACCCCCTCGTAGTCGAGGGGAACGTCCAGTTCCTCCTCGGTGAAGATCGGGGTGGAGGACCCACCGGGTGTCCAGAACTTGAGCTGGTGACCGTCGCGCACGCCGCCCGCGTATTCGAGCAGCTCACGCATGGTGATCCCGAACGGAGCTTCGAACTGACCGGGGTTGTTCACGTGACCGGAAACAGAGAAGATCCCGCAGCCCTTGGACTTTTCCGTCCCCATGGTCGTGTACCAACCTTCGGGGTGCCGGAAAATCAGCGCCA
This sequence comes from Scrofimicrobium sp. R131, assembly GCF_040256745.1. GTDB lineage: Bacteria > Actinomycetota > Actinomycetes > Actinomycetales > Actinomycetaceae > Scrofimicrobium > Scrofimicrobium appendicitidis. The sequence continues at coordinate 1,971,848 of NZ_CP138335.1, forward strand.
CGTCGGCGATCGTCTCCACGTTGTTGACCACGGAGGGCCGCTGGTACAGGCCCGCCACCGCCGGGAACGGGGGCTTCAACCGCGGGTGACCGCGTCGGCCTTCCAGCGAGTCCAGCAGCGCGGTTTCCTCGCCGCAGATGTAGGCGCCGGCCCCCGCGTGGGCGGTGATCTTCAGATCGCCGAGCAGCCCGGCGTCCTCCGCCTCGTGAATCGCTTCCAGCAGTCGGCGGTAGACGTGCACCACTTCGCCGCGCAGGTAGATGAACGCGTGGTGGCAGTTGATCGCTCGCGAGGCGATGGCCACGCCCTCGACCAGCAGGTGCGGGTCGGCCATCAGCAGCGGCATGTCCTTGCAGGTGCCGGGCTCGGATTCGTCGGCGTTCACCACCAGGTAGCGGGGTTTGCCGTCGTCGGGGGGCAGGAACGACCATTTCAGGCCGGTCGGGAAGCCGGCGCCACCGCGCCCACGCACCCCGGCCGCCTTGATCAGCTCGGTGATTTCCCCGGGTTCCATCTCTTGGGCCCGAGCCAGTCCCTCGTAGGCACCGGCTTTCCGTGCCGAAGCCAGCGTCCAGGATTCGGGCTGGCCCCACCGGGCGGTCAGCGCCGGGGTGAGAGTACCGGGTTCGGTAAAGACGCTCACTTGCTGTCTCCCTTCAAAACGGGTGCTTCCCACCCGTGCTCGCGGGCCACTTCCAGTCCACGCTGGGACGGGCTGCCCGCAGACGGTCCCTGGTTGGCCAGGTCGTCACGGAACCCGGCCAGAGTCCGGCTGACCTCCTTGAAGGTGCGGAGCTGGTCGGGGCCGCGAGTGGGGGCCACCGGCTCCCCGGCCTGCAGCTTGTCCACCAGCGCCACGGCCGACTCGGGGGTCTGGTTGTCGAAGAACTCCCAGTTGACGATCATCACCGGCGCGTAGTCGCAGGCCGCGTTGCATTCGAGGCGTTCCAGCGTGATCTTGCCGTCAGCGGTGGTCTCGTCGTGCTCAATCTGGAGGTGCTCGGAGAGGGCCTCGTAGATTTCGTCGCCCCCGAGGATCCCGCAGAGCGCGTTCGTGCAGACCCCGACGTTGTACTCGCCGTTGGGGTGGCGTTTGAACTGGGTGTAGAAGGTGGCGACCGCGGAGACCTCCGGGCGGGAGATGTCCAGCAGTTCGGATGCCAGCGCCACCCCGTCCGCGCTCACGTAGCCCTCCACCGACTGCACCAGGTGCAGGATCGGCAGCAGGGCGGAGCGGGCGTGGTCAGACGGGTAGCGCGCAATGATTTCAGCGGCGTCCGCACGCAGACGCTGTTCAACCTCGGCGGAAAAACTCATCGGTCTACCCCTCCTGCGACGGGATCGAAGGATCCCAGAGTCACGACTACGTCAGCCAACTGCCCGCCAACCGTGGCCATCGACAGGGACTGCAAATTGTTGAATGAGGGGTCCCGGAAGTGGACGCGGAACGGGCGCGTGCCCCCGGTCGACACCAGGTGGACCCCCATGATGCCCTTGGCGTGCTCAATCTCTTGGAACACCTGCCCGGCCGGGACCCGGAAGCCCTCGGTCACCAGCTTGAAGTGGTGGATCAGGGATTCCATCGACTGGCCCATGATGTTGGCGATGTGAGCGAGGGAGTTGCCCTGCCCATCGGCCCCCACGGACAGTTGCGCCGGCCAGGCGATCGACTTGTCGGCCACCATCACGGGCGCGCCGTCGGTCTCCTCCAGGCGGCGGAGGACCTGCTCGACAATCCGCAGCGACTGGTAGCACTCGTCAAAGCGCACCAGCGTCCGGTTGTAGGCGTCCGAAGAGTCGTAGGTGGGCACGTCGAACTCGAAGTTCTCGTAGCCGCAGTACGGCTGGTCTTTCCGCAGGTCGGTGGGCAGGCCGGCGGCCCGCAGCGACGGTCCGGTCATGGACAGCGCCATCATGGCGGACAGCGGCATGTAGCCGACGCCGATGAAGCGCTGCTTGAAGATCGGGTTTTGCAGCGTCAGGTCCTGCATCTCGCCAATGTCGCGCCGCACCTTGGGCAGCAGCGAGCGGATGTAGTCCACGGTGCCCTCGGGCAGATCCTGCGCAACTCCGCCGGGGCGGACGTAGGCGTGGTTCATCCGGAGGCCGGTGATCCGCTCGAAAATCCGGAGGATCTCTTCGCGACCACGGAAGCCGATCGTCATCATGGTGGTGGCGCCCAGCTCGTTGCCGCCGGTGCCAATGGCAACCATGTGCGAGGCGATCCGGTTCAGCTCCATCATCAGGACCCGGATCAGGGTGGCGCGTTCGGGCGCCTCGACCCCGAGCAGCTTCTCAACCGCCAGGCAGTAGGCCACCTCCTGGAAGAAGGGCGCCACGTAGTCCATCCGGGTACAGAAGGTCACGCCCTGGGTGAAGGTGCGGAACTCCATGTTCTTTTCGATCCCGGTGTGCAGGTAACCGATGTCGACCCGGGTCTCCCGGACGGTCTCGCCGTCCAGCTCCAGGACGACGCGAAGCACGCCGTGAGTCGAGGGGTGCACCGGGCCCATGTTGAGGACGACCCGCTCGGTCGAAACCTTGCGAATCTCCTCAAGAATGTCTTCCCAGTCCCCGCCTTGCGCAATGACGTCGGTAAAGTCGTCGAGGTTGACCTCTTCGGCCCCCTGGGCGGCCTGTACTTTCATATTCATTAGTTGTACGACCTCCGTGTGTCGGCGGGCGGAACGGTGGCTCCCCGGTACTGGACCGGAATCCCGCCGAGCGGGTAGTCCTTCCGCTGGGGGTGCCCCACCCAGTCGTGGGGCATTTCGATCCGGGTCAGGGCCGGGTGACCGTCAAAGACGATCCCCATCAGGTCCCACGCTTCCCGTTCGGGCCAGTCGTTGCCCGGGTAGATGTCCACGATCGAGGGGATGTGCGGATCCGCATCCGGCACGGCCACCTCAAGCGAGAGGGAACGGTTGTGCGTGAAGGACCGGAAAGTGTAGAGGCCGTGCAGTTCGCGTCCCACGTCTCCGGGGTAGTTCACCGCGGAAACCCCGAGGCACATTTCGAACCGCAGGTCCTGGTCGTCACGCAGGTGGCGGGCAATCCGGCGCAGGTGCTCCCGCGTCACGAAGATGATCAGCTGGTCGTGCTCAGCCACCACCTTTTCAATCGCCTCACCAACCGGGACCCCGTCCACGGCCAGCAGCTCTTCCAGGATGTCGACGACGGAGTCAAACCAGCCGCCGTAGGGGCGAGCCGACTCGCCCGGCAGGGTGAAGGTCTCAACCAGGCCGCCGAACCCGGTGGTGTCGCCCGCGTCCTGGACCCCGAAGGAGCCCTGCTGAACTCGGATGACCTCCGGCTCGGCAAAGCCGCGCACCGGCGCCTGAACTTCCTTGTCGCCGGTGGGCTGAAGATCATTGCTCATGCCAGCAGTCCCTTCATCTGGTGGGTGGGGGTCGCCTCGAGCGCGGCCTTTTCGGCGGCGCGGGCAATCTTCTCCCGGTTGGCGCCCAGCGGCTCCTTCCCGATCTGCTCACGCAGGGTCAGGATGGCGTGGATCAGCGCCTCGGGTCGGGGCGGGCACCCCGGCAGGTAGACGTCGACGGGGACGATGTGGTCGGCCCCCTGCACGATCGCGTAGTTGTTGAACATGCCGCCGGAAGAGGCACAGGCCCCCATGGAGATCACCCATTTGGGTTCGGGCATGGAGTCGTAAACGTTGCGGACAATCGGAGCCATCTTCTGGCTGACGCGCCCGGAAATAATCATCAGGTCGGAGTGACGCGGCGAGGCGCGGAAGACTTCCAGCCCGAACCGAGCCATGTCGAACCGGGGGGTCCCGGCCGCCATCATCTCGATTGCGCAGCAAGCCAGCCCCATCGTGACGGGGAACTGGCTGTGCTTGCGCGCCAGTCCCAACACGTTTTCAACACTGGTGAGGGCAATCCCCGACGGGAGTTGTTCTTCGATTCCCACTGTGGCCTCCTCAGGTCCAGTCCAAGCCTTCGCGGCGGAGTTCGTAAATGAATGGCACGGTGATCAGCCCAATGAACAGAACCATGGAGATCAGACCGAAAACGCCAACGTCGGCGAAGGTCACCGCCCACGGGTACAGGAAGACCACTTCGATGTCGAAGACGATAAACGTCATCGCCACCAGGTAGTACTTGACCGGGAAGCGACCGTCTTCGATTCGCTGTGGACCCGGGTCGATCCCGCACTCGTAGTTCTGTGCCTTGACCTTGCTTCTCTGTTTGGGCCCAAGAATGGCTGAAGCGCCCAGACCGCCCAATGACACCAAGAGGGCCACGGCTCCCATGATGAGGAGCGGCACATATGGATTAGTCATTTTCTCTCCTGATCCTCATACTTTGCTCACCATCTTTGTCAGCCCGGTGATTAGGCGATCATCGACATCCCCGCCAGAGCGTTCGAAGCCATCTGACAGCAGTTTATTGACCAGCTTCATCAGCCGACGCCGTGGCAGGCCATAGTAGGTGCAAAATCGCATGATTTTTGGATTCTCAATCAGCGCGACAAAGACCCGACCCAGCGAGTAATACCCGCCGTACTCGTCAGCTAATTGCTGCGGGTAGGCGGACAACGCCCGGTCGAAACTGAGCTCGGTGGGCCGCGACAGACCCTGCAGGGCAGCCTGCGCCAACAGCCGTCCGGCCTTGAGCGCGGGCGCAATCCCCTCGCCGTTGAATGGGGACACCATCCCGCCGGCATCGCCGACCAGCGCCAGCCCGTTCGAATAGTGCGGCTTGCGGTTGAAGGACATCGGCAGGGCGGCACTGCGCAGGGGCCCCACCTGGTTTTCCGGGGTGAAGCCCCAGTCTTCCGGCAGGTGGTGCGTCCACTGTTGGAACACTTCCTTGTACGGCAGCTTGGTTGCCTGCGAGCGGGAGGACACGGAGCCGAGGCCCACGTTGACCAGGCCGTTTCCCACCGGGAAGATCCACCCGTAGCCGGGAAGGAGCTCGGATTTGCCCGGCTCGCCGTTCCACAGTTCGAGGTGGGACTCCATCCACTGGTCGTCGGCGCGAGGCGACCGGAAGTAGGTCCGCGCCGCCACCCCGAGGGGGCGGTTCTGCTTCTTTTCGATTCCCAGGGAGGTGGCCAGGCGGGCCGCCACCCCGCCGGCATCGACGATGAGCTTGCCGGTGGCGGTGACTTCGCGTGCACCGGCCCCGCGGCCCACCCGTGCCCGAACCCCGGTCACGCGTCCCAACGAGTTGGTGACCGCCTCGTACACCAGGTGGCCTTCGGCCAGCCGGGCCCCGGCGGCAACCGCGTGCTGGATCAGCTCGTGATCCAGATCCATCCGCGGGCGAGCCAGGCCGTAGCCGGGCAAAGTTTTCTGGTCGGGCCACTCGAAGTAGAGGTCGTTGCCGCCACCGATGACGTGCAGCCCGCGATTGTGGATCCAGGAGGAGGTGTCCACCCCCATCAGCGTCAGTTCGCTGACGGCAGCCGGCGTCAAACCATCGCCGCAGATCTTGTCCCGCGGCATAGTCGACTTTTCCAGTACGAGGACGTCTACGCCCGCCTTGGCAAGATGGTAGGCCGCGGATGCACCACCGGGGCCCGCCCCGACGATGATGACATCAGCGTGCTGGTCATCCGCCAATTTTGCTCCTCATAGTTTTGTGTGCCCCGAGGGGCACAGGCGTCCGCGAACAACTTACCCGGCTGTACGGTAAACCGCTAATCTGTGGCTGTTCCACGCCGATTCGGCAGACCTAAGTCCCGATTAAGATAATCCGCTTGTTGCTTAATAAGCCTTATGCGCCCGATGGAGAGCAACTATGCCTCCGGACAGGTTCTTGAACTGCACGTCTTCCCAGCCCGACTGCTGAATCATCTCGCCCAGGTGCTGCTGCCCGGGCCAGGCCAGAATCGACTCGATCAGGTAGTCGTAAGCCACCTCGTCCGAGGAGAACGCTCGCGCCACCGGGGGCATCACCCCACCCAGGTAGAACCGGTAGAGGCCGTCAAAGAACCGGTTGGTCGGCGAGGAGAACTCGGCAATCACGAGGCGCCCGCCCGGCTTGGTCACCCGAAGCATCTCGGTGAGCGCGGCGGGAACGTCGGCCACGTTCCTCAGCCCAAAGGAAATGGTCACCGCGTCGAACTCGTCATCCGCGAACGGCAGGTCGGTGGCGTTGCCCTCAACGAATTCGAGTTCGGGGTAGCGCTCCTGGCCGACCGCGATCATCCCGGGCGACAGGTCGCAGGCCACCACGGAGGCGCCGGTGCGCGCAATCGCGTGCGCGGAAGTGCCGGTCCCAGCCGCCAGGTCCAGAATCCGCTCCCCCGGTTCGGGTGAAATGGCCGACACAGTTGCCCGCCGCCAAAGGTGCACCTGTCCGAGGGATCCCAGGGAGTTCATCAGGTCGTAACGACTGGCAACATGGTTGAACATGGAGGCCACCTGGGAGGGTTCTTTGGCCAGGTCGGCGCGCAGCGGGTCATTGGTCATGGCTCCCATTGTTGCACCATGCGCGTTCACCTCGCCAAGTTAGTCGATATCATGACAGAAACGAGAGGAGACGGCCATGGAACCCGAGCTGTTTGTTCGAATCGAGCGGACAACCACGACCGACCTGCTGTCCCTGGTCCCAAGTGAACTGCTGTGCTGGATCGGTCCGGACCGGAAACTGGTGGGCTGGGGCGAGGCCCTGAAGATCGAGTTCGTGGGAAATCACGCAATCCGCGATGCCGCCCGCCGGTGGGATGACCTGGTGGACCACTGCGTGCTGACGGACCTGGCGAACTCTGAGCTGGCTCGCAGTGCCCCGATCGCACTGGCCTCGTTCGGCTTTGCCGCCCACACCCCCGGATACCTGATTGTCCCCAAGGTGCTGCTGGTCCAGGAGGGCGACGAGACGCTGATCATCACCGCCTCGACCGAGGGGCCGGCCGAAAGCGCCCCGGAGCTGACCCGGCACGAGTTCTCCACCCCGCAGGGGCTGTGGACCGACCCCGGCCGGATGACGCAGAGCCAGTGGCTGACGGCGGTGCGGCGCCTGACAAACCTGCTGCAGGCCGGGGCCGCCTCGAAGGTAGTTCTGACCCGCGACATCGTGGTCTCGGCCGCAACCGAGATTGACGAACGCTTCCTGGTTCAGCGGCTGACTGAGCTGTACCCGACCACCTGGGTGTACGCGGTGGCGGGCCTGGTGGGAGCCACCCCGGAAATGCTAGCCGCGATGAACGGCACCTCGGTGGTTTCGCGGGTGTTGGCCGGCACCTCCGCCCCGGGCCAGGGGCAGGAACTGCTGGATTCCCTGAAGAACCGGTCCGAACACCACTTTGCGGTCGAGTCGGTGGCCCGCGCCCTCGCCCCCCGGGCCGAGAAACTGAACGTCCCGACCGAACCGAAGCTGCTGGATCTGCCCAACGTCACCCACCTGGCCACCGACGTGACCGCGGAAATCAAGGACGCGAACGTGCTGGACATTGTCGACGCCCTGCACCCAACCGCCGCGGTCTGCGGCACCCCGACCAAGCTGGCCTTCGACATCCTGGAGGACCTGGAGGGCACCCAGCGTGGGCGCTACTCCGGACCGGTGGGGTGGATCGACGCGTCCGGGTCGGGCGAGTTCGGCATTGCCCTGCGCTGCGGACAGATCGAAGGCAACAGCATTCGGGTCTTTGCCGGGGGCGGGATTATGCCCGACTCGATCCCCGAGGTGGAACTGGCCGAAACGCGCGCCAAGATGCGCCCGGTACTGGAAGCACTGGGACTGGAAGACTAGGCACACTACTGCCTGGACACCGGGTGCCACTGTCGGCTGGGGTCCAGAGACGGGGGTGCCTTCACCATCGGCACGCCCTGCGACATTTTTACCTGCCACCCGGATGTACCCAGGGTCCGGTGATGATGCCAGCAGAGCATCACCCCGTTGTCGGTGTGGGTTTTGCCCCCGTGCGCCCAGTCCTGCACGTGGTGAACCTCGCACCAGGCGGCCCGGACGTCGCAGCCGGGAATCACACACCCCCGGTCCCGGAAGGCAATTGCTTTCCGTTGGACACCGGTGAAGGTACGGGACTCGGAGCTGAGGGCCACCACGCGCCGCTTTTCGTTGAGCGCCAGGAACACCACCGCCCCCGAACAGGCCCCGTGCAAGACCGTGTCCTGGCTGACGGAGGTGGTCTCAAGGCCCAGCACCTGCCCGCCGCGTCCCTTTGACAGTGCCTCCAGGCTGGTCTGAACCATGACGGTGATCGGGGCGCCCCCGTGGGTAGGAATCTCTCCGTTGGCAGCGCGCGCGGCCGTGTGGAAGATAGCGGGCAACGCGTCGTGGCGCTGCTGGGTGGGGGTGGTTTCAGCCGGCCCGGACCGCTGGCGCGGAGAGTTGATCGCGTCGGCCAACGCCAGATAGGCGGCCGCCACCTCGGGGGTGAGCAGGCCGCTGACCCGGACCATGCCGTTGGGTTGGGGCGCCAGGTCAAAGGATCGGCTCTCAAACGTCCGCTTTTCTGCCTCACGCCGACGCGCCCCCAGTTCCCGCTCCCACGAGCCGGCCTGGGCCCGCAACTCACCCAGACTGGCCGCCAGCGCCGGATGCGCCGAACCGTCGCCATCCTGCCCGCTGGCCCGCGCCACCAGGTCGGCCTCAACCTGGGCACGCTGAATCGGGGTGGCCCCGGCCAGGTGGTCCAGCGTGTTGGCGATGATCTTCCCTGAAGCCTCAGATACCGTCCCCTGCCCCATCGCAGCGGCCAGTCGGGCCAGCGGCGGTTCAGCACCCGGCTCGCTGGCCTGCGGCAGAATTTTCTCTCCCAGCTGCTGCCGTTCACGCACGGCCCGGTAGGAGGACCCGGTCATCCGGCGCACCAGCTCATTACTGTCTTTGCATCCGTACTGCTGGCCGATCTCGCGGCCGCCCTCCCGCTCCACCCGGGCGGCCAACCCCGCCATCGAAGTTTGAGCCGTGTTGACGATTTGTCCCAGGATCTCAAGTGCCTGGACCGCCTCGCCCAACCCCATGGTTGCCACCGGGTCCAGCCCGGCCAATTCCTGCAGCTGACGGCGCAGATCAACCAGTGCCTCGATGCCGGTGGTCGCCGTCGCTGTGTCCATGTCTCAGCCTACCATTAATAGAACACTTGTTTCAATCCTCAATTTGAGTGAGGATCCCACCTACCTCGGACAAACACCGGTGGCCCGCTCCAAAACTTCGGAACGGGCCACCGGCAAATACCGACAGGTTACGACTTGGCCTGCAGCGTAACTCCCACCTCAATCAGCTGGCCGTCGCGGGCCACCTGCAGCTGGACGGTGTCGCCCACGCTAAAGCGTCGAACAAAACCGGTGAGCGAAGGACCGGACACCACCGGGTGGTCCCCAATCTGCAGGATCACATCCCCCACCTGGAGCCCTGCCTCGGCTGCGGCCGTTCCCGGCTGCACCTCCGCCACCACGGCCCCCATCCGGGTCTCGCCGTTCACCTCGGCCGAACCGGTCCCAATCTGGACCCCCAGCATCGAGTGCTGAGCCTGGCCGGTCTGGATGATTTGGTCCGCAATCAGCTTGACCAGGTCAACCGGAATCGCGAAGCCCAGGCCGATCGAGCCCGCCTCGGAACTGCCCGACGCCATCGAGGCGATCGACGAGTTGATCCCAATGACCGAACCCGTCTCGTCAAACAGCGGGCCGCCCGAGTTCCCCGGGTTGATCGAAGCGTCAATCTGGATCGCGTTGGTGACCACTGCCTCGGTCTGCTGAGTTTCCTCTCCGGGCAGCGGGAACCCAAACGGGTTCTCCGGCGAAGAGTTCTTCTGTTCGCCCGCGACCACCACGGGCCGGTCCAGCGCCGAAATCACGCCGGTGGTAACCGTGTCCGACAGTCCGAGCGGCGAACCCACCGCCATCACCGGCTGCCCGACCTGCAGGTCGTCCGAAGTGGACAGGCGCGCGGTGGTCAGGTTGTCCGGCGGATTGTCGAGGCGGATGACCGCCAGGTCGGTGGTCTGGTCGACCCCGACCACGGTGGCGCTGTAGAGGCGCCCGTCGTTCAGACTCACGGTCAGGGTGCCGCCCTCCAGCACGTTCGACACGACGTGGTGGTTGGTGATGATATTGCCGTCCTGATCAATGATCACCCCGGAGCCGGTGCCAGCTTCCCCGCCGCCCTCACTCTGAATGGTCACCACGGCGGGACGCACCGCCGCGGCCACCGCCTCCCAGTCCGGGTTGCCGGACGAGGTGGAGGTCACGGGCGGGGTGGTGCTCTCGGTGGTGGTGGATTGGTTGACGGCGCCGGTGGCATCGGTAATGGCCACGGTCGCACCGACGGAAACCAGCGCGGTCACCGCCATCGCCGCAATCAGACCTACCCAGCCAGGCCCCTTACTGGGGGCGCTTGGGCGCGGAACAGGTGCCCCGAAAACCGGCCCGGAAGTGGGCGGAGGGATCGGCCCGGACGGCGGGGGTGTGCCCGGCTGAACGCTGGGGGCCAGCGTCGGGACGGTCGGGCCCGGGTAGACGGGCCGAGTTGGGTCGGGTACCGGTCGAGCCGGGGGCGCCCACTGGCGCTGGGCCGGGTCGCCGGGCTGCTCCGCAGGGTGGCGGTCAGGTCCGTAACTATCACTCACTGGTGAAGCTCCTTTATCAAAACTTATCCATCAACATCTACATTGTGTGGGCAAGAGCCGTTAGTTTTCTGGATTGACCCTGGGAGATAACTGAGAAACGTGTAACCGGGACAGCGCGGCCTCGGTTCGGGCCGCCAGCTCGCGCAGGAGCGCGTCTGGACGAGGCATCACCACCTCGATCACCGACCGGCCGGACACCGGGGCAGCCAGCGCCGGCTCCAACTCGTCGAACCGGCTCACCCGCTCCGCCCGCCAGCCGGCCGCCTCCGCCAGCGCCACCACGTCCATCCGCGGCGCCACCGCAAAGTAGCGTTCGTACAGGTCCGCCGGCGCCCCGCCGTGCTCCAGCGAAGCAAAGATCGAGCCACCACCGTCATTGAGCACCACCACCTGCAGGTCCGCGGGCAGGCCCGGCTGTTGAACCAGGGTCGAGAGGTCAGCGGCAAACGCCAGATCGCCAATCACCGCTCGCACCGGTCGCCCCAGCCCGGAGGCGAGCCCCAGGGCACTGGCCACGGTCCCGTCGATCCCCGCCAGTCCGCGATTGGCGTACACCTGCGCCCGCGCGGGGGAAGCCGCCGCCAGGTCGAACCCACGAACCGCGTTCGAGGCGGACAACCAGAGGGCCACCTCCGGTTGGCTGGCCCAGAGCAGCCGGCTGATCGCCAGCAGGTTCAGTTCGGCGCCGGACACCTCCGCCACCACCTGCCCCACGCAGTCGGCCCCGGCCCGCCAGGTGGCCAGCCAACCGGGGTCGCCCGCTCCGCCGTCCGAGGCGGCCAGCCCGGCCACCACCACCTGGGCCGTGTAGGACTGGTCGGGATAGTCGGCGCGCGGGCTGACCACGATCTTGCGGACGTCGTGGCGTCCCAGCAGTGCCACCACGGGCCGGGACAGGGTCGGCCGCCCGGTCACCACCACCTGCTGAATGTCGCGCTGTTGGTACAGGTACCGCAAGAGCAGGGGGGTGTGCGGGACCCAGCTGGGAGAGGCCGTCGCCCCGGAGGAGGGCTCGGCCAGGATCGGCACCTGCCGGGCGGTGGCCGCCGCAATCACCGCGGGGTCCGCGCTGTCGCCCGCCACCACGACGGTCCACAGCGAGGGGTCCACCACCTCGTCCCAACTGGGCAGGGTCGGCGGGGTGGCCAGGTAAGTGGGGACGGGAACGGTCGGCAGCACCAGGTCGGAGGCAGGGACGAGCGGGTCGGCGAAAGCCACGTTCAGGTGGACCGGCCCGGGGGTGTCGCAGGCAGCGCGCAGCAGCCGGGTGAGGGGTGCCGCGGTCGCCACCCGCTCGCCGGAGCGGCCCGCCGGAATCGAGGCGGCCACGACGCCCGGGAAGATCCCCTCCTGGATCGTGGTTTGGGAGGCGCCCACCCCTCGCAGTTCGTGCGGCCGGTCAGCGGTGATCACCACCAGGGCCAGCCCCTGCAGGCGGGCCTCCTCCACCGCGGAATGCAACTCGGTGACCGCGGTGCCCGAGGTGGTGAAGACCGGCACGGGGACCGGCTGCCCGGCTTGGGCCGCCAGCGCCTTGGCCATCCCGAGCGCCCAGAACCCGGCGCTGCGCTCATCGGAGAAGGTGCCCACCCGGATCTGGCCCTCCGCCTCGGCCTGGGCCAGCGCGTAGGCAAACGGGGCGTTTCGGGAGCCGGGGCAGTAGGCCGCGACGGGCACGCGGGCCGCCAGCAGGGTGGCGATCAGGGTTTGCGCGGTCAGGATGGACGGGTTCTCAGTCACGGGCGTTCACCTCCGTCAGCATGGCTTCAGTTCGGGCCAGCCAGCGTTCCACCACCGAGCGGTCAGCGGCGCCGGCCACGGGCTCGGCCGTGAGTACGCGGGCAGCCCGGGCCACGTCCAGGTTTCCGCCGGCCGAGCGGAGCGGCTCAGCCACGACGTCGGTGGCCAGCAGCCGGGCGGTGTCGAGGCCGCAGGCGTGAGGCAGGTCGGGCAGGGCCGCCGCCAGTTGAACCCCCGCCGCCAGCCCGTACGAGGTGTCGATGGCGGAGGAGACCACCACCGGGAGCGGGAGCTGCCCGGCCAGGTCGAGGGCGGCCCGGACCCCGCCGAGCGGGGCCACTTTGATCACGGCCAGGTCGACTGCCCCGACCACGCTAAACGGGTCGTCGGCCCGGCGGATCGACTCGTCGGCGGCGATGGGCGGCTCCACCCGCTCGCGCACGGCGGCCAGGTCTTCAACCTCCCAGCAGGGCTGCTCCACGTATTCCAGCCCACCCACCGGGCCGGCCGCCCGCTGCAGGAACTCAATGGCGGCGCAGGCTTCGTCCCGGCTCCAACTGCCGTTGACGTCGATCCGAACGCGCGCGTCGGCGCCGAACTGGTCGGCCAGCACCTCGGCCACCGCCGCCACCCGGGCCGCGTCGGCGTCCAGGTCTACCCGCGGGTCGGCCACTTTGATTTTGGCGGTCCGACACCCCGCCTCCGCCGCCCGGGCGGCCGCCGCTGCGGGCGAGCTGACCGGGATGGTCACGTTGACCGGCACCTCGGTTCGGACCGGCGCCGGACCCGGCCGTGTCGCCTGGGCGAGGGCGCTGCGCAACCACTGGGCCGCCTCGTCCGGCTGATAGTCCAGGAACGGCGCGCATTCGCCCCAACCGTGCGGGCCGTGCACCAGCAGGCCCTCCCGGGAGTTCACCCCGCGAAAGGTGGTGGTCAGCGGCAGGTGAAAGATGATCGTGCGATCGATTCCGAGGTCCTCCCACCGGGTGGGGTGGCTCCACTCGGTCAGGGGCACATCCGTGAGCATAAGAGAAGTTGACACATGCTGAGTCTACCTGCGCCGGGGAGCCGCTACGCTGGGGGAATGATCATCCTGGCACTGGCCGCCGGCATCCTGGGGCTGGTGGTGTCGGCCGTCCTGCGCCGCTCCACCAAACCCCCGACCGGCGGCATCGTCGACGACCGCTTTATCTACCTGTCGCTCCCCGGGTTTTCACTGTTTTTGCTCGGGGTGGGGCTGCTGGGTCTGACCGTCCCCCTGGCCACCCACGCGCTGGGCCTGGTTGCCACGGTTGGGGCCGGACTGGTGGCGGCGGTCGGCGCCGTGCTGTCCGTTTGGGGGTTGTTTGCGCGGTCGGTGCCGGGTTGGGCGAAGCCCCGCTAGCGCCCCTGCAGCGCCATCCACTCGGCATAGCCGATTGGGTTCAGCTGCGACTTGATCTTGTACACCACCGCCGGGGTCGGGCCCAGGAAGTCGGCCCGGTCATTTTCCGAGTAGGAGGTGCCAAACTCGTAGTGCCACGGCTCGGGCCGGTCGGTGTCGGGGCCCAGGGCTGAGGGCAGGCGGAAACCGTAGCTGGGGCCGTGCTCCAGCATCCAGCTCACCTCGGGCGCGTCCCAGGTGGAGAAAATGTCCCAGTTGAAGTCAATGGCCTGACCGAACCCGTGGTTGGACTGACCCGGAATCGCGGTCATGTCGGGCGCATCCCAGTGCACCTGGTACTGGGAGGCCAGATCGCGGTAACCGTTCAAAATGGGCAGGTCCGTGCCGAACTGGAGGTGGTAGGCCTCGTTCAGGCGGATGAAGTTGTCCATTGCGGCGCACAGGAGCCGCTCGTTTGGCTGCCAGGGAATTGGGCAGAGCAGGTCGTCGGGCAGCTCCCCGTTGGAGACGCCGGTCAGGTCCGGCAGGTTTTGGGCGAGGCGTCGGTCCAGCTCCAACTGGGCGGCGTCCCCGGCCGCGGTTTCGGCCCGGGCCAGTTCGGTCAGCTGGCCATTCGCCAGGTCGTTGACCCGCATCCTGCCGGTGGCAACGGCCAGTTCCTGCTCGGTGAGCGCGGCGAGGGCCGAGTCGAACGCGGACGTGGCGGCGGCCAGCGCCCCCTGGTCCAGGGTCGAGCGAGTGATCTTGACCGGAATTGCGCGGGAGGTGCGCGCCTGAGCGGCCGACAGGGAGGTGACCGAGGTGGCGGCGGCAAACAGGGCGGACCGGGTGAGGTTTCCCTGCTCGTAGGCGCGCATCAGGTTGGTGGGCACACCGCTGATCAGCAGCCAGGAGGACTGGCCGGGATTGGCCCCGAGTTGGTCGGCCAGGTGGCGGTAGGCGTCGACCGCGTTGGCCCCGGAGTCGGACATCGATTCGAGCAGCGACAGGTTGGTTTCGTCCACCCGGCCGAGGCTCTGCCGGACCGCGCTAAGCAGGGCGGCATCCCCGGCGGCGGGGGCCAGCTCAACCAGGTAGTCGCGTTTGACCGTCTCTGCGGGAACCGGGCTCTTAGCGGAGGCGAGGCGGGGGGCGCTGAAACCGGTGGCCACGATCAGCAGCAGGGCCAGGAGCACGACGATGCCCGGGCTCAGCCGTTGACTGACCCGGGGATTGCTCGCCACCACTGCGTGTCGATTCCTCAGTTGCTCATTCACCCGAATGCGTTCTACCCGCCTACCGTGCCGCACAGTTATCCAGGAACAGTTTACCGGTCTTGCGGGGGCCTGGGAAGGTCAGATTCTTCCCAGTGATCGAACCATCACCGCCTTGATCGTGTGGAGGCGGTTCTCCGCCTGGTCGAAGACGATTGAGCGCGGCCCTTCGAACACCTCGTTGGTCACCTCGACCCCTTCCAGCCCGAACTGCTGGTAGACCTGGCGGCCAATGGTCGTGTTCAGGTCGTGGAACGCGGGCAGGCAGTGCATGAACTTGGCGTTCGGACCCGCGGTGGCCATCAGCGCCTCGTCGACTCGATAGGGCCGCAACAGCTGGATCCGTTCCGCCCAAACCTCGGCCGGCTCGCCCATCGAAACCCAGATATCGGTGTGGACAAAGTCGACCCCGGCCACCGCGGCCAGGTCCTCCGTCACGGTGATCCGGGCCCCGGTTTGGGCGGCAATTTCTTCCGCCTGGGCAATGACGTCGGCGGGGGGCCATAGGGCCTCTGGGGCGACGATCCGCACGTCGGCGCCCAGCAGCGCGCCGTTGACCAGCAGCGACCGACCCGTGTTGAACCGGGCATCGCCGACGTAGGCGTAGGCAACCTCGCTCAGGTTACGGCCCCCGGCGTGCTCTTTCATGGTCAGGGAGTCCGCCAGCATCTGGGTCGGGTGCCACTCGTCGGTGAGACCGTTCCAGACCGGGACCCCCGACAGCTCCGCCAGCGTCTCGACACTGCTCTGCCGGTCGCCCCGGTACTCGATCCCGTCGAAAAAGCGTCCCAGCACCCGCGCGGTGTCAGCCACCGACTCCTTGTGTCCCAGCTGGGAGCCACTGGGGTCCAGGTAGGTGGTGGAGGCGCCCTGGTCGGCCGCGGCCACCTCGAACGCGCACCGGGTTCGGGTGGAGGTCTTCTCAAACACGAGGGCAATGTTGCGGCCCCGCAGGTAGGGAACCTCGGTCCCGGTTCGCTTCTGTTCTTTTAGGATTCCGGCCAGTTCAATCAGGTCGGCCCACTGCTGAGCGGTGAAATCCGTTTCGCGCAGCAGGTGGGATCCGGGGGCAAAATAGCGGGAAAGATCAGTCATTACTTCAGGGTACCGGATCGACCTGTCGGCGCACCGCATACACTTAACTCATGAGCAGCCTTCCTTTTGTCTCCGACACGTTTGACCCCGCCCGCTGGCAGGAGGTCCCCGGTTTCACCTTCACCGACATCACCTACCATCGCGGCCGGTCCCGCGGGCCCCAGGACGGGGCTCCGACCGGCGCTCCCCTGCCCTGGGTTCGGATCGCCTTCGACCGGCCCGAGGTGCGGAACGCCTTCCGCCCCCAGACGGTGGACGAGTTGCTGGTGGCACTGGAGGATGCCCGCACCAACTCGGAGGTGGCCGCGGTGATCGTCACCGGGAACGGCCCCTCCGCCAAGGACGGGGGCTACGCCTTCAGTTCGGGCGGCGACCAGCGGGTGCGGGGGAAAGAGGGCTACCAGTACGGCCCCGCCGGCGACGCCCAGAGTCGGGCCCGCCACGGTCGGCTGCACATTTTGGAGGTTCAGCGCCTGATTCGCGCCACCCCGAAACCGGTGATCGCCGCGGTGAACGGGTGGGCCGCCGGGGGCGGACACTCCCTGGCGGTCGTCTGCGACCTGGCGGTGGCCAGCGCGGAGCACGCGCAGTTCATGCAGACCGACGCCAACGTCGGCTCCTTCGATGCGGGTTACGGCTCTGCCCTGCTGGCCCGCCAGGTGGGGGATCGCCGGGCCCGGGAAATCTTCTTCCTCGCCCGTCCCTACACCGCGCAGCAGGCGGAGTCGTGGGGGGCGGTCAACCAGGCGGTGCCCCACGCCCAGTTGGAGGAAACGGCCCTGGAGTACTGCCGGATCATCGCCACCAAGTCCCCGCAGGCGATCAGGATGCTGAAGTATGCGTTCAACCTGGTGGACGACGGGTTAGCCGGACAGCAGATGTTTGCCGGTGAGGCCACCCGGCTGGCCTACATGACCGAGGAGGCCCGGGAGGGACGCGACGCTTTCCTGGAGAAGCGGGACCCAGATTGGAGCCAGTTCCCCTACTACTACTAGTAGTGGCTGACCACCTTCGTGCCCATGTCCGCCCAGTCGTAAATGAACTTGGCGTCCACCGGCTGCATGTTGACGCATCCGTGCGAGCCACCGGGGCCGGTCCAACCGAAGGATGAACGCCAGGGCGCCCCGTGGAAGGCGTAGCCGCCGTGGAAGTAGGTCACCCAGGGCACGTCCTCAGTCAGGTACTTCGAGCCGTCGACGTTCTCGCCGCGCATGTCCTGCAGCTCGTACTTCAGGTAGACGTTGAACTCGCCGTCCACCGTTGGGGTGCGGGGTTCGCCCGGGACCATGTACCAGGGGCCGCCGACAACATCGGTGCCCTCGTAGGCGGTGACGGTGGCGTTGGTCAGGTTCAGGTCCAGCCACTTCTCACCCTCGGCCGGGCGGTAGATCCAGTCTTCCGTCCCGGGCAGGGCCGGCCGGTCCGTCCAGGTGGCCGGCAGGTCGTCGTAGGTGAAGTCAAAGGACAGGTCGGAGCTGGATCGGAGCGCCTGCTCGAAGGCCGGCGCCACCTCGGCCACGTTGTTCACCCCGTAGCCGTCTTCGGCGGGCAGGGAGGTGGCGACGACGTTGCCGCTGGCATCCACATTTCGCAGTCCGTTGACCGGCTGGTCTGTCGTTTCGTCGGCGAAGTCCTGCGCCCACTTGGTCACCAGGTCCGCCTTCAGGGTGGGATGATACCCGTCGTCCCCCTGCTTGAACTCGATCCAGGACACCCGGGTGTCGTGATCGGGCGAGGTGGAATCGGGGTAGTTGTCGTTCAGCGTCAGCTCAGCGGTCAGGAAGTGGTTGGCTTCCTGCACGGCCGCGGTCGCTGCCTCCGTGGTGATGGCGGGGTCCTGGACCGACACGGGGGCGGTCACAGAGGCCGGTTGCAGAGACTGGGCGGCCCGCTCCAGTTCCCCGCGGAGGGCATCCCGATCGACCGTCTGGCCCGGCTGCGCCTCTTTGGCAAAGAAGGTGCCCGAATCGGGATCGTAGACGGCGGCCGCGTCGACCGCCCCCGACTGTTCCGGCCCGATCAAAGAGTCGGCGAAAGTCCCGAACGCGGCGTCGTCCACCGTCACCACCGGTTCAATCTGAACGGTCCCGAACAGGCCGCGCAGGAACCCGCCGACCGAGCGCGAGGCTGCCAGCACCTGGTCAACCGTGGCCGCCTCGTCCACCTTGACCCCGGCCTCAGCCAGGACGACCGGCTGCGGGTCGGCGTCAAGCACGGTGAGCTGCACCTGCTGGTCTGCCTGGTGCGACTTCAGGGTCTGCGCCAGCGCGGCCTGAGTTTGGCCCCCGACGGAGATTTCACCGATTTTCGCTCCCGGGAGAGCGTGGGTGCGGAAAAAGAAAAACAGTGACGTAACCGCAATCACTAAAATCAGCAAAATGATCGAGAGCACAAAGACAATTTGGCGGGGCCGGGTGGAGAGAAGATTCTTCATGATGCAGCCATTCTATCGGCCCGCAGAGCCGCTGACGATGTTGGGTGGCCAACACGGAAAGACTGTGTCCTAAAGTAGATTCATGCCCGCAAGTACCACCCCGGAATTCCCGGCAGAGATCATTCGCGTCCGGTTGGAGCAAAGCTCCGTTGACCTGCTCGTAGAGGCCATCAAACAGCGGCTATTTGGGACGGTACGACGCCCGCTGATCGTGCTGGGAACAGAGGACAAACAGGTCGAAAAGGCACTGCAAAACCTGCCTCCAGCGACCCTGACTTCAGATGTGATTTTGGCCACTTCCGGTTCCACGCGGGGCCGACCGCACCTAGTGGGACTGTCCTGGGAGGCGCTGAGAGCTTCGGCCGGTCGCACCATCGACTTTCTCGGCCCGGCTCGGTGGCTGCTGCCGCTGCCCCCGCACCACATCGCCGGGTTCCAGGTGCTGGTGCGCAGCGTCCTGCTCGGGGTCTCCCCCCTGGTGGTCGGCCGAACCGAGGACATTCCCGCCGCCGTGGCCGCCGCCCGGGAGCCACTCATCACCTCGCTGGTGCCCACCCAGTTGCGCCGACTCCAGGGCGAAGACCTGTCCGGCCTGAGCCGGATCCTGGTGGGCGGGGCTCGACTCGACCCGGCACTCGCCCGCCAGTGCGCCCACCTGCCGCTGGTAACCACCTACGGAATGACCGAAACCTGCGGCGGGTGCGTCTACAACTCCCGCCCCCTGCCGGGCATCGGGGTGCGGATCGAGTCCGGCCTGGTGCACCTGTCCGGGCCGGTGCTAATGGACGGGTACCTGGGCGAGCCCAGCCCGCTGGTCACCCTGGATGGCACCCGCTACCTGGTCACCAGTGACCTTGGCCGGATGGACGAGGGGCGGCTCACCATCGAGGGGCGGGCCGACCACGTCATCATCTCCGGTGGGGAAAACCTCTCGCCCGGAACCATCGAGGAGGCGATCGGCAGTTGGCGCCCGGACCTGAACGCGGTCGTGATCGGGGTGGACGATCCCGACTGGGGTCAGGTCGCCGTCGCGGCGCTGGAGGGGGCGGGGTCGCCGGCCCTGGTTGGTCCCGAGCTTCGCGCCGCCGTGTCCGCCCAGCTCGGGGCGCACCACGCCCCCCGTGCGGTCGTGTTCGTCGGGGACCTGCCCCTGCTCAGTTCCGGTAAAGTGGATCGTCGCCGACTGGTTGTCACGGTGACCGAAATGATTAGCAAGCAAGACTGCTGGAGCGTCGATTAACCCATGAGTTCACACCTACCTGAGCTGCCCGCTCGTCCTACCTGGCGCGACTGGTTGGAGGGGGCCCGGCTGAGGACCCTGCCGGCCGCGGCCGCTCCGGTCCTGGTTGGGGCCGGGGCCGCAGCTCAACTGGGGGCTTTCTCGTGGGGGAAATCGGTGCTGGCCCTGCTGGTGGCGCTGCTGCTGCAGGTGGGGGTGAACTTCGCCAACGACTACTCCGACGGCATTCGCGGCACCGACCAGGTGCGGGTGGGGCCGGTCCGGCTGACCGCCTCGGGCCTGGTGCCGCAGCGGCAGGTGCTGGCGCTGGCCCTGGGCTGTTTTGCCCTGGCGGGGCTGGCGGGCCTCGCGCTGGTGGCCTGGGCCGGAACCTGGTGGTTCCTGCTGGTGGGGGCCCTGGCGATCGCGGTGGCCTGGTTCTACACCGGGGGGAAGAACCCGTACGGCTACCTGGGGGTGGGCCTGTCCGAGCTTTTCGTCTTCGTCTTCTTTGGCCTGGTGGCCACGGTGGGCACCAACTGGGTTCAGGCCTATGCGGCTCCAGCCTGGCTTTGGCTGGCCGCTTCCGGGATGGGCTTGGCCTCCGTCTCCCTGCTGCTGGTGAACAACCTCCGCGACATTCCCACCGACCGGGAGGTGGGGAAGACCACCGTCGCCGTGCGGATGGGGGATCGCGCCTCGCGCCTGGTGTTCCTGGCGCTGCTGGTGGCCGCCTCCCTCCTGGGTGCGGGCGGCTTGGCCCTCGGGGCCAGCTGGGTGTGGGCGCTCTGGCTGGCCGTCGTCCTGCTGGTGGTCAGCATTCCCGCGGCGCTACCCGTGCTGGCCGGCGCCACCGGGCCGGGCCTGATCGTGGCCCTGCGCAACACCGGACTGTACACGCTAATCTACGGTGTCCTGGTCGGGGCGCTGCTGGCGCTGTAGCCCGGTCGCGCGCAAACTCAACTATCCTAGAAACATGCCAAGAGTCATGCTGTTTGCTTTCGCCATTGGGGTGACGCTGTACGCCCTGCTTGACTGGGGCATGAATTCGAAGTCACAGACGCCCGGTGGGCTGTCCCGCTGGCTGTGGCTGGCAGTGATCATCATCTTCCCGATCATCGGCCCGGCCGCCTGGGTGATCTTGCGGCTGGTGGGCCAGGCAGAACGCAAGCGCGGCCCAACCGCGGCGCCCCCGCCTCAACGCGGAGCTCCCGACGACGACTCCGAGTACCTGCGGGAGTGGTCGGACCGGATTGCCCGGCGCCAGCGGAAGTCCCCTCCCCCGGAAAAGCCGAAGGATGAGGACGAGGAGGATTAGCCCTCGTTGACCCGGGCCACCGAGGCGCCGGGGGTGACGTCGGCCGCCTCGTGCAGCAGGTGCCCGGCCGGCTCCGTGTAGCTCCACCCGACCAGCGTGTGGTCGTCAAACAGCAGCGACGTGAGCGAGGCGAGCGAACATTCGCGCCAAAGAGGATTGTGGGCCAGCGGCTTGCCCTGAATGAAACGCTGCACCATCACGATCGGAAGCTGATGCGAGACCAGCAGTGCCTCGTGCCCCCAGGCTTCGTCAATGGCCGAGGAGATGGCGCTGCACATCCGCTCACGGATCAGTCGGTAGGGCTCCCCCCAGGACGGCTCCAGCGGGCGCACGTAGCGGGACCAGTTCCGCGGGTGGGCCAGCGCCCACCGGTTCCCGTTGACGTTCTCACCCTGAAAAGTCGATCCCGCCTCGACCAGGCGCGGGTCCGCCTCGATCGGCAGGTGGTAGGCGAGGGCGGTCGGCAGCGCGGTTTCCTGGGCCCGCAGTAGCGGCGAGGCGATCACCCGGGTGATGTCGCGCTCCTCCAGGCTCAGGTACTGCGCCACCTCGGACGCCATCTCCCGGCCGAGCGGGGTGAGGGAAAATTGGGGAAGGCGGCCGTAGAGGACGCCGTCGGGGTTATCCACTTCACCGTGGCGGAGCAGGTGCACTGTCGTAAAGGCCATGGCTCTAGTTTCGCACGGAACCCGCCCGCCCCCGCAACCGGAGTCACCTCCTCGACCCGGCCAAAAAGTCCTAGGCTAGCGCTATGGAGAAAACCAACCCGGAGGCCCGCTCGATCGGGGCCTTCTTTGACGTCGACGAAACCCTGGTGCGCGGAGCCACCGCCTTTTGGGCGGCTCGAGAAATGTTCTCCCAGGGGTTCTTCAGCCTGCGCGACCTGCAGTACGCAGCCCGGCAGACCCTTCGCTTTGTCCTGCTGGGGGAAAACGCGGGCAAGATCGGCGAGTTTGGTGACCGGGCCGCGAAGGTGCTGGAGGGAAACTCGGTGGAGCATCTGCTGCACCTGAGCGAAAAGGTCTACGACCAGTACTTCGTCCCCCACGTCTACCAGGCGACCTACGAGCGCCTGAAGGAACACAGTGCGGCCGGTCACCAGGTGTGGCTTATTTCGGCCACCCCCTGGCTGTTGGCCGAGGTGATTGCCCGCCGGCTGGGAGCCTCGGGCGGGGTGGGAACGCGGATGCAGGTTTCCGGCGACCGCCTGATCGGGAAGCTGGAAGGTCACCTGGTCCACGGCCCCGGGAAGGTGAAGGTGCTGAAGGAGATTGCCGAGGAGCACCAGATTGATCTGTCCCGGTCGTGGGCCTACTCCGACTCGGCCAACGACATTCCGATGCTCAGCGCCGTTGGGCATCCGGTGGCGGTTAACCCGGATCGGGAACTGACCGAATATGCGCGCCAGCAAAACTGGGAGATCCTCAATGCCCGCGAGCGGCGCGACGTGATCCGACGCGGGGCGATCATGGCGGCCCTGGTGGTCGGCGGGGGGACTGCCGTCGTCTGGTCGGCCTGGAAGCTGGCGAGGCTCGCCCCCCGGACCCGCTGACATGCTTGAAGCCCAGATCCCGCGGGATCTGGGCTTCAAAACCAAAGCTTAGAACTACTTCTTGTTCCGGCGCTGGTGACGAGTCTTGCGCAGTTGCTTACGGTGCTTCTTCTTCGACATGCGCTTGCGGCGCTTCTTTACTACGGATCCCATAGAGTCCTCCCCTCGTCACATCGACACGCCCCTGCCGGCCCGATCAGCGATCTACGTTTGGCTCAGGCAGTGGCCCACAACAGTTACAACGCGGAATATCTTACCCGCCCAAACTCGATTGTTGTTCATCGGCCCATGTGATATCGAGTAATTCTTTCACCGCCACCGAGGGGATCCGAAAGCTCTTTCCCGCCCGAACGGCCGGAAGCTCACCGGAATGGATGAGCCGATAGACGGTCATCCTCGATACCCGCATCAGCTCAGCAACCTCGTTAACCGTCAGCAGTTTCGGTACGGGCTGTGGCTCCACCATTGCTACCCCTCTTACTTCCAGCACCAGGCTGTGAACAGCGCTTTTCGGGCGCGACTGAGTCCAATGAAGGTCAGTCTAGCGCACTTTCGCCCACGTCAGGGGAATATCAAAACCAAAACCAGACCAGATCCTGGAGACTTCCCCATTAAACGCTCATAAACTTCACAGGGAAGAGCGGCAGCGTACTATGGAGCCATTCAGGGCGCCCGGCAGCAGGAGAAACATGGGGATCAGACGGCACCGAGGGTCGCTGCCAGACGGCAGCCGGAAAGAGTGGCGCACCCATCGCTGGCTCGTCCCCGGTCGCAACTCCAACCCGGTTCGCGTCCTCCCGCCACCCCATTCCCGGTCCCGGGTCAAGTGGTGGCAGGTGCACCGCCGGGTGGCCCGCTGGTTTGAGCACCTGGCCCAGCGCTCCCCCGCCCGCGCCACCCTGCTGGTGTTCCTGGCAATCATCACCGCCATCACCGGCCTCCTCTCCCTGCCGATCGCCACCACCTCGGGCGAGCGGGCCCCGTTCATCGACGCCCTGTTCACCGCGGTCTCGGCCGTCTGCGTCACCGGGCTGACGACGGTGGACACCGCGACCTACTGGTCTCACTTCGGCCAGGGGGTCATGGTTCTCGGCGTCTTCATCGGCGGCCTGGGCGTGATGACGCTGGCCTCGCTGCTGGCGCTGGTGGTGTCCAGCC
This sequence comes from Scrofimicrobium sp. R131, assembly GCF_040256745.1. GTDB lineage: Bacteria > Actinomycetota > Actinomycetes > Actinomycetales > Actinomycetaceae > Scrofimicrobium > Scrofimicrobium appendicitidis. Next base: position 1,995,561 of record NZ_CP138335.1, read on the forward strand.
ACCTGGGGCTGACCCAGAGGATGCTGGCCTCCTCGGCCACCGGTTCGCGCGGGATGAGCGACGTCGGCCAAATTCTGACCAACGTCATGATGGTCTCCCTGGTGGTGGAGGGCGGCGTCTTCGTGGCGCTCAGCCTGCGGTTCCTCACCTTGGGTTTCACCGTGCCGGACGCGCTTTGGAGCGGCCTGTTCATGGCTATCTCCTCGTTCAACAACGCGGGCTTCGTCAACCTGGAGGGTGGGGCCGCCTCGTTCGTGGGCGACTGGGGGTTCCTGCTGCCCATCATCCTGGCGGCCACGGTGGGGGCGCTCGGGTTCCCGGTGCTGAACGACTTTATCCGGAACCCGCGGAAGCCCCGCCGCTGGACGCTGCACTCGAAAATGACCCTGTCGGTCTTCGGGGGCCTGTTCTTCCTCTCCGTCATTTCGACCGCCGTGCTGGAGTGGAACAACCCGGGCACGTTCGGCCACCTGGCCGGCTCGGAGAAAGTGCTGAACTCGCTGCTGTCGGGGATCAACTCCCGTTCCCTCGGCATTTCCGCGATTGACACCTCCGCGCAGGAGTCCACCACCGTCTTCCTGACCGGGATCTTCATGTTTATCGGGGGCGGGTCGGCGTCAACCGCGGGCGGGATCAAGGTGACGACGTTCGCCGTCCTGTTCCTGGCGGTGCTGGCCGAAGCGAAAGGCTCCCACGACGTGGAGGTCTACGGCCGGCGCCTGCGTTTTGGCACGGTGCGCCTGGCGGTTTCGGTCCTGTTCATCTCCACCGCCATGGTGCTGCTGGCGGCATTCCTGCTGCTGGCGATGACGAACCTGCCGCTGGAGGCGGTTATCTTCGAGACGATTTCGGCCTTCGGCACGGTCGGATTGTCGCTGGGAATCACGCCGCATCTGCCCGCTGCAGCCAAGGCGGTGCTGGTCTTTCTGATGTTTGCCGGTCGGCTGGGACCGATGACTTTCGCCACCGCTTTGGCCCTGCGGGAAAAGAGTAGACTGGTGCGGATGCCTGAGTCGCGTCCCATCGTTGGTTGATTTCTGGAGGAATCTAACATGTCACCTCGTCGGCGTACCAGCGGTACCCTGGTGATCGGTTTGGGTCGTTTTGGCGAGGCGGTGGCCGCCTCCCTGGACCGCCTCGACAAGGAAATCCTGGCCATCGAAAAGGACATGAGCCTGGTCCAGCACTTTACCGGTTTGATTCCGATCGTCCAGGCCGACGCCTCTGACATGGAAGCCCTGGAGCAGGCGGGGGCAGCGGAATTTTCTGCCGCCGTCGTCGGGGTCGGCTCCGCCCTGGAAGCTTCGGTGCTGATCACCGCGAACCTGGTGGACCTGGGGGTGCCCTCCATTTGGGCCAAGGCCACCTCGCGGGAGCACGGGCGGATCCTGAAGCGGATCGGCGCCCACCACGTGATCTACCCGGAGTTCGACGCGGGTCGACGAGCCGCCCACCTGGTCGGTGGGGACCTGCTGGACTACATCGAGATGGATCAGGAAGAGCTGGCCATCGCCAAAATGCGGCCCCCGCGCGAGCTCGAAGGGTTCACCCTGGCCGAGTCGCAGGTGGAGACCCGCTACCACGTGCGCGTGCTCGGCGTGATTAGCCAGGGGGAGTCCTTCCGCTACGCCGATTCCCAGACGCTGGTGGAGGACTCGGACATTCTGATCGTCTCGGGTTCAACCGCCGCCATCGGCAACTTCTCCGAACGTCCCCGCTAGCGCACCTGTCGGAGCGGAAGAGTACGGTCGGGGCATGGCAAAAACCAAAGTAGTTCACGTCTGTGAGGAATGCGGTTGGGAGTCCCCCAAGTGGCTCGGCCAGTGCCGCTCCTGCGGGGCGTGGGGCACGCTGACCGAGGCCAGAATTGGCCCGCCCGCGCCCGGGTCCTCGCTCCCGGCGCTGGCGACTGCCGCGGTGCCGGTGACCGAGGTGGACATTCGGGAGGCGGCCGCCTTCCCCTCGGGTATTTCTGAGTTTGACCGGGTCCTCGGCCGGGGGATCACCCCGGGTGGGATTATTTTGCTGGCCGGCGACCCGGGGGTGGGTAAGTCCACCCTGCTGCTCGACATTGCCGCCCGGTTTGCCCGGATGGCCGAGGCGGATGGGCGCGGACCGGTCCTGTACGCCACCGGGGAGGAAACCGCGTCGCAGGTTCGGCTGCGGGCAGAGCGGATCGGCGCGCTCACCCCGCACCTGCTGCTGGTGGCAGAGAACAACTTCCAGGCCGTGGCCGCCCACGCGGCTGAGCACCGCCCTTCCCTGCTGATCGTGGACTCGGTCCAGACCCTGACCGTGCCGGAGGCGGATGGCGTCCCCGGGGGTGTCACCCAGATCCGGGAGGTGACGACCGCCGTCATCCGGGTGGCGAAAGAGCAGAACCTGCCGGCGATCCTGGTCGGCCACGTGACAAAGGAGGGGGGCCTGGCCGGTCCCCGCTCGCTCGAGCACCTGGTCGACGTGGTCTGCCACTTTGAAGGGGACCGGCACACCGGTCTGCGCCTGCTCCGCTCGTTGAAGAACCGGTACGGCTCCACCGATGAGGTGGGCTGCTTCCAGCTGACGGACCGCGGGGTGGAAGAGGTGCCGGACCCCTCGTCCCTGTTTGTCTCCAATCACGAGCGCCAGGTGGAGGGTAGTGCCATCGCCATTACCTTGGACGGTCAGCGGGCGCTGCCAACAGAAGTGCAGGCCCTCGCGCAGGAGGGGCCCGGTGGCAACGGACGAAGGACCGTCTCGGGGCTGAACCACTCGCGGGTGGCCATGATCCTCGCGGTGCTGCAAGCCAAGGTGGGGATCGGCTCGCGGGAGGAAGACGTATACGTCTCGACCGTGGGTGGGGCCGTCGCCACCGAACCCGCGACGGACCTGGCCATCGCTTTGGCGTTTGCTTCCGCCAAACGCGGTGAGGCTGTTCGGCCGCGCCTGGTGGCAATTGGCGAGGTGGGCCTGACCGGGGATATCCGCGGCTGCCACGGGCTGGAGCGGCGACTGGCCGAAGCGCAACGTCTCGGTTATCGAGAAGCGCTGGTGCCGTCCTCCCAGGTCCAGGACTTGCGGGCGCCCCGGAACCTGCAACTTATCCCCGTGGGAGAGCTTTCCGAAGCCATCAACTTCGCATTGAAGATAGACTGATGACACTGGAAGACGGGAAGGGGTTGCCCACAGTGGGAACAGATCAGCAGATGTTGCGTCACGCATTGCGGCTGATTGCACCCGGGACTGAACTCCGCGAAGGAATTGGTCGGATCCAGAAGTCACACACCGGGGCGGTCATCGTGCTGGGCTACAACGCTGAGGTAGAGAAAATTGCCTCCGGTGGCTTCACCGTCAATGTCGAGTTCTCCCCCGCCCGCCTGCGTGAGCTGTGCAAGATGGACGGCGCGGTGGTGGTGGACGTGGACCAGTGGATCATCCGCCGGGCCAACGTGCAGCTGATGCCGGATCCGTCGATCCCGACCGACGAGTCGGGCACCCGGCACCGCACCGCCCAGCGAACCGCGCGCCAGGCCAGCCTGCCGGTCCTCTCGGTCTCCTCGTCGATGAAGATGATCTCGATCTACGTCGGGGACCTGCACCACACCGTGGTTGAGCCGGAGGCACTGCTGGTCCGCGCCAACCAGGCGGTGGACACGCTGGATCGGTACACCCAGCGACTGGACGAAGTCATGTCCACCCTGAGCATTTTCGAGATGCGCGACTCGGTGACAATCCGGGACGTGGCCACCGTGGTCCAGCGGATGGAAATGATCCGGCGCATCACCAGTGAGATCAACGAGTACATTGAGGAACTCGGCGTGGACGGGCGCCTGCTGGCCCTGCAGGTGGACGACCTGCAACGCGGGGCTGCGGCCGAACGCACCCTGGTCCTGCGGGACTACATCCGCAACCCCGATCGACTGGCCGAAGCCGAGGAGCGCCTCGCCCAGCTGTCGGCGGACTCGCTGGTGGACCTGGCCCAGATCGCCAACATTTTGGGGCTGGCCGTTTACGACTCGACCGACCTGGACTCGGCGGTGTCCCCCCGCGGGATCCAAGCCCTGTCCACCGTTCCGCGCCTGCCATGGCAAACCATTCAGGCCATCATCAACCGCTGGCCCACCCTGACCGAACTAAAGTCGGTCACCACCGAGGAACTGCAGGAAATTGAGGGGATCGGCCCCTACCGGGCCCAGATGATTGTGGAGCAACTTCACGAGCGTCACCGCCTGGCCTACAACCTCGGCTAGCTCAGCTCCACCCGCGTCTCACCGGGCAGCGCCTCCTCGCCGATGAACCCCAGCAGCCGGTAGGTTCCGGCCCCCGCCACCAGCGGCTCCTCACTGTCGTTAGTCACGGCCGCACACTCGGAGTAGATGTGTCCGTCCCATTTCAGGGTTCCCGTCCAATTCTGGTCGGGGCTGAGCAGCAGCGGCCGGGCCCAGTTACTGGAGCAGGCCGTCGGGGTCCAGACCACGTCTTCCCCGGTTACCAGGCGGACCGCCAGTTGCCCGGTATCGAACGAACAGTCACCGGTCCCGCGATTCTCAATCGTGACGGCGACGCTGAAACCTTCCCCCACCGGCGGGTTGTACACGTCGGGCTGGAAGTCGACCCGCAGGTCCTTGGCGGCGCAGGCCGCGATCTGCACCGGCAGGTTCTGCTCCGGCGTCAGCACCGTCTCCTTATGCTCCGTCAGCTTGGCGTAGACGCTGCGCCCCACCTGGAAGACACCGTAGCCGACGCCCGCCACCAGCAGCGCCAACACCAGCAAAGAAATGATTCGGCGCACCCACATGCTGGGGGTTACTGTTCCAGCCATCCGCGTCCCTCCCGCTCGGCCATTCGGGCAGTGCCGGTTGGCTTGCCACTGCCCCCGGGGCCACCGCCCTGCTCCTGATCCCAATCGTCCGCACTGTCATCCACGCACCAGTGCTCAACCAGCCACGAGATCCCGGCCAGCAGCAGCGAGCCGGCCAGGGCAATCCCGGCCCCAATCGCGGCCTGAACGGTGGTGGGGGCCCAGAGGCGAAACAGGCTGACCGCGCCGATCCCCAGAAAGAACCCGCTGAACGCAGCCCCGTTGATGGCTGCGGAGCGGGCAAACATGGCGATTCGGGCTGCGTCAACCGCCCCCACCCGAGTCTTCTCGCCGCGTTTGAACCGTCGGACCCCGCGTCCGCCCTGAAAAATGGCAATCGACAGCAGCACGAACAGCAGCGCCAACCACGGGGTGATCAGCGGCGGTGACATGGCGAGCTGCAAGAGCAGCGCGGATAGCAACGCTCCGATCAACAGGCCGATCAGAGCGGACAGCGACATTCCCCTCCAGGAGAGGGGTTTCACTCGGTCCCCTCTTCGTCGTCAAAAATCCGCACCCCGTGGTCGGGGAGGGGAATCATCCCGGTCGGGCTCGGGCGAATCACCCGGCGCCGGGTCGGCGGCGGAGCGGGCCGCTCCTCGCTGGTGACCGAATCGACGATCCGGACCCCCTCGGAATCCTGCGAGAACCGCCAGTTCGGCAACTCCGGCAGGTCGGCAGCGCGCTGCGGGGGAAACTCGGGGGCCGGCGGGGTCTCGACCGGCAACGCCACCGGCGGCGGGGTCTCGACCGGCTGACGGCGGCGCCGGGGAGGAGTCGAGGAGAACCGCTTGGTGGTCCGCAGTTCATCCACCCGGGTGCGAACTTCCTCCCGATGGAGCAGCCGCTGGAAGATGGAGTCCCCCTCCACCTCGGCCAGTCGCACCCGGTTGCCCCGGATGGTGACGGGCGGGGCCGCGCGGTGGGCGGCGGCTCGCGACGGAACCGGCGGAGCGGGCTTCGGCTCATCGGTCGGCAGCCACCGCTCGACCACGTTCAGGATGCCGCCAATGTCGGGGGCCTGAGCTGCCAGGTCGGTGAGCCGGTGGCCGGCAAACCGGCCGTTGGGCCGCAGCAGCGACCACGGGTACAGCACGAAGGCGCGCTGGGCGGCGCGCGGGTGCGGCACGGTCAGGGTCGGGGTCTGGATCCGCTGACCCTGGTAGTCGATCAGGTCGATGTCGAGGGTGCGCGGGCCCCAGCGTTCCACCCGCCGGCGGCCAAACTGGCGTTCAATGCTCTGGGTTAGGGCCAGCACCTCTTCGGGGGCCATGGTTGTCTGTGCCAGGACCACCGCGTTCAAGTAGTTGGCCTGCGACTGCTGTCCCGGGGCCAGCACCGGCCGGGTTAGGACCAGGGGCGAGACCGCCACCACCGTCAGACCGGGGGCTTCCCCGAGGGCCGCCACCGCCCGCGCCAGAATCTGTTGCGAGTCGCCGAGGTTTGAGCCCAGTGCCAGGACCACCTCGTGGGAAGCCGGGGCCGGGGCGGGCGACTCGACCAGCAGGTTGGCCAACTGCGGGGGCAGCTGGGGGGCCGGCGGTGGCGGAGTCGATTCCCGGCGCCGATGGAGGGTGACGGAGACGTCGTTGAACAGGTGGGCAACGGGAGCCATCGGCTTGTGGACCGTGACGTCCACTTCCTGGACCAGCGGGTTTTGCAGCGCCATCTGCGCGAGGTGGTGAGCCAGCGTCTCCAGCAGGTAGACGGGCTTGCCTGTCAGGATCGCCACCGCGGCGTCCGCCATTTTCGAATAGTCGACCGTGTGCTGGACGTCGTCAGTTTCCGCGGCCCGACGCGCATCCACGTAGAGGGTCAGGTCGGCGGTGAACACCTGGGAACCGGAACGTTCAAAGTCGTAGACGCCGTGATGCCCGACGGCGCTCAGACCACGCAACTTGATGACATCGAGGTCCTTGCCCACAGTTACGCCCCATTCATTTGTGCCACCAACCTGCGGTTGGCTGCCACGTCATGCACTCTTACGCCCCACACCCCAGCCTGCCAGCAGAGGCGAGTGACGGCCAGCGTCCCCTCGTCCACGTTCTCCGGGTAACGTTCCCGGACGAACCGCTTCCGCGAGGCCCCCACCAGCACCGGGTATGGTTCCGCTACCCAGGTTCCCAGGTTCTCGACGATTTTCCAACACTGCGGCCCGGTGAGTGCAAAACCGAGGCCCGGATCGATGACGATGCGCTCGGCCTTGACCCCAGCCTCCCGCGCGCGCTCCACCTGGGCCAGCGTCTCGTCGAGGACGTCCTGGAGGACGTCCCGATAGCTCTCATCCAGGTCCGGATCCCCGGGAAAACCGCGCCAATGCTGGACGATGTAACCAACATCTCCCTCGGCCACCACCCGGTTCATTTCCGGATCGAAGCAGCCCCCCGAAATGTCATTCACGTAGTGCACGCCCGCGTCGATGGCTCGGCGAGCAGTGTCCGCGTGAATCGTATCCACAGACACGCGCAGGCCCTCACTCAACAGCACCGGCAGCACCGGAGCCAGGCGGTGCCACTCCTCTTCCACGCTGATTCGGGTCGAACCGGGTCGGGTCGACTCGGCCCCCACGTCAATCAGGTCGGCGCCCTCGGCCCACAGGTCCAGCCCGTGCGCAATCGCGTCGGCCGGGCTGAGCCAGCGGCCCCCGTCAGAGAACGAGTCGGGCGTCACGTTCAAGACACCCATCAGTTTCACCGGTGCAGCCCACTCATTCCGATCAGGCCAAACAGTTCCGAGCGGCCCTGGGCTGAGTCCAGTTCCCCGCGGAACACGCTGGTCAAGGTGGTGGCGCCGGGCTTGGCTACCCCCCGCATCGACATGCACAGGTGCTCGGCCTGCATGATGACCGCCAGCCCGCGCGGGGCCAGCATCTCTTCCACCGCGTCGGCCACCTGAGTGGTCAACCGTTCCTGCACCTGCAGGCGGCGGGCGTAGCCTTCGACCAGGCGGCCAATCTTGGACAGCCCGGTCACGCGGCCACCGCTCGGGAGGTAGGCCACGTGGGCGTGACCTGAGAACGGCAGCAGGTGGTGTTCGCACAGGGTGCGAAACTCAATGTCGCGCACCAGAACCAGTTCTTTACTGTCGACCGCGAAGGTGGTTCGCAGGTGATCGCGCGGATCCTCGTCGTAGCCGCGGACCAGCTCCGCCCAGGATCGGGCGACGCGGTCCGGGGTGCGGCGCAGGCCATCCCGATCCGGGTCTTCCCCAATGGCAGCCAGCAGGGCGCGAGTCGCCTCGCGGATGGCGTCCTGATCAACCATCAGTTCTCCTCGTTCTTCTCCCCCGGGTCCATCCGGGTCGGATCTAGCTCAGCGGGACCGGTGGCAGGCCCGGGTTCCACCCCGAGCGGCTCGCCAAGTCGGGCCCCGGGAATGGCCGCGTCGGCCCCGTAGTTCCAGACGGGCCGTTCGGGCTGCTTCACCACATCGCGGAAAATCTCGGCCAGCTGCTGCTCGTCCAGCGTTTCCTCTTCGAGGAGGCGGACGGCCAGTCGGTCCAGCACGTCCCGGTTCCGGGTCAGAATCTCCCACGCTTCGCGGGTCGCCTCGTCCAGCAGCCGGCGGGTTTCGCGGTCAACCTGAGCGGCCACGTAGTCGGAGTATCCCTGGCCGCCACCTCGGCCCATTTCGCGGCCGAGGAACGGGTCCGTGTCCTCACTGCCCAGCTTGACCGAACCGACCTCGCTGCTCATGCCGTAGTCGGTGACCATGGCCCGAGCCGTCTTCGTGGCCTTCTGAATGTCGTTGGCGGCCCCGGTGGAGGGGTCGCGGAACACGATCTCTTCGGCCACCCGGCCGCCCATGGCGTAGACCAGGTCGTCCAGCAGCATGTTGCGGGTCTTGGAGTAGCGGTCCTCCGCGGGCATCACCATCGTGTAGCCGAGGGCACCGCCGCGGGGCAGGATCGTCACCTTGGTGACCGGATCGGTGTAGTGCAGGGCAGCGGCGCAGAGGGCGTGACCGCCCTCGTGGTAGGCGGTGACCGCCTTGTCGTGCTCGTTCATCACCCGGGTCCGCTTCTGGGGCCCGGCAATCACCCGGTCAATCGCCTCGTCAATGGCGCGGGAGTCGATCAGGTCCGCGTTCGAGCGGGCGGTCAGCAGGGCCGCCTCGTTCAGCACGTTTGCCAGGTCGGCGCCGGTAAAGCCCGGGGTGCGCTTGGCAATCGCGGCCAGGTCCACGTCCTGGGTCAGCGGTTTGCCCCGCGAGTGTACCCGAAGAATCTCGGCCCGCCCCTTCAGGTTCGGCGCTTCCACGGCGATTTGACGGTCGAAACGACCGGGACGCAGCAGGGCCGGGTCCAGGATGTCGGGCCGGTTGGTGGCCGCAATCATGATCACGTTGGTGCGGGCGTCAAAGCCGTCCAGCTCAACCAGCATCTGGTTCAGGGTCTGCTCGCGCTCGTCGTTGCCGCCGCCAATCCCCGAGCCGCGGTGACGGCCGATGGCGTCGATCTCATCGACGAAGATGATCGCCGGGGCGGCCTTCTTCGCCTTGTCGAACAGGTCGCGCACCCGCGATGCACCCACCCCGACGTACAGTTCCATGAACTCGGAGCCGGAAATTGAGAAGAACGGGACGCCCGCCTCGCCGGCCACGGCCTTTGCCAGCAGGGTTTTACCGGTGCCGGGAGGTCCGTACAGCAGCACGCCGCGGGGAATCTTCGCCCCCACGTTGATGAACTTGGTCGGGTTGTCCAGGAACTCTTTGATTTCTTCCAGCTCTTCGACCGCTTCGTCTTCCCCGGCCACGTCCGCAAACGTCACCTCCGGGTCGGACCGGTTGAACTCGCGAGCCTTAGCGTTGCCGAAGCCGCCCATCATCTTGCCACCAGCGGCCTTGGACATCAGCCACCAGAAGCCCAACAGCAGCAGCATCATCGGCAGGATCAGCTGCAGCATCGACCCCAGGAAGGACTGGGAGGGGTAGAGAGCGTTGTAGCCCTGCGGCGGCTCGGCATCGTCAATTAGGTCCAGGACCTCCTGCGACTGCACCCGCGCGTAGGGGAAGGAAATGTTCTTGCCCAGGTTCCGCTCCGGGTCGGTGACCGCGGTCGACTTGTGGACGTAATCTTCCTTCAGGGTCAGGTTCACCTGCTGGGTGCCGTCATTGACTACGGCCCGCTCAATCGGTTGGGATTTGAGGATCTCAATTCCCTCGGAGGTGACCACCGTGGCGGGCTGAACCATTCGCCAGACAAACCAGGACATGGCCATCAGCATCAGCAGGGGCACCACGATGTATGGCCATACTCTGGCACCGGACTTCTTGGGTGCTTGCTTCTTGTCTTCAGCCATCAAATGCTCTCCACGTTTCCTGAGGGCGCCTAGCCGCCGTATACGTGCGGGGCCAGCGTCCCGACACAGTTGAGGTTGCGGTACTTCTGGTCGTAGTCCAGACCGTAACCGACCACAAACTCGTTTGGAATGTCGAAGCCGACGTACTTGACGTCCACCTCAACGCGCTGAACGCCGGGCTTGCGCAGCGCCGCCGCGATCTGGACGGAGGCCGCCCCGCGAGTTTCCAAGTTGTCTTTCAGCCAGGCCAAGGTCAGGCCCGAATCGATGATGTCTTCCACGATCAGCACGTGGCGTCCGTGCACATCTGTGTCCAGGTCCTTCAGAATCCGGACCACCCCGGAGGACTTGGTCCCCGAGCCGTAGGAAGAAATTGCCATCCAGTCGATTTCCACCGCTGACTTCAGTTTCCGGGTCAGGTCGGCCACCACCATCAGGGCCCCGTGCAGCACCCCGACCACCAGGAAATCTCGGCCCGCGTAGTCCGAGTCAATCTGCTCAGCCAACTCCTGGAGCCGCTGTTGAATCTGCTCCTCAGTGATGAGGACTTTCTCAAGATCGTTGCCCAGCTGTGCTGCTTCCATAGCCATCCTTTGATTACCCGGGTGAGACTAGCGTCCACTCAAGATTGCCACAGTTCCCACCTACTGGGCATCTTCATTCGCCCACAGCGTGGAGGGCGCGAACTCCAGGCCGGACCCGCGCCGGCGCACCCGCACCGCCCCGGGCAGCCAGGTGGGCCCCTGCCCGTGCCAGTTTGTGACCAACCTGTCCACGTTTTCGAGGTGAACGCTGGCCAGCTCGCCCGCCACCGCCCCGCATTCGAGGGCCAGTTGCCGGTAGAGCCGGCGCCGGATTGCCGCCGGGAGGGCCCGGGTGGGGGCCACCGGGATTAGCCGGTGTCCGTCCGCGCTGCGGGTTTGCAGCCGGGCCACCTGGGCATCGGCCAACTCGGTCAGCGCCTGCTCGTCATCTTGCAGTTGGCGCGCGGTGCGGGCGAGCGCGGGGGCGACGTCCTGGCCGAGGGCCCGCTCCAGCGCCGGCAGCGCCCAGGCTCGGACCGCGGCTCGTCGAAGCGGCTCATCGGCGGCGGTCCGCCAGTGAGAGTCGACCCGGTTGGTCGGGTCCTCCACCGGCTCCAGCCCCAGGCTTTGGCAGCAGGCCACCGTGTCGGCCCGGCGCAGGTCAAGCAGGGGTCGGCCCAGGAACAGCCCCGGGGCCAGTTGGGTGCGTCGAGCCATGGCACCGAGCGAGCGCGCCCCCGAACCGCGGGCCAGGCGCAGCAGCACCGTTTCGGCCTGGTCGTCGAGGGTGTGGCCCAGCAAAATGTCGACCGTGTCGGCGCCGGTTTCGGCCTGCAGTTCCAGGGCCGCCTGGCGCAGGGAGCGGTGGCGCCGGTCGCGGGCCTCCCCTTCGGGTCCGGTCCACTCGCCTGAGGGCTCCGGCCGAACCACCCGGGCCCGCTCGGCCCCCAGGTCACGCAGCAGTTGAACCACCCCGGCTGCTTCGCCTGCTGACTCGGCCCTGATCCCGTGGTCGACGGTGATGGGACTGACCGGCACCCCCTGGCGGGCGGCCAGGTCGAGCGCGGTCACGGCCAACGCCAGCGAGTCAGCGCCTCCGGAGACGCCCACCACCAGCGCGTCGGGGGTGTGCTCGCGCAGGTAGGCGCGGACCGCCAGCGAGACGGCCCGGACCGGGGCGGGAGGCTTGGGACCAACCAGGTCGGTGGCCGAGCTAGACAACCCCAACCCGCTTCTGCCACCGCGCCGGGTCGGTCAGTTCGGGGCCGCTGGGCAGGGCTGTCGGGCCCGCCAGCAGCGCGGCCAGGCGGCGCGGATGGGAGCGGACGTCGAGGACGGTCAGGAACTGGCGGGCGTCAAAGCGAAGCCGGTCCAGTTCGGCCCTGGATCGGTCCACCCCGGGCAGACGCAGACAGGAATGCAGGAAGGAGGGGCTGCCCTGGTGCTGGCGAATCCAGTTGATCGAGGGCATTTCCCGCGGGGTTAGGTCCTCGAGGGACAGGTCGATCAGTTCCTCCAGCAGCGCTACCGCCTCGGTGAAACTGTCAGAGCCGCGGGGAAGCTGCCCCAGACCTTGACCCAGGTGCACGCCCACCCACGGCACCTGCCGCAGGAGGCGTTCCCAAAGCGCGGCGCGCAGGGCCACCAGGCGGGAGAAGTCGGTCCGGTCGAACCGGTTGTCGGTTGCCACCTGCCAAACGTTCGGGGCCACCAGGACCGTCCGGAGGGCGTCGCCCCGGTCCCACCAGGAGGTCAGCAGTTCACCGGACGCGCGGCTGAGTCCCACCGCCGCCTCGGCCAACCCCCAGCTGGAGTCGCGCCCAACCAGGGTGGGCCCGGAACTACTTTGACCGAGGGTGCGGGTGAGCGCGTGGATCAGGCCGTGGCGATCGACCACCAGGGGTTCACTCAGTTGGACGGGACCCGGCAGGAGGGCGTACCGGTCGGCCCGTCGCTCAGCCCAGCGCGCGCCTTCGCGCAATCTCTGGACGGCGGCCCGGCTCCCAGCCGAGGAAATCCGCGGCCCGGCCGGGGTGAGCAGACACGTCCAGCGGTCCACCCGGTTCCAAGGCACATTCATGCCATTATTCTAACTGCGCCCGCCCGCTAGTTGGCTTCGACCAGCGAGGTGACGAAGTCGTCGATCGGGTCGCGGGCCAGGTATCCGGTCCAGCCGGGGGCGTTATCCACCCCGACCGCGAAGAGGAGCTGCTGCCCGCCGGCGGTGGTGACCACCCCGGTCAGGCTGGAGACCGATCCGAGCGATCCCGTTTTGGCCTGCAGGTTTCCGGCGGTGGAGGGCGAGCCAAACCGCTCGTCCAGGGTGCCGACCGTGCCGCCGCGGGGCAGCAACCGGAGCAGTTCCGCTGAGGACGACCCGGGCCGCAAGCTGGCCTCCAGCGCGTCCACCAGCACGTGCGGGGGCACCTTTGAGTTTGAGCTCAACCCGGAGCAGTCCTCCAGGGTCAACCCGGTGGTGTCGACCCCGAGCTGCTGCAGCTGATCGATCAGGTGAGCGGTGGCCCCGGCGAAGGTGGTCGGCGCGCCCTGCTTGAGCGCGCTCAGATGGCAGTACTGTTCGGCCATCGTGTTGTCCGAGGTGCGCAGCAGGAACGCAATCTGTTCGTACTGGGGGGCCGAGTCGACGTGGGCCACCGGTTCGGCCTCCGCCGGGGCGGTGCCGACCGCGACCGAGTCGACGGCGATCCCCTGGCCGCGCAGCGCCTCCGCGAACGTATTCGCCACCTCGGCCGCCGAGTTGTCGACAAATTCCCACGCACCGGGGGAGGTTCGCCCGGTGTCAATCGCATAAGGGCCGACGTCGCCCGCGAAGTCGGTCACCTCCTGCGCGGTCCAGGCCGGCAGGCGGGAGTCCCCCTCGAACAGCCGATCCTGGTAGGCCAATTTCACCTGCTTGACGCCCTGGGAGGTGAGCGCGCTGGCCGTCTGCTGGGCCAGGTCGGCGAGTCCGGCCTGACCGTTGACCGTGCCGGTGCTGGTCCCGGCGGTCAGCAGCAGATCGCCCTGCCCCCACAGGTACAGGGTCGAGCCAACCCGCGACACCCCGGTCTGCAGCGGCTCCGTCGCATCGAGGTCCTCCAGTGCCACCAGGGTGGTCAGCACCTTCAGGATGGAGGCCGGCGTGTGCCCGTCGCGCCCGCCCTGGTCCAGCAGCACCTCACCCGTGTCGGCATCTTTGATGTACGCCCAGGCAGTCCAGCCGCTCTGCTGAGCCAACTCGGCCAGGGGTTGCCACAGGGTCTGGACCTGAGTCGGGGTGAGGGCCCGGGCCGGATCGGGGGTCCGAACCGGCAGCGCCGCCAGGTCCAGGCCGGACTGCGGCTCGGGCGGGGCCGCGTAGGTTTGGCCTCGGAAAAGGGTGACGGAGGAGGGAAGGTGCTCGCCGGGGCCGAGCAGGCCTCCGGCCCAAATCCCCCACGCGCCCACGCCCAGGACCACGGCCCCGGCCCCCACCAGGGCGGCAATCTTGCGTGGTTTCACGGTTTCCTCCGTTAGAGTGGATAATCAGGTAATACTCTAGTTCAAGGCGAGCCGGAAAAGTTCCCGGATAGAGTTGGCGGCGGCTAGCTAGGAGGCAGTCACAATGGAATTTGACGTCACGATCGAGATTCCCAAGGGGAACCGGAACAAGTACGAAATCGACCACGAGACCGGTCGGATCCGCCTGGACCGGATGCTGTTCACCTCTACTCGCTACCCGGATGACTACGGCTTCATTGACGACACCCTGGGTGAAGACGGCGACCCGCTGGACGCACTGGTCCTGCTGGAAGAGCCGACTTTCCCCGGGTGCCTGATTCGCTGCCGGGCTCTCGGCATGTTCCGGATGAAGGACGAGATGGGCGGGGACGACAAGGTCCTGTGCGTCCCGGCCGCCGATCACCGGGCCGCCTGGCGCACCGAGATTGACGACGTCTCCGAGTACCACCGGCTGGAGATCCAGCACTTCTTCGAGGTGTATAAGGACCTCGAACCCGGGAAGTCAGTTGAGGGCGCCCACTGGGTGGGCCGCGAGGAAGCGGAAGAGGAGATTCTCCGCTCGTTTGCCCGGGCCAAGGAGCACGAGGCGAAGCACTAGTTGGCCCCGGCTCGGTCCTCGGCCAGTATTTCCAACGCCACCCACAGGTGTGCCCGTACCCCCGGGTCGGTCAGGTCCCGCGCCAACAGCGTTTGCAGTCGGGCGAGCCGCTGCCCCACCGAGTTGCGGTGAATCCCCAGTCGGCGGGCCATCTCTCCCGCCCCGCCGCCCGCCTGCAGGTAGGCAAGCAGCGTCTCCAGTTGGCGCGGGTCACCCAGGATCGGCCCGAGTTGACGCTCGGCGAAAGCCAGGGCGGTGTCCTCGGCCAGTAGGTGAGAGAGCGAGTTGTCTGCCACCTGCTCCCAACTGAGCACCGGGTGGGTCGGATCGGTGCCCCGCAGTGCCAGGCCTGCCCGCCGATCCCCCTCGGGCACCTGAGCCGGGGGCCCCGCGGGCCCAAACCCAACCCGGCAGCGGCCCCAGAATCCCGGGGGCAGCGTAGCGAAAAACTGGGGATCGGCCACCAGCGTGACCCGGTCCCTCTCCGGTTTCCATCCGAGGAAAACCGAGGTGAGCAGGTGCGGTTCGAGCCGGCGCTCCAACTCCACCAGGTGTCCCCCGCCGCCAACCCAAATCTGGGCCACCTGCAGTTCGGCTGGCAACTCCACCCCCACCTCGTCGGCGGCCACCTCGGCTCCGTCGGTGTCCCCCGCCAGCAGCAGTCGGACCAGGATCGCGCGGGCCTGGGATTCGCTCAGGAGCCGCTGGTGTTTGGCTTCGGCGGAAACCCCGAGCAGGGAGACGGCCAGGCTGAGGGCGGATCGCTGCCAGAGGGTGGGCGAGTCGGAATAGGTGATGGCCAGGTAGCCCTCCGTGTTGCGGCCAAGGCCCAGCGGCTGCAGGCTCAGGTAGCGCCCCCCCTCCGCCACGGTGACGGCCCCGCGACGCTGGAGGCGGGCCAGCTCAAGGGCAATTTGGTCGGCGGGAAACGAGTCGGCCTCGGAGCCAATGGGGCGGTGGCGCAGGCGCCCGGTTTGGTCCAGCAGGGCAGCGGTCCCGCGAAAGACCCCGGCCAGCGTCCGTAGAATCGCGGTCTCGCTGCCCTTGGCCGCCGCGCGGGAGAACTCCTGCTGGATCATCAGCCCGGTCTGGTCGGTGGGACTGGAGGGCTCGCCGGGGGCGGTCAGCAACTGCGCCACCTGGCGGGAAATGCTAACGAAAGTTACTTCCTCGGCAAAGACCAGGAGGTTCATCCCCTCGCGCGCACAGGCCTCCGCCAGCGGGGCGGGAGCGTCGTCGAACGCCACCCCGGTGCCCAGGCCCAGGGCGCTCACCCCGGCTCGGCGGAGCCGGCGCACGTAATGGGTCCAGTCGGTTTGGGTCCAGCCGTGGCCGAACAGGCCGGTGGTGAGGACCAGTTCGCCGCCCTCCAGAAACTCACCCGGATCGAACAGTTCCGTGCTGGCCACCCAGGTGACCTCCAGGTCGGGGCGGGGCAGGTCCACCCGCAAAAACGGGCCGGGCAATGCGGGGATCATTTCCTCAACGGTGAGCATATGGTCAGTATGACCTACCTCGGCGCAAAAATTGTGCTTTTTGCCTAGGTCGTTCGGATCAAACCCCAGCTAACCTCGGTGTTGTCAGCAAATATTCTGCCTGAGAGACACACAATGGAGTTGGTATGGCAACTATTCCCCAAGATCGGCAACTGAAGACGGCTTTGCCGGGCCCCGCCTCGTCCGCCCTGTCGGCGCGCGCCCAGGCGGCCATTCCCCGCGCCAACAGCGCGACCATTCCCGCCTACGCGGCTGCGGCCGACCGCGGCATCATTGAAGATGTTGATGGCAACCGCCTGATCGACTTTGCCTCCGGCATTGCCGTCACCTCGGTGGGCGCCTCGGCCCCCGCGGTCGTCGCGGCCATCCAGGCTCAGGCCCAGCAGTTCACCCACACTTCCGCAATGATCACCCCGTACGAGGGTTACATCGCGGTGGCAGAAAAGCTGAACTCGCTCACCCCCGGCGACTTCCCGAAGAAGACCTCGCTGTTCAACTCGGGCGCCGAGGCGGTTGAGAACGCGATCAAGGTAGCCCGGACCTACACCGGGCGCCAGGCGGTGGTCGCTTTCGATCACGCCTTCCACGGGCGGACCTCACTGACGATGGCGCTGACCGCCAAAGCGGTGCCCTACAAGCTCGGGTTTGGCCCCTTCTCTCCCGAGGTGTACCGGATGCCGGCGTCCTACCCGTACCGCGACGGGCTCTCGGGGGCCGAGGCGGCCGCCCGCTCGATCCAGGCGATGGAGAAGCAGATTGGGGCCAGCCAGATTGCCGCGGTCATCATCGAGCCGGTTCAGGGTGAGGGTGGTTTCATCGTTCCCGCGCCCGGCTTCCTGCCGGCCCTGCAGCAGTGGTGCAACGACAACGGCGTGGTCTTCATTGCCGACGAAATTCAGTCCGGCATTGCCCGCACCGGCACCTGGTTTGCCTGTGAGGACGAGGGCGTGGTCCCCGACCTGGTCACCATCGCCAAGGGAGTGGCCGGGGGGATGCCGCTGTCGGCCGTCACCGGTCGGGCCGAAATGATGGACGCCCCCGGACCGGGCGCCCTCGGCGGAACCTACGGGGGGAACCCGATCGCCTGCGCGGCGGCGCTCGCCACCCTGGAAATGATTGAGCAGGAACACCTGCTGGAGCGGGCCCGCCAGATCGAGACTCTGGTCGTCGATCAGCTGTCCGGCATGCAGGCCCAGGACAACCGGATCGGGCAGATCCGGGGACGCGGAGCGATGATCGCCCTGGAGCTGGTCCAACCCGGCACCACCGAACCCAATCCCGAACTCACCGCCCAGGTCGCCTCGCGCTGTCGCGAGCAGGGGCTGATCCTGCTGACCTGCGGCACCTACGGCAACGTCATCCGGCTGCTGCCGGCACTCACCATCAGCGACCAACTGCTGACCGAAGGCATTTCGATCATCGAAGCGGCCCTGAACGAGACGAAGGAAACCAACTGAAAATGTCACCCAAACCTGAACACCACAATCCGTTGGAGGATGCCCGGGCCCAGCTGGCCGAGGCTGTGTCCTTCCTCGGACTGGATGAGGGCATGTACCAGATGCTGGCCATTCCGCGGCGCGAAGCCACTGTGGCCATTCCGCTACGCCGCGATGACGGCTCCAAAGAGGTGCTGATCGGGCACCGCGTGCAGCACAACATTTCCCGCGGCCCGGCCAAAGGCGGCCTGCGCTTCAGCCCGAACGTCGACATCGACGAGGTGCGCGCGCTGGCCATGTGGATGACCTGGAAGTGTGCGCTGCTGGACCTGCCGTTCGGCGGCGCCAAGGGCGGCGTCCAGGTGGATCCGCGCAACTACTCCGAGGGCGAGCTGGAGCGGATTACTCGCCGCTACACCTCCGAGCTGATGTCGTTCATCGGCCCGGAAAAGGACATTCCCGCCCCCGACATGGGCACCGGCGAGAAGAACATGGCCTGGATCATGGACACCTACTCGGTCGCCAAGGGTTACACCGAGCTCGGCGTCGTCACCGGCAAGCCGATTGAGGCCGGCGGGTCGCGCGGCCGGGCGGCGGCCACCTCCCGCGGGGTCGTCTTCTGCGCCCTGTCCGCGATGGAATCCCTCAAGATGGAGCCCAGCAAGACGACGGCCGTCGTCCAGGGCTTCGGCAAGGTCGGCCGCGGGGCGGCGCGCTTCCTGTGGGAGGCCGGGGTCAAAGTGGTGGCGGTCGCCGACATCTACGGCGCGGTCTACCACCCGAAGGGCTTGGACGTGCCGGCCCTGGAAGAGCACGTGGACCAGACCGGCCGCGTGACCAGCTTTGCCGGGGCGGAGGAAATCCCCGCCGACTCCATCTGGGGGCTCGACGTGGACCTGCTGGTTCCCGCTGCCGTCGAAGGGGTGCTGACCGAAGAGAACGCCTCCCAGGTCCAGGCCCGCCTGATCGTGGAGGGTGCCAACGGCCCCACCACCCCGCAGGCAGACGCCATCTTCAACGACAAGGGAATCCTGGTTGTGCCCGACATTCTGGCCAACGCCGGCGGCGTGGTCGTCTCCTACTTCGAGTGGGTCCAGGGCAACCAGAGCTACTGGTGGAGCGAGGAAGAAGTCAACAATCGCCTCGAACAGCGGATGAAGCTAGCCTGGCGGGAAGTGGGCAAGTTTGCCCGCGACAAGCAGCTGCCGCTGCGGACCGCGGCCACCACCATGGCGGTCGAGCGGGTGGCGCAAGCCCACCTGCTGCGCGGCCTCTACCCGTAAATCGACTGGGCCAGAGTGAAAGAAGAGATGATGACCGAAACAAGAATCGTCAACTCGCCGATCCTGCAGGAGTACCTGCGCCAGATCGCACCCGACCGAGGGGTCTTTATTGGCGGCGAGTTCCGCGCCGCCGAGAAGACCTTCGCGGTCACCGATCCGGCCACCGGGGATGTGGTCGGGCAGATCGCGGACGGCTCCAGCGCCGACGCGCAGGCGGCGGTCGAGGCAGCCGAACAGGCCCTGGTGGCCTGGCGCCAAACCTCACCCCGCGAGCGCTCAGTAATCTTGCGTCGAGCCTTCGACCTGATGCTGGAAGAGGAAGAGCAGCTCACCCTGCTGATTAGCGCCGAGCACGGGAAGGCGCTGACCGATGCCCGCGCCGAAGTGCGCTACGCGGCCGAATTCTTCCGCTGGTTCTCCGAGGAGGCCGTCCGGATCGAGGGGACGTACGTGCCCGCGCCCGGCGGCGGGGCCCGGACGATCGTGACTCACCGTCCGATCGGCGTCGTTGCCCTGATCACGCCGTGGAACTTCCCGGCTGCGATGGCGACGCGGAAACTGGCCCCGGCCCTGGCTGCCGGGTGCACCGCGCTGCTGCGTCCCGCCTCGTTCACCCCGCTGACGTCGCTGGCGGTGATGCACATCCTGGTGCGCGCCGGAGTGCCGGCCGGGGTGGTCAACATGGTGCCGTCCTCCCACGCCAGCGAGATCTCTGACATCTGGCTGGCGGCCGAGCCGGTGCGGGCCGTGTCCTTCACCGGTTCAACCCGGGTCGGGCAGATCCTGATGGCCGAGGCGGCCAAGCGGATCCTGGTGTCCTCCATGGAGCTGGGTGGGAACGCCCCGTTTGTGGTGGCCCCGGACGCCGACCTGGACGCCGCGGTGGAGGGAGCCCTGGTGGCGAAGCTGCGCGGCGGCGGGCAGGCCTGCACGGCCGCCAACCGGCTCTACGTCCACGCGGACGTAGCCGAGGAGTTCACCCGCCGCTACGTGGCCCGGATCAGCGCGATGCCGGTGGGACCGGCCATTGACCCGCACACGCAGATCGGCCCGGTGATTTCGGAGGCGGCTGCCGCCGAAATGCACGGCTACGTGGACGGAGCCCTGGCGGAGGGGGCGCGGATGGCACTGCAGCTGGAGGTTCCCTGCGGCGGCTCGTTCTTCCCGCCGACGGTGCTGACCGACGTGCCGCTGGACGCGACCATCTTGCAGACCGAGGTGTTTGGGCCGATCTCGCCCATCGCCACCTGGACGGACGAGGAGGAGCTGCTGGCCGCGGTCAACGGCACCGAGTTCGGCTTGGCCTCCTACGTGTTTAGCCAGGATCTGCAGTGGGCGATGAAGTTTGCCGAGTCGATGGAGGTGGGCATGGTTGGGATCAACCGGGGCCTGATCTCCGACCCGGCCGCCCCCTTTGGGGGAGTCAAGCAGTCAGGGATTGGACGCGAGGGTGGGCACGAAGGGGTCCACGAGTTCCTTGAAACCCAGTACCTGTCCGTGAACTGGTAAGTGCACCAGAAATAGAGTGGCCCGGGGCCCCCGATCGGGGCTCCGGGCCATTCGCTTGGGACGGGTAATGCCCGGGTGTTTCCACCCGGGCATTCCGTCTAGCTACTACTTGCGGGTGATGGCCTCGGCCAGCTCCTCGAAGCAGTCGACGTAGGCGTCAATTGCCTCGTCGGTGTGGGTGACCGAGAGAGTCCACTCTTCTTCGCGACCCGGGGTCATGAAGATCCCGCGGTTCATGTTGAAGAGCCAGGCCAGGGTGGCCAGTTCGGCCGACTGGTTGGCCTTGAAGGATTCGTAGTCCGTGACCTTGACCGGCGAGAACGTGACGCAGCCCTTGGCACCCACGCCGACGGCGTAGCCGGGCAGGTCGTACTTGTCGATCACGGCCTGGCAGCCGTTGACGATCCGGTCGTTCAGGTGGTTGATGTGCTGGTAGGCCTCGGGGGTGAGGACATCCTGCAGGTTGGCTCGGGCCGCAGCCATCACCAGCGGGTTCCCGTTGTAGGTCCCCACCTGGTAGACGGTGCCGTCCTCGACCACGCTCATGACCTCTTCGGTGCCGCCGATGGCTCCGGTCGGGAAGCCCCCGCCCAGCGCCTTGGCCAACGTGACCAGGTCGGGCTGGACGCCGTACAGGTCGGTCGCTCCGCCCGGGGCGATGCACAGGCCGGTCTTCACCTCGTCAAAGATGAGGACAATGCCGTGCTTCTTGGTGATCGCGCGCACCGCCTCAAGGTAACCCGGCTCCGGCAGAACCACGCCCAGGTTCATCATGGCGGGTTCCATGATCACGCAGGCGGGCTTGCGCCCCTCCGCGGTCAGACGCTCGATCCGACGTTCCATCGCACCGGCGTCGTTGAACGGAACCGGGATGGTCATGTCCACTGTGGCCTGGGGGATGCCGCCGCCGTAGGCGAGCGAAGCCAGGTTCTCCCGGTCGCCAATCTTGTCGTACTCCACCCCGATCGAGACCATCACCGTGTCGTGGTGACCGTGATAGGAACCGAAGATCTTCATCACGGTGTCCCGGCCGGTGTAGGCACGGGCAATGCGGATCGCATCCATGGTCGACTCGGACCCGGAGTTGGTGTAGCGCCACTTGGGAAGTCCCCAGCGGGCCGCCAACTCATTGCCAACCACCACAGCATCTTCGGTGGGGGCGGCAAAGTGGGTGCCCAGGACGTAGCGGTCAGAGACGGCCTTGCCGATGATCGGGTTCGCATGGCCCTGCAGCATGGAGCCAAATCCGTTGTGGAAATCCCACATTTCGTTCCCGTCGACATCCCAGACCTTGGGGCCTTCGCCGCGGGAGAGGTAGATCGGCCAGGGATCGCGCAGCTGGTAGGACGAGGCAACCCCGCCGGCCAGGTGAATGCTGGCCTCCTTGTACATCTCTTTCGAGCCGCGAGTATGTTCGTTCAGCCGTGCGCCTTCAATCTCGGTTAGCTCGGCAACTAGATCCATATCGATGTTCTTCATCGTTACTCATTTCCTTGAATGGGCCGGCCTGGCGTCCGTTATTGATTTTTTCGAGTAGGTCGTCTCCGTCGGCCTGGCACGAAGACGTTGCTGGATTTAGCTAGGCATCAAGGTTCAAGACTGGGACCGCTTCCTCATCGAGATTGGCCTCAGACTTGCTGATGGTGGCACCGCGGAAGAAATCCGGGTTCCGGAAGTAACTGATAATCATGATTACCACACCGGACAGGATGAGAACCAGTGTCAAGACAAAGACCAGTCCCAGCCCGAACAGTTGCGATCCCGACCCGTAGTCGGGGTCGATCGACTCGCGCAGGGTCATCACCAGCAGAATCAGCAGGGTCAGGCCCCCAATCCCGGGTGCGGCAAGTTTGAAGAAGAAGTCGCGCACCGAGTTGAACCACTGGCGCCGGAAGTACCACACGGCCGCAAACGCGGTCAGACCGTAGTAGAAACAGATCATGGCACCAAGCGTTTCGACGGTATCCCACAGCACCTTCTCGGACACGACCCGCATGAACGCGTAGAAGATGGATGCGCCCAAAGCCGACACCAAGGTGGCGTAGCTGGGGGTGTAGAACCGCGGCGAAATGGTGGCGAACTTCTTCGGTAGCGCCCCATAGTGTCCCATGGCCAGCAGGGTGCGGGCCGGAGAGACGAAGGTCGACTGCAGCGAGGCGGCCGAGGAGCTGAGGATGGCCAGCGACATCAGCATCGCGAGCGGACCGAGCACCGGACCGGACAGGGCGAAGAAGACATTCTCTTGAATGTCCGGGTTCCCTAACCCGATCCCCGTATCACCCAGGCCGGCAAACGCCATCGAGCCGACGGTGACGAACAGGTAGATGGACACGATGACCACCACGGTGGTGATCGCGGCCCGTCCCGGGGTGCGTCCCGAGTCGGTGGTCTCTTCGTTCATTGTCAGCGTCACGTCCCAGCCCCAGTAGACAAAGAGGGAGAGCGAGACCCCGGCGGTAAACGCCGCGAACGAGGAGGTGGCCAGCGGGTTGAACCAGTCGAGCTGAACCGGAGTGGCGTGAACGGCCGTCCCGTTGTAGGCCCGAACCAGCGCCGTCGCACCGAAGCCAAGGAAGACGATCAACTGGAATCCAACCAGCCAGTACTGGATCCGCTGAGTGGTCTGCATGTCGCGGTAGGACACGGTGGTGGCAATCGCCATGAAGATCAGGCAGGTCACCACGTTGACCAGGGTGTTGCGGGACAGGTCGGCAATCGCCGGGTTGTTGAACAGCTGCGAGAGCAGCAGGTAGAAGAACTCCACCGCGATCCCAGCCAGGTTGGACAGCACCACGACGGTGGCCACCACCAGCCCCCAGCCGCTCATCCACCCGATCCACGGGCCGAAGGCGCGCGTCCCCCAGGTGAACGAGGTGCCCGAGTCGGGCATAGCCTTGTTCAGCTCCCGGTAGCCAAAAGCCACCAGCAGCATGGGAATGAAACCTACCAGGAAGATGGCGGGAACCTGTGCCCCCACCTGCGAGACCGTCGGGCCAAGGGCCCCGGTCAGGGTGTAGGCGGGCGCGATGCAGGAGATGCCGATGACGACGGCTCCGAGCAACCCAACAGACCCGGCGGACAAGCCCTTCTTTGACAGCTTGCCCCCGGTTTTACCTTTCGTGTTGACGCTCATGACGCCTCCCCTTCCCATCCGGCTGGGACGACGACCAGCGGCACCGGCAGGACCCGCAGGATGCGGTTAGCGGTTGAGCCCAAGAACAGTCGTCCCTTTTGCGCGAGGCGACCTGAGCCCATCAGCGCGATCTCCTGCTTCTTCCATTTGATGGTGGCCACGGCCTCCTCGATGTTGTCGCCCTGTGCCACCTCGGACAGTGGGATGGCTCCGCTGTTGAGGGAGACCGACTTCGCCGCTTCGGCGATCCGTTCGCCGCGCTGCTCAGCTTCCTCACCGGTGCGACGCACCCGCGAGGCCGTTGAGATGGAGACCAGTCGCAGTCCGGCCGAGGAGGCGTTGGCATACTCTGCCGCCGCCTTCAGCACAACCTGCCCCCGCTCGCCGGTGTCGCCGACGATGGCGCTCACCCGGCCCAGCTTGGTGTAGGGGTGGTTGCGGAACCCGCGCGGGGCCAACGCCACCGGAACCGGCGACGAGTGCAGCATGGTGTTGCCAACTGCCCCGAGGGAAACCTGCCCGAACGCGCCGTGGCGTCCACCCCCGATTACCAGCAGCGTGGAGCCAAACTCCTCAACCGCAGCCAGTAGACCCTCGGGATAGGACATGGCGTAACGCAGGTTCTTGGTCGGGACAACCGAGCCATCTGTTTCACCGATCACCTCGTCCATCCAGCGATCAATCTGCGCGGCCACTTCCCGATCGAAGGCTGTCTTCGTCGTTGTGAGCGCCACGCTTTCTTCTCCGCCCCGCACGATGGTGACGAGGTCAAGTGGACAGTTCAGTGCTTTTGCTAGCGAATAACCTAATGCGAAGGCATCTCGCCCTCCTAGTGAGTATGAAAATGCAGCCAATACGCGCATTCAATCACCTAATTTCCTGTTTGGAAGCTTCAGGGCATGGCAAACCCAACCCTGGGTATGCTCCAGACCTGCAATGGGATTTACTGCTAGTAGTTCAAGCTCATGACGTGCTTGATCCGGGTGTAGTCCTCCACGCCGTAGACCGATAGGTCCTTGCCGTAACCGGACTTCTTGAAACCGCCGTGCGGCATCTCTGCCACCAGCGGAATATGAGTGTTGATCCAGACGCACCCGAAGTCCAGGTCTTGGCTAAAACGCAGGGCGCGGCCGTGATCTTTGGTCCACACCGACGACGACAGGGCGTAGGGCACCCCGTTGGCCATTTCGACCGCCTGGTCGTCAGTGGAGAACTCCTGCACCGTGATGACGGGTCCAAAGATCTCGGTTTGAATCAGTTCGTCGTCTTGACGAAGACCACTGATCACAGTGGGAGCATAGTAGTAGCCACGGTCGCCCACGCGGTGTCCACCGGTCAGCACCTGCGCCCATTCGGGGCGGTTCTCAACCAGGGTGGAGACCTTGTCGAAGTGCGCGGCATTGTTGAGCGGGCCGAAGAAGGTCGACTCATCCTCGCAGTCACCTGTCTTGAGGGACTCCGCCTGCTCAACCAGCAGTTTGGTGAACTCCGCGGCCACCGACTCGTGCACCAGGACGCGGGTGGCGGCCGTGCAGTCCTGGCCGGAGTTGAACAGCCCGGCCTGCGCGATCCCTTCGGCCGCCAGGGCCAGGTCCGCGTCGTCGTGGACGATGCAGGGCGCCTTTCCTCCCAGTTCGAGGTGGACCCGGGTCAGTCGGTTGGAGGCGGCATTGGCCACCGCCTCGCCGGCCCGGACCGAGCCGGTCAGGGCAATCAGGCCCGGAACCGGGTGGGTGGAGATCAGGCTGCCGGTGGAGCGATCCCCGAGCACCAGGTTGAACACCCCGGGGGGAATGATGTCCTTCACCACCTGGGCAAAGGCCAGCGCCGACTGCGGCGTCGTGTCACTGGGCTTGAGCACCACGGTGTTGCCGGCAGCCAGGGCCGGGCCCAGCTTCCAAACCAGCATCATGAACGGGTAGTTCCAGGGAACGATCTGGCCCACCACCCCAATCGGTTCGCGCCGCACGTAGGAGGTCAATCCCTCCATGTACTCGCCCGCCGAGAGCCCCGAGGAGATTCGCGCCGCCCCGGCAAAGAAACGCAGCTGGGAGGCACCGGCCAGCACCTCTTCGCTCTTGACCATCTCCACCAACTGGCCGGTGTCTTCATGCTGCTTGGCAGCAATCAGATCCGCAGCAGCTTCCACCGCGTCGGCCACGTCCAGCAGCACCTGCTGGCGCTCGGCAGGCGTGGTGCGATTCCACGTCTTGGCCGCCGCCGCAGCCGCCGCAAACGCCGCGTCGACATCCGCCGCCTCCGAAACCGGGGTGATCGCCACCACCTCCTCGGTGGCTGGCGAAATAATCTGCTGGGTTTTCGCCCCTTGCGCCGGGACAAACTCACCATTGATGAAATTTTTTAATACGCGGTCAGTCATACGTTGACACTCTCCCAAACTGAATACAAACAGCCTTGTTTGCCTGCTCAGGGACTTTTGTCCCCGGACGTAAAGCCCAGAGTATCCAACCACCCCTACCTTGTCGATGGGGTTCACACTTACCGACTTTGTATGGTGATGCGTATCACAACGGCTGGTCCGTAAATCGATTACTAACCTGTCAGGAAATAATCGAAGCGGCCAGATAAACCAATTATTCAGCCGATAACTTGCCCGCAAAAAATGCCGTCTTTTTCGGCGACGCTTCCCCTCCAGCCCGCCCACGACTCGGCCAAAGAGCGGGGCTAAGCACCCCAAAAAGCGACCCTCACCTGCGCATTGTCACCTCAACCGGAGGCAGAAGCAAAAACCCGTCCGACCCGGAGGGGGTCGGACGGGTTTGAAAGAGGGAAGCCTAGATGACGCGACCTGCGCCCAGGACGTTGCCCCAGTTATAGATGGAGGTGATCCGCAACGGGATCCCATAGTCGGCAGCTTCGATGATTTGGCCGCCGCCCAGGTAGATGGCCACGTGGTAGATGCCGGATTGGCTGCCGTTGGAGGACCAGAAGATCAGGTCGCCCGGGATCGCATTGCCGACCGACACCCGCGAGGTTGCACCCCACTGCTGGGAGGATACCCGGGGCAGGTAGACCCCAATGGCGGCGTAGGCGGTCACAACCAGGCCCGAGCAGTCATAGCCCGGCCCGGTTCCACCCCAGACGTAGGGTGCACCCAGCAGGGACTTGGCCACGGCGATCACCGTATCAATGCCACCGCCACCGGTGGAGGGGGGCGGAGTCGGGATCGGATCCGGCTTCGAGGGCGGTGGAGTGACCGGCGGAGTGGGCGGAGGAGTCGTCGTCCCACCGCCGCCGCCACCGTTGCCGGGCTGGCTCGGGGCCGGGGCGGACCCGCCCCCGCCACCCGTCTGCTGCTCGGAACGTTCGATAGCGGCTTGACGCTCGGCGGCTTCACGCTCGGCCTGCTGGGCCGCGTCCCGCTCGCGAATCAGTTCAACGGTGGTGTTCTGCTTGGCGGCCAGCTCGGCCAGCAGGGCTTCGCTCTGCAGCTCGGTGTCGGATTCCAGGGCCTGCGCGGCGGACAGCTTCTCTTCCGCTGCCTTGGTCTTGGCCTCCACGTTGCTGTAGGCCTTCTCTTCCGCCGCCTTCGCCTTCTTTGCACTCTCGGCCATCACGTTGGCCACCTGCTCAAGCGCAGCCACGTTCTGCAGCTTGCTGTCGGCAGCCGAGCCGAAGCTGTCGATGATGTTGCGGCGGGACTCAACGCTCTGCAGACCGTCGGAGGTTAAATAGGGAGCCAGCGGATCAAGCGCGCCCGAGCCGCCACGGAAGGCGGACTGGGCCACGGTCGCCAACTCGGAGCGGGCGTCTTCGAACTTGGCCATCGCCTCGTCCGCTTCCGCCTGGGCCTTTTCGGCCGCCTCGGTAGCTTCGTCCAGATTCTCTTTGGCCGCTACGAGCGCCTCACCCGCCAGCGCGGACTCAATTCGGGCCTGCTGCAAATCGGCGCGAACAGCCGCGAGCCGAACCTCGATCTGCGCCACCGATAGTTCGGCCAGGCGTTCGTCTTCGCGCGCTGCGTCAATATCGTCTTGGGTGGGAGCTGCCAGCGCCATCTGGGGGGTAAACACCAGGGCCAGGGCGGCGATCACCCCCAGCACAGGCGTTATGAACTTCTCTCGAAGTATGTTTTTGACGTGCCAGCGCACAGAATCACCCCGCAGGTTGGTCGGTCAGCTTTCATAGGTCACGGCACCTACTTTGATACCGAAATCTACAGTAGTCACAGGCGTACACTTTGGCAACATCGTGAACATCTGTCACAACTTGCTCAATCTTCACATTTGTCACAACAGGTCGGGGTAGAGTACTCCCCCACCCCACTTGTCGGTCACTCTCCCTACACTAGGACTATGAACCACCCTGTTGCCGCCGAACCGGAAGTAGAACTCGACGTCCTGGCACCCTGGGGGCCCGCGGGTCCGCCGGCGCCCAGCCTGTGGTCGCCCGACGTGCTGGGACCCGGCTTCCTGGCCCGCACCATTGAACTGATCCCCGACGAAGAGGGCGAGGCGGTCGCCACCCTGGTTCGCTACCGCCCCCCGGAGCCGTCCCCATCGCCTCGTGCCCAGTGCCTCTACCTCCACGGGCGCAATGACTATTTCTTTCAGACGGAGCTGGCCCGGGAGCTGGCCCGGGCCGGGGTCGAGTTTTTTGCCCTGGACCTGCGCAAATACGGCCGCTCGCTGCGCCCCTGGCAGACAATCGGGTACGCCTCTGACTTCTCTGTTTATGAGGAGGAAATCGGCCTGGCGATCGAAATCATGCAGCAGCACACCCCCGGTTTGCCGCTCCTGCTGATGGGGCACTCCACCGGCGGGCTGCTGGCCACCCTTTGGGCCTACCGGCGCCCGGGGGCCGTCGCCGGCCTGATTCTGAACTCCGCCTGGCTGGAGTTGCAGGCAATGGCCGCCTGGCGACCGGCCCTGCAGCAGATCTTGGGGCGGATTGCCTCGCGTCGCCCCCGGGCCATCGTCATCTCGAACTCTAAGCCCGACTACTACGGCCCGTCACTGACGAAAGGATGGGCCGGCTCGGGCCTGGAGCCGCCGGCCTACTTTCAGGCAGAGCCGGACGATCCCGCCCTCGTCGGGTGGAAGATTTTTCCCGAGTGGAAGCGAAACCCGTCCTACCCGGTGCCCGCGACCTGGCTGGAGGCGATTATGGCCGCGCAGGACCGGGTGGAAAAAGAGGTACACCTCGACTGTCCGGTGCTCAGCCTGTGCTCAACCAAGGCGGCCTCGGCCGAAACGTGGTCACCGGACGTGTTCGACAGCGACACCGTGCTGGACCCTGAAGTGATTGTCGAGCGGTCCGCCAAGTTGGCCGACCTGGTCACCATTGCCCGCCTGCCCGGCAAGCACGACCTGCTGCTGTCGGATCCACCGGTGCGGCGCCACCTGTACCGGCTGATGCACAACTGGATAGAGGCGATGGTCCCCGCGAACAGCTAGCGCGCCGCCGCGTTGATCTCGGCGATGGCTTCCGCCAGGGTGGGGCCGTAGACATCCCCCAGATGCCAGGAGGCCCAGCCGTCCTCACCACCGTAACCGACGGCCTGCAGGGCCAGGGTCGGATCGTTGAACTGCCCGGCTGCGGTTCGGATCAGGCCGGTCGTGCCCAGTTCCGCCCGCACGGTCAGCCCAAACCGGGGGTCCAGCACGAGCGGGGTCGGGCGCCCAACCATTTTCGAGACCATGGCCAGCGCTTCCGGCCCCTCGTCGACGCGGGCCGGGATCCGGATGGAACCGGTGTCGGTACGCCGCTCCAACCGGGAGGGGAACGGCGACTTGGAACGACTGCGATGAGCGGGGGCGTGGGGCACGCGGCGCTCCAACACGTCGGGAGCACTGCCCTCGGGAACGACGTCTGAGCGGGCCGGAAGTGGCTCGTGAGCGACACGGGTCGAGGTGTCGGTGACCACCCGGGGGCGGGGGGCGGGCACCTCGCGCTTTTGAGCCAAGCCGGAAATCTCCGGCACCGGATTCGAGTCACCCACCAGCAGGTTGGCGCGATGTCCGTAGGTGCGCGGGCCCACCGCCGAGACGTCGAGGAACGAGCGTCCGTTCGACATTTGCCGCAGGGCCATCTCGTGCACCTCCACCCCGGAACTGGCCAGCACATCCAGCGCCGGACGAACCTCAGGTTCGATCGCGGCCGCCACGATGATCAGCCGGGGGCCGTTGGGCGTAGTGGGGGGCATCGACTCTCGAAACTGGGCCCAGTCCACCTTAAAGCCCTCAATGTCTCCCGGGTATTCGCGGGCCAGGTCCACCCAGGAGCGAGCGGCCGTGTCGGCCAGGCGCGACAGGGAATCGATCAGCAGGTCGGCATCCAGCTCTTCCACCACCTCGACCGCCACCACCTGACCGGAGGCATCCAGAGCCGTCAGGCGCGGCAGGTCACTGGGCGCGCTGCCGCCGTGGATGTTGCGCCAGGTGATCGGGAACAGGGGACGAGCGACAATTTCGAGGACTTGACTGCGAACCGCCCGCAGCACATCGGGAGTGAATCCACCGGGGACCTCGCGGCCGAATTGAGCCGGGACCAGTCGACCGTTGTCTAACTCGAATAATGCCATTGGCTCTCCTCAATCACTACCTTCCCCAATATTGTCGCACGGGGACCGCCAATTGTCCCTCTCCTTCCCTCGGCCGGCAGCAAACGACAGCCCGTTTCCACCGGGAGCTCCGCGCTGGGGGCGCACCTGCACGGATGGGGGACGAGGGGGAGCTCCGGTCACCGGGAACGAAGGCTCGGCCGCTGGGTGAGTCGAACACACGGGCCCGGTTTCGAGCAGCGCGTGTACGCTTCATATTTGCTAGCCTCGGACGCTGCCCCGAACGGCCTTGAGGCGATGTTCGGCCAGTTTGGTCCAGTCGAACCGCCGGGAAAAGCGCCCCCACCTGCGCGGATAAGAATGTAACCAAAAGTTTATCGACCCATTTGCCGGGGGGGGTAGACTGGCGGCAAGTCGAGCCAAGGAGGACTCCGATGTTTGCTCCCCTACGATTCGCCCTGGTCGCAGCGCTGGCCGCAGCGGGCGGCCTCACCTCCGCCTCATCGACCCAAAACGGGTCCGCGCTGGACGTCCTTCCGGCCTGCATTCAGTCGGACCCCACCACCCAGCAGCCCTACTGGGTGGGTGAGCCCGAGGCCCAGGTCTCGCGTTTGGGCCTGGAGTTACAGGATCTCGCCGACCAGCACCCGGATGAGATTCGCGGCGTCAGCTACTGCACCCACTACGAGGGGGTCGTGGTGTTCGTGACTGACCGTGCCAGCGATGAAACCAAGGCAGCGCTGGCTGAGGCGGCAGGCCGGTACCCGGGCGTTCCCGCCTCCATTGAGCAGGGCGGCCTTTCCCTAACCGAACTGACCTCGGCGCTGGCAACGCTAAGCTCCAATGGACTGCAGCTGCCCGGGATCGGATGGTACGGTCCGAACCTGGTCACCGGCGGGATCGACATCGGGGCTGATCCGAACCTGGTGAATCTGGACCAACTGCGCCAGACGTTGACCGCCAGCCTCTCCCAGATCGGGGTGGAAGTGCCGCTCAACCTGATCCCGGAAGCAGGCGTTGCCACCAACTCGGTCAGCACCGGGGTCGAACAGGGGGCGGGGACCAATGCGGACTAGCAAAGCCTGGCTCTTGGCCCCGCTCGTCGCCGCGGGCCTCACCCTGGCTGCCTGTAGCTCCGGTCAAACGCCGACAGAAGAGGCGAAAGCCGGTCCCTGCAGCGTTACCGATCCGGATTCCCTGCCGGAACTGACGCAGGCAGACCTGGAGCAGGCCGGCGAGCTGAACTTCCGCGCCTGCGAGGGCGGGCAGGATACCGACGTGACTATCACCGAAGAATGGTTCCCCCTGATTGCTACCGACGGGGTCGACCTACCAACCCAAGTGACGCTGTCCAGCGACGTGCAAACGCCGGCGGACTGTGCGCTCACCGCCGAACAGGTGCTGGTGCTGGAACTGAACGGGACGCTGTACCGGGCCCGGTCGGTGGCTTGTAACCAGAACAGCAGCTAGCGGGACGATTGGTCCGGCCCGGCCAGCAGGGCTACCTTCCCCAGGTGGGCACCGGAGTCAAAATATTCGTGCGCTTCCCGGGCCTGCGACAGCGGGAACGTCCGCTCGACCGGGACGGTTAGCTGGCCGCTGGCGAGCAGGGGCCAGACCTCCCGGTGCACCTGCTGGACGATCCGCTCCTTGTCCGCGGCGCTTCGACTGCGAAGGCCGGTTCCAATCACCCCGGCCCGCTTGGCGAGCAGTCGGCCCAAGTCCAGTTCTGCCCGGGTTCCCCCGCTCAGACCAATGTTGACCAGGCGGCCGTCCGCGGCCAAGGCGGTGACGTTGCGCGTCAGATACTTGGCGCCCACCACATCCAGGATCACGTCGGCGCCGTGGCCCCCGGTCAACTCCCCCACTCGCTCAACAAAGTCCTCTTCCCGGTAGTTGATGGCCGCCTCGGCCCCAAACCGCAGCGCCCACTCTGCCTTAGCCGGGCTGCTGACGGTGGCGAGTGGCCGGGCCCCCCGGGCCCGCAGATACTGCAGCGCAAAAGTGCCGATCCCGCCCGACCCACCGTGGACCAGGACCCACTGACCCGGCTGCACCGGGACCGTGAGCGACAGGTTGGACACCACGGTGGATGCGACTTCCATCAGCGCGCCGGCGGCCACCAGGTCCAAACCCTTCGGGGCGGGCAGCACCTGCCCGGCCGGGACGCAGACATACTGGGCGTAGCCGCCCGAACCCAGCAGGGCCACCACCGGCTCGCCTCCGGGAAACAGGTCCGGATCCACCCCTGGTCCCCAGTCGACCACCCGCCCGGAGACCTCCAGACCGGGAATGTCGCTCTCACCCACCGGCGGCGGATAGTGACCCTCCCGCTGCAGGACGTCGGCGCGGTTCAGCCCGGCCGCCACCACCTCGATCAGCACCTCACCGGGGGCCGGTTGCGGGACTTGCCGCCGCTGCTCAATCACAACTTCGGGGCCGCCGGGACCCGCGTAACAGGCGATCGACATCTGCGTAGGAATCAGCCTCATGGTCCTCATTGTGCCAGGTCTGCCCGAGTGGGGACAGACAAAGATCCGGGCCCGCCCACAGGCGGACCCGGATCCTAGTTGCGACTAATTAGCCTTCCAGCACCGCGGCGCGGCCGGCCTCCAGGCGCGCCACCGGGACGCGGAACGGAGAGCAGGACACGTAGTCGAGACCAACCTCGGCGAAGAAGTGGATCGACTCCGGGTCACCGCCGTGCTCGCCACAGACGCCGAGCTTAATGTTCGGCTTGGACTCGCGCGCCCGGCGCACACCTTCGGCCACCACGCGGCCGACGCCGTGCACGTCGATGGTTTCGAACGGGGAGACGCGGAAGATCGAGTTCTCGATGTAGGTCGGGAAGAACACGCCTTCGACGTCGTCGCGGGAGAAGCCCCACACCGTCTGGGTCAGGTCGTTGGTGCCGAACGAGAAGAAGTCCGACGCCTTGGCCAGGTCCTCAGCGGTCATGGCGGCCCGCGGCAGCTCGATCATGGAGCCGATCGGAATGTCCAGCTCCACCTGGTAGCGGCTGGCCACCTCGGCGATGGTCGCTTCGGCCTCGTCGCGGATGATCTCCAGCTCGCGAACCGAGCCAACCAGGGGCACCATGATCTCCGGACGGGGATCCAGACCCTTGGACTTCAGCTCGGCGGCCGCCTCAGACAGGGCACGGATCTGCAGCAGGAACAGGCCGGGCAGATAGATGCCCAGACGCACCCCGCGCAGACCCAGCATCGGGTTCTGCTCGTGGAGGCGGCGGACCTCGGTCAGCATCAGCTCGTCCTGCGGGTCGACCGGCTGACCGGTCGCCTTCGCCACGGCCACCTTGACCTCCAGCGAGGTCAGGTCCGGGAGGAACTCGTGCAGGGGCGGGTCGATCAGGCGGACGGTCATCGGCAGACCGTTCATCACCTCGAGCATCTCCAGGAAGTCGCCCTTCTGGAGGACTTCCAGTTCGCCCAGCGCAGTGGTCCGCTCGGTCGATTCCGGGGCCGAGAGGATGACGCGTTCCACCAGCGGGCGACGCTCGCCCAGGAACATGTGCTCGGTCCGGCACAGGCCGATCCCTTCGGCGCCAAAGTCGACGGCGCGCTCAGAGTCAACCGGGGTGTCGGCATTCGCGCGCACCTGGAGCTTGCGCACCTTGTCCGCGTGAGAAAGGATCCGGTCCACCGACTTGATCAGGTCGATCGTGGCCTCGTCCCCATCGGCAGCGGCAATGCCAGCTTCCAGGCCGTCGGCCAGGTAGGTGGTCACCGGCGAATCCTGGACCGCCACCTCACCGAGGAACACCTCGCCGGTGGAGCCGTCAATCGCGATGATGTCATCGGAGGTGAGGACGTAGTCGCCCACCTTCACGGTGCCCTCTTCGGCGTTGATGTTCAGGGTTTCCGCCCCGACAATGCAGGTCTTGCCCATGCCGCGAGCCACGACCGCCGCGTGCGAGGTCTTGCCCCCGCGAGCGGTCAGCACCCCTTCGGCTGCCACCATGCCGGGCAGGTCCTCCGGGTTGGTTTCGCGGCGAACCAGCACGCAGCGCACGCCTTCGGCCGCAAACTGCTCGGCCTGCGCGTTGTTGAACGCGATGTGGCCAACGGCGGCGCCCGGAGAGGCGGCCATGCCCTTGGTGATCAGGACCTTCTCAGCTTCGGGGTCAATCTGGGGGAACATCAGCTGGGTCAGCTGCTCACCGGTGACCCGCTCCAGCGCCTCGTCGTTGGTGACCAGCTTCTCGTCCACCAGCTGGGTGGCGACGCGGAACGCAGCCGCGGCGGTCCGCTTGCCGACGCGGGTCTGCAGCATCCACAGCTTGCCGCGCTCAATGGTGAACTCGATGTCGCACAGATCCTGGTAGTGGGTCTCAAGCTTGCGCATGATGGCCCGCAGTTCCTTGTAGGCGGCCTCATCGGTCGTCTCCAGGGTGGCCAGCGGCAGGGTGTTGCGGATACCCGCCACGACGTCCTCACCCTGCGCGTTCATCAGGTAGTCGCCGTAGACACCGGAGTGACCGGTGGAGGGGTCGCGGGTGAAGCAGACGCCGGTGCCCGAGGTGTCACCCATGTTGCCAAAGACCATGGTCTGAACGTTGACCGCAGTGCCCAGGTCGTCTGGGATCCGCTCACGGCGACGGTAAATCTTGGCCCGCTCGGTGTTCCAGGAGCGGAAGACGGCTTCGATGGCCAGGTCCATCTGCTCACGCGGGTTCTGCGGGAAGTCTTTCCCGGTGGCGTCCTTGACGATCTGCTTGAAGGTCCCAACCAGTTCCTGCAGGTCGGCGGCGACCAGGTCGGTGTCGGCCGCAGCGTTGCGATCAGCCTTCATTTCTTCGAGCGCGTCAGAGAACAGATCCCCGTCGATGTCCAGCACGGTCTTGCCGAACATCTGGATCAGGCGCCGGTAGGAGTCCCAGGCGAACCGCTCATTCTGCGACATCGCGGCCAGCCCCAACACCGATTCGTCATTGAGACCAATGTTGAGCACGGTCTCCATCATGCCCGGCATCGAGAACTTGGCACCGGACCGAACCGAAACCAGCAGCGGGTCCGCCGGGTCGCCGAGGCGGCGGCCCATCTGGTCCTCCACCTTGCGCAGTTCCACGGTGACTTCGGTCTGAAGTTCTTCCGGAACCGCACCGTCCTTCAGGTAGGCGCGGCACGCCTCCGTGGTGATGGTGAATCCGGGGGGAACCGGCAGACCCAACCGGGTCATTTCCGCCAGGTTGGCGCCCTTACCGCCCAGCAGGTCCTTCTGATCTTTGTCGCCCTGCGTGAAATCATAAACGTATTTGACCATTGGTAGCCTTGGCCTCCATTTAGTAAATCGTGCCCCGTCGACACGTCGTCAATCAGTTTACCAAGAGTCGTTGGTCCCAGGAGGATCGACCTCGGTTTTTAGCCCACGTCACCGATAAAAGACCAGGTCAGACGGGGTTTGACCGTGGAGGATTCGTCAGTGTTCGGTCCCGCCCGCGGCCCGGTCCGGATCGGTGGCACCACTGGCCACCGCCACCGCACTGATGAGGGAAACGTATTCCTGCCCAGTGGCCCTCGTCATCCCAATCTCGCAGGTGCGGTTGGTGGAGATCCACAGGTCCACGCCCTGGACGTCGGCCGCCTCCGGCTCGGTGGCAGCTGCGGTCAGCTCGGGGTGTAGCATTCCGCGGTCACCCGCGAACCCACAGCAACCCCAATCGTCTGGGACCCGTGCCTGACCGACCACCTGCTGCGCCACCTGTCGGACGGCTTCAGTTGAACCCAAGTGCGTGGTGGAACAGGTGGGGTGGAGGGCCGCCTGGTGCCAGGTAACCCGTAGTTGCCCGGCCGGCAGTCGGGGCAGGATCACGTCTCGAAGAAACACCGGGGCATCCAAAACCCGGTAGCCGTCAGCGAACTTCACCAGCCCCTCGGTGCACGAGGAGTTGTCGCACACCACCGGGAGCCGGCCACCCTCGGTTGCCACTTCCAAGGCCGCCCGAACTTGGCTCCGGATCCGGTCCGCAGACTGTCCCTTGGAGGTCCACGGGGTGGCGCAGCAGAGACGATCCAGGCCCGGTGGGAACCGCAGAGTCACCCCGGCCTGCTCGCACAGCAGCTGGAAATCCAGCTGGGTATTGCCGGAGGAGCCGTCCAGCGGAGCCGGGGCAAACATGGCATTCAGACACGAAGGCAGGTAGACCGCCTCCACCGGTCCGGTACTCCGGTGGTACCGCGCCACTTTGCTCCGCCGCCGCCCTCCGCCCGGCAAATCCGCAGTCCAAAGCGGAACCCGGTCAGGCCCAACTATTGCTCGCAGCATCCGGGTGATGCCGGTGACCATCGAGGCGGGCAGGCGCTGGGCCACGCTCAGGGCCAGGGCGGCGCCCACGGTAACCGCTGACCAGTGTCGAGCCGCCAGCGCCCACATCACCCGGAACCAGCGCGGACTGCGCTGCCGGCGCTGTTCCCGCACCAGGTCCCCGGTGTTGATGTCGAGCGGACAGGCCACTTCACACAGCCCATCCACCGCACAGGTATCCACCGCCGCGTACTCGAATGCCTGCTCAAGTTGCTTGGCCCCCACCCGGTCCCCTCGCTGACGGGCCAACGCAATTTCCCGCTCGGCCACAATTCTGGTTCGCGGGGTCAACGTCAGCTGATGGCTGGGGCAGGACGGCTCGCAGTAGCCGCACTCCACGCATCGGTCCACCAGCGGATTGACCGCGGGAGTCTCCTTCAGCGACCGCAAGTGCAGGTGGGGATCATCGGTGAGGATCACCCCCGGGTTACAGAGCTGGTCCGGGTCGAAAGCGGATTTCAGGTCGCGCATGATCCGGTAGAGCTCGGGGCCGTACTGTCGCTCGACAAACGGGGCCATGGCTCTACCGGTCCCGTGTTCAGCCTTGAGCGCCCCACCCCGTGACAGCACCAACTCCACCAGTTCCTCCGTAAAAGCTTCCAGGCGCTGACGGCCCCGGTCCGAGCCGAAATCGTCGGACAACATGAAGTGCAGATTGCCATCTTTGGCGTGGCCGAAGATCACCGCGTCGCGGTAGTCGAACCGCTCCAGCAGGTTGGAGAGGTCGCGAGTGGTGTCAGCCAGGGCCGGCACGGGCACCGCGATGTCCTCCAGCAGGGTTCGTTCGCTGCTGGCCCCGGCCACGGAAGCATACAGTCCTTTCCGGACCGCCCACAGGTGAGCCCGAACAGCCGAGTCGGTGGTAAAGCTGGGGGCTGCGGGCACGGTTTGAGCCCGGACCAGAGCTTCGGCCAGATCCGCCTCGGACTCCTCCTGGTACTCAACTAGCAGCGCGGCCTGTTCTTTCAAGTCCAGGCCCACCAGTTCCGCCGGCGGGTGCGGCAGATTTTGGGCCACCGCCAGTGCCCGCGCATCCATCAGTTCGAGGGCAGCCACCCCGGTCCCAACCAGGGGGGCAATCGCCTCGGCCGCCCGATGGACGTCGGGAAAAAGCCACAGGGCGGTGGCGGCATGGGGGCGGACCGGCACGGTCCGGTAGACCGCCTCGGAAACGAACCCGAGGGTGCCCTCGCTGCCCACCAGCAGATGGACCAGCAGGTCCAGGGGCTCGGAGTAATCCAGGAACGCATTGAGGCTGTAGCCCATCGTGTTTTTTTGGCTGAATTGCCGCCGCACCTCAGCCACCAGGTCGGGCCGTGCCCACAGTTGATCGCGGAGCCGTGTGAGCGTGTCAACCAGGTTGGGCTCCAACTCGGCCAGCTTGTCGGCAGCTCCGGGGTCGGCGGTATTCAAAATGGTGCCGGAAGGCAGCACGACCTCGAGCGACTCGATCAGCCGGTAGCTGTTCTGGTCGGTACCGCACAGCATCCCCGACGCATTGTTGGCCAGCACCCCACCCACGGTCGCGGCAATCTCGCTGGCCGGATCCGGCCCCATTTTCCGGCCGTGGCGGGCCAGAGCCCGGTTCACCTGCCGGATAGTCACCCCCGGCTGGACCCACACCCGATGTCCCCGGTCCAACGGCACCACCGCTTTGAACGCGGCCCTGGTATCCACCAGGATCCCTTCGGACTGGGCCTGCCCATTCAAACTGGTGCCTCCCGAGCGGAAAGTTACCGGCAAGTGACGCCGACGCGCCTCCCGAAACAGCTCTGCCATCTGCGCCGCAGAGTCGACCTGGCGCACCTCCCTGGGAGTCACCAGAAAGTGGGAGGCGTCGTGAGCCCAGACTCGCCGGTACAGTTCCTGGGCGGCTCCACCCGAACGCAAAGCTTCAGCACGCGAGAGGCTCATGGGGCGACAGTTCCTTCCAGGTTCAGGGACAGCAGCGGGGGCAGGGGTGTGGGCAGCTCGAGCGGGCCGGCACCCGGGGTGATGGTCCCCAGCACGCGCGGCCCACGAGCGCCGGTCACCCCCGGGAGAGTGGCCGGAACTCCGTGCAGGGTGCACCACCCAATCAGGGCGCACAGGATCGCTTCTTTCGCCCCCGCGTCCACCCCCAATTGGTCGGTCAGCTCCACCGTCGCCTCGGGGAGGCGGCGTCGAAGGGCTGCCAGCAGCACCGGGTTTTGGGCACCCCCGCCGGAGACGAACACCGATCCCACCGCGGACAGGTCCCGAGCCACCGTCAACGCGGTCAGTTCGGTCAAGGTGGCCACCACGTCGACGGGGGCGAGGCGGGGCCAGCGAGCCAGCGGCCCCTGCAAATACTCCCAGTTGAAGTGCTCTTTTCCGGTCGACTTGGGGGCTGGCAACCGGTAGTAGGGGTCATCGGCCAGCAGGTCCAGCAGGGGAACGAAAGGACTGCCTGCCGCCGCCAAACGCCCATCCACGTCAAACCCGACTGAGTTCAGCTTCAGGTGGGTGACGTAGGTGTCGATCAACGCGTTGGCCGGTCCCGTATCCCAAGCCTCGACCCGGGTGCCCACCCGGACGGTGACGTTGGCGATTCCACCCAGATTCAAGGTAGCCGCCCCTCGCCCCGACCCGGTAGCCGGTGCCAGCAGGGCCGCGTCCAGGAAGGAGACGAGTGGGGCTCCCTGACCTCCGGCCGCAAGATCGCGGACCCGCAGATCCGCCACCACCGGCAGACCGGTACGCTCCGCAATCTCCGCCGGCTGGCCCAACTGCATGGTGCCACGGGCGGAACCATCCGGGACCCAGTGGCAGACAGTCTGCCCGTGGGAGCAGATCGCGTCGGCGCCTCCGCTCGCTGCCAGCGCCGCCTCGGCCACTTCGGCAAACAGTTCACCGAGGTAAACGTCAGCCCGAACAACGTCCTCCAATGAGACCCGGGCCGGTGGAAACAGACTCTGGATTAGGGCCCGACCCTCCGGAGAAATCGGGGTCTCATTTGCCCACTGCAACCGTCCGGTCAGGTGTCCGTCACGGTAGGTAAAGTCAACTACTGCCGCGTCCACC
Source organism: Scrofimicrobium sp. R131 (assembly GCF_040256745.1). Taxonomy (GTDB): domain Bacteria; phylum Actinomycetota; class Actinomycetes; order Actinomycetales; family Actinomycetaceae; genus Scrofimicrobium; species Scrofimicrobium appendicitidis. The sequence goes on from NZ_CP138335.1 coordinate 2,035,069, forward strand.
CCGTCGCAAGAGGTGCCCGACATCAGGCCGAGGATTCGCATTAGTCGACGGCCAGGACCTGGTGACGGGCCAAGCGCAGGGCCCCGGTCAAGCCCGAGTTTCCTTCGGAGACAGTCCAGCCCAACTCCTGCAACCGCGAGCGCAATCCGGCGGCAACGGGATGATCCCCCGTGGCAACGGAGCCAACCAAAACCAGGGGCCCGCCGTCGGCCCCCGGGAGCGACTCGACTGTCCTCACCAACTCGGACACCGCCTCGTCGACGATCTCGGCCGCCACCGGGTCCCCCAGGTGGTAGGCCTGGTCGACAAAGCGGGCATACTTTCCCAACTCTTTGGGCGAGGCCGCGTAAACGGAGGCAATCAGCTCACAGGCGGTCTCGTCGCGCAGGACCAACTTGGTCAGCAGAGTGGCTGGTCCGCGCCCGGAGTGCCCGTCCAAAGCGGCGCGCACTGCCGCCCGGCCCAGCCAGACCCCGCCGCCGCGGTCACCCAGCAGGTAACCGTAGCCGTCGCTGGTGGCCCCGAGTTCGGCCCCGCTCACCAACCCGGCAATTGCGCCGGTGCCGGCAATCAGCACGGTACCGGCCGGACGTGCCTCTCCCGACCAGAACGCCACCACCAGGTCGGATACCGCCCGCACCGGACTGGTCAGGCCGTGCCGGCGCCAAGCCGACTCCAGTGCCCGGGTCAGTGCCGGACCGTTGGTAATGAACCCGGCCAATCCGGCCACGCCGCCGACGATCCGACCGGTGGGAGCCGCCGCTAGCGCCCACCCGAGGGTTTCGTCGAATGATCGACCCGGGTCACCGCCTGAGTTCGGGTTGATTCCGGGTCCGGTGGCTTCGGCTAACTGGTTCCCCTCCAGGTCGGCAATTGCCACCCGCAGGGTGGTGCCGCCCCCGTCCATTCCGACCACGAGGTCCATCAGCTTTCCCCTTGACTTCGGAGTCGTCCCACGGCCGCCAGGGTGGCTTCAAGCGCATCAATGCTGCGGTCAAAAGTCTGCTGGGCAATGGCAACAAAGAGACAGTCCACCACCGTCAGTTGGGCGAGGCGGCTGCTGGTGGCCCCGGCCCGGAAGGTCGTTTCGCGAGCAGCGGTCAGCAGCGTCAGGTCAGCCAGCTCGGCCAGCGGAGACAGGGGCGAATTGGTGATGGCTACCGCGGTGGCACCGCGTTCCTGGGCCAGTTGCAGCAGCGTGCAGGTTTCGCTGGTCCGACCCGAATGCGAAAACCCGAACGCCACCGTCTGCTCGTTGGCCAGAGCCGCCGAGACCGCGGCACCGTGAGGGTCGGCATAGCTAAAAGCGGTTAGTCCGATCCGGTGGAGTTTACCCTGGAAGTCCGCCGCCACCAGAGCGGAGGCCCCCACCCCGTAGATTTCGATCCGGTTGGCCCGGACCACCCGGGCCACCACCTCGGACAGCGTTTCCAGGGACAGGGAGTTGGCCGTGTCTGAGACCGAGGTGACGTCCGCATAGGCAATCTTCTTGACCACCGAGTCGATGTCGTCCTCGGGCAGGATACCCCCCTGGTAGGCCACCGAATTTTCGTCGGAGTCGGGCCTACCTTCGGCCGCCAACGCCAGACGCAACTGCGGATAACCGGGGTAGCCGAACGCACGGCAGAACCGGATCACGGTGGTCTCAGACGTCTGCGCGGCGCGAGCTAGCTCCGTGATCGGCATAGCTGCAGCCCGGTTGGGGTCGGCGACGATTATCTCCCCCACCCGGCGAATGGCCGGTTGCAGGTCGGGAAGTCCCCGGCGGATACGAACACTCAGCGCTGCCTCTTCGGTCATTTCGTTTCCCCCAACACCTGTTTGCCAAACCGGTCGAAATCTTCTCCCGATGCTAGTTCGGCGCGGACCGAGTCGCGGAGTCGTCCGTGATTTGCCGGAATCGGCGCGGCGCTCAATAGCAGTTTCGTGTATTTGTGTTGTGGATCAAGAATAACCTGATCTGAGGGCCCCCTTTCGACCACCTCGCCGCGGTAGAGCACCATAATCTCGTCGGAGAAGTGCCGGGCGGTGGCCAGGTCATGCGTAATGTAGAGCACCCCCAGATTGTCCTCCCGCTGGAGGCGGGCCAGCAGGTTTAGCACGGAGAGCCGAATCGACACGTCGAGCATTGAGACCGGCTCGTCGGCGACTAGGTACTGAGCTCCAGGAGCCAAAGCCCGGGCAATCGCCACGCGTTGCCGCTGCCCCCCGGAAAGTTCGTGGGGGTGGCGGGCCGCGTAGGACTCCGCTGGCTCCAGGTTTACGCGGGTCAGCAGTTCCTGCACGGCCCGGTCGGCCTCGGCTCGCGTCTTCACTTTCCCGTGGATTCTCAGAGGCCGTTCCAGGTGATGCTGAATCGAGTGGAACGGGTTGAGGGACGCAAACGGGTCCTGGTAAACCATCTGAACCTTGTGCAGGTATTCCTGGCGCGACTTGGCGGTCAGCCCATCTACAGTGATGCTCCCGCTGCTCGGTTTCTCCAGGCGCATGATCATTTTGGCGATCGTGGATTTGCCCGAGCCGGACTCTCCTACCAGGGCGATGGTTTTGCCGGGCTTCAACTCGAAGGAGACATCTCGCACCGCCGTCAGGGTGGAGCTGCGCAGGCCCTGGCGGAGGCGGAACTGCTTGGTTACCCGGTCAACTATCAGGCTCATCGGTTGTCACCTTCCCCGGTGCGAACAAACCCGCCTTCCTCTCCCAGCAAGCTGGGGAATGAGCTCAGCAGTTTCTTCGTGTACTCGTGTTGGGGGTCCTCGTAAATGCTCTGAGCCGTATTCAGCTCGACAATCCGGCCGGTGCGCATGATTGCGATCCGGTCGGAGATCTCCAGCAGCAGCGGCAGGTCGTGGGTGATGAAGATGACCGCAAAGTTCAGCTGCTCGCGCAGGCGCATGATTTCGCGCAGAATCCCCCGCTGCACGACCACGTCTAGGGCTGTGGTCGGCTCGTCCATGATCATCACCTGCGGGCGCAGGGCCAGTGCCATCGCGATCATCACCCGCTGACGCATTCCGCCCGACAATTCGTGGGCAAAGGCACCCAGCCGGCTGGGATCCACCCCAACTAACTCCAGCAACTCCTCGGATTCTCGCTGCTTCTCTGCTTTCGACATGCCCGGTCGATGGGTGTCAAAGACGTCGAAGAGCTGGGCCCGAACCGAAATCACCGGGTTGAGCGCGTTCATCGCTCCCTGGAACACCATCGAGATCTTTGACCAGCGGAAACGGCGCAGGTCATCCCCGTACAGTCCGGTGACGTTGATATCCGTCCCCGAAAGGTCGTGCAGCGTCACCTGGCCGTCTACCAGCAGTGCCGGCGGCTTCAGCAGCCGGTTAATGCCGTAGGCCAGGGTGGTTTTTCCACACCCGGATTCCCCAGCCAGCCCCAAGATTTCCCCTCGGTTGAGGGTGAGGGAGACATCTTGGACTGCCCGGACCGGTTCAGCGGTCTCGTAGGTGATGGTCATGTTCCGGGCAGTGAGCACCGGGGTTTGGTCAGCCAGATAGGCATCGTGGGCGGGGGTGGTCAGGGGACCGGCCTCGTTTGTCATTTCGCGTCCTTCCCCGCTTGGGCGAGCCGCGCCTGGCGGCGCAGTTCCCGCTCGGCCCGGCGAACCGACCGGACCGCGTCCGGGGCCGCTTTCAGCTTCGGATTGATGGTCTCATCGATGGAGAAGTTGATCAGGGACAAGCCCGTTCCCAGCAGAGCGATCAGCAGCCCCGGCGGAACAAACCACCACCAGGCCCCCACGTGGAACGCGTTTTGCTGGGCGGCTTGGTTCAACATGGTTCCCCAGGTGATAGCTCCCGATGGACCCAATCCCAGGTAGGAGAGTCCCGCCTCGGAGAGGACGGCCAAGACCACGGCCGAGAGGAACATGGCCGCCAACAGGGGCAGCAGGTTGGGCAGGATTTCCACCAGGATGATCCGGGGGGCGCGCTCGCCGGCAGTCCGAGCTGCCGACACGTAGTCGCGGTTCCGCAAGGATTTGGCCTGAAGGCGCAAGACCACCGCTGATCCCGCCCAAGAGGTGATCCCCAAAACGAATGCGATCATCCACATGGACCGGGTCTCCAGGTAGGTGGCGATGACAATCACCAGTGGTAGGCCCGGAATCACCAGCATGATGTTCGTGATTAGGGAGAGCACCTCGTCAGTGATCCCACCTCGGTACCCGGCCACGATGCCAAAGAACAGCGAGAAAACGACGGCAATAAACCCGGCGGTCGCCCCCACCAGGAGCGAGCCGCTGGCCCCCTCGGCCAACTGTGCCAGGACATCGGCCCCCAGGTTATTGGTCCCCAGCAGATGCTGTGGACTGGGCGGCTGCATCGGGGTGTTGCCGTAAGCCCGCGGATCCTGGGTGAATCTGGGCCCCAGGAGGGCAAACAGGATGATTCCGACGGTCAGGAACAGCCCCAAACCGAGCTTTAGATCAAGCCGACGCCGGCGACGGCCGGACGGTTTCACTTCTTTTGCGCTAGACATTGCTTCTGGCCCTTGGATCGATAAAGCCGTACACCATGTCCATGACGAAGTTTGCGAGCAGCACGGTGACGGTGATGACGAGGAAGACTCCCTGCATGAGGGCAAAGTCCTTTTCGGAAACGGCGGTCATGAGCAGTTTGCCCACCCCCGGATAGCTGAAGACCTGCTCCATCACGATGGAGCCCGCCACCACGAAGCCCAGGGTAATCCCGAACGCCGCTAGGGACGGCAGCGCAGCATTTCGTCCCGCGTACCAGACGAAGATTCGGCTCTTCTTCAGGCCCTTGGCCTCCGCGGTGACCACGTAATCCTCAGACAGGGTAGAGACCATCATGTTGCGCATGCCGAGCACCCAACCCCCAACGGAGGCAATCACGATCGTGAGGGCCGGCAGCAGCCCGTGATAGATGGCGCTGCCCACGAAGGCCCACGACAGTTCGGGTCCGGCAGGAAAGTCACGCATCGAGTAGCCGCCGATGATGGGGAACAGACCGAGGGAGACCGAGAAGAGAGAGACAAAAATCAGGGCCAACCAGAAGTATGGGACCGACTGGAGCAGGGTCATCCCGGGAATAATCGCGTCGGCCGCGGTCCCCCGCTTCCACCCGGCGTAGGCTCCGATACTGACCCCCAGAATGAAGGAGATGACGGTGGCGGTGCCAACCAGAGCCAGTGTCCACGGCAGGGCCGAGGCAATCAGCGAGGAGACCGAGGCCGGAAACATCGAACTGGAGGTGCCGAGGTCTCCGTGCAAAATATTGCCCCAGTAGCTGAGGTACTGGTCCCAGATTGGCGAGTTGGAGGTGCCAAAGATCATGTCGATCGATCTCTCCATGGCCGGGGTGATTTCCCCGCCGCGCCGCATGATCTTCTCCATGAAGATTGTGCGCGGGTCGCCTGGCATCAGGCGAGGAAGCATAAAGTTGAGCGAAACCGCGGCCCACAGAGTGAACAGATAGAACGCGATTCGTCGTAGGTAGTACCTCACGCCGTCGACACTCCTTTGCGTCGATAGTGCGGTGGTCTGGCCGCCCGGCCTCGGACGGCCAGACCACTGCGGCTTACTTGTAGGTCAGTTTCGACAGGATGTAGGCCGCCGACACCCCATCCCAGGAAGCGGGGAACGCGTACAGGTTGTCTTCGGTGGGCCAACCGGTGAAGTCGGTCTGGTTGAAGAACGTCTGCGAGCCACCGTGGAAGAGGGAAATGTAAGGCACGTCCTCGACAATGTTGCGCTGGACAATCCCGTAGGCTTCCTTCAACTGCTCAACATCGTTGGTGACCGCTGCCGCCGCGATCGCCTGATCTACTTCCGGGTTGGAGTAGCGCGAGTAGTTGGTCTGACCCGGCTCCAGGGAGCTGCCCACCGGCTGGGTGTAGTCGGTGGTGAACGAGTCGCGGTAGATGGTGAACGGATCAGAAATCGGGGTTCCAAAGAGTGCCCCGAGGAACAGTTCGTAGTCCCCGGTCATCCGCCGGTCAGAGTACTGATCAGCGGTGATCGTGCCGTTGTTGAGCTCCAGCCCGGCCGCCTTGGCCTGGGCAACCATCAGCTCGGCAGCCGCGTTCTGGTCGGACCAACCCTCCACCGACTCCAGCTTGATCGAGGCCCGTTCCCCGTCCTTGGCGTAGATGCCGTCGGCGCCCAGCGTCCAGCCGGCCGCCTCCATCACCTGCTTGGCTGCTTCCACATCCGCGTTCTCCGGGTTCAGTACCTCCAGGCCGGGCGCCACCCACTGCTCGTCCCGATTCGGCTTGACGAAGGTGGGCGAGGCGGGCTGAGCGAGATTGTAGTAGGCCTTCTCGTTGATTTCGGCCCGGTCGATCGCAAGGTTCAGAGCTTGGCGGATTTCCTTGTGGGTCTGTGCCCCGGTGCAACCCAGATCCGCGTTGGAGCAGATCATCACGACGGTCGGGTTGGGTGAAGCCACGTTCAGGTAGCCCAAGTTTCCGGCCTGGATCAGCTGCTCAGGCTGGGGAACAAAGAAGGTGGAGTAGTCGAGCTGGCCGGCCTTGAACAGCGATTCAGCCGATGAATTGCCATCGATCCCCAGGTACTGGACCCGGTTGATTCCGGGCCGGTCCGGATCCCAGTAGTTGGGGTTAGCCACCACGGTGTAGGCAGCGTCGGTGACGTTCTCGACCATGAAGGGACCGGAGCCAACCGGGTTGCTCGAGTTGTCGAAGGTGACCAGGTCGTCGACGGCGCCAAACACGTGCTCGGGAACGATGTAGGTGGCACCGAGCAGCGAGTATTCGCGAGTGAAGGAGGGCTCGGCGAACTGGATGGTGATCGTCTGCTCGTCCACCACTTCGACCCCGGTGACGTAGTCCATCTGCACGGCGTCGTTAGTGAACGAGTACTTCACGTCGTCAGCGGTGAGGGGTTCACCGTCATTCCACTTGACGTCGGGACGCAGACCGATGGTCAGCTCAAGGCCGTCTTCGGACCACTCTGCGCTCTCGCCCAGCAGCGGAACCGGGTCGGTGTCCTGCGCCTTGTTGTAGAAGAAGAGCGGTTCGTAGATCCCACCCATGGCCGCATGCAGCACGGTGGGAGTGTAGGGGTTGAAGTTCGGCACGATCGGGGTTTGCGACCCGGCGAAAACCACCAGTGTGGGGCCTTCCTGCGCGCCGGCCGCATCTCCGGACTGACCGGACTGACCGGCCTGGCCTCCCCCGCACGCGGCCAGGAGACCCAGGGAGGCGGTGGCGCCCACAGCTAGGGCCACCCGCTTCCAGTTCTTAGCTGAGGACATCTTCGTTCCTTTCCACTGTCCTCCCGACCAACGTGGTCGGGCAGGATGACTCACATCATATGTAAATTTCTTTCAGAAAAGCAACCGCTTGCGTGAGTTACTAACTAAAGAGCAGTGCAATTGGCTTGGTCGCGCCGTTCTCACCGATAGAGCGGCGCGGTGACAGGTCGGATTGGCGCGGGCGAAGCCTCCACCAAATCCACTCCGGTCCCGAGTTGCTCCCGCAGGACCGGGCTCCCCCACAGCAGATCGACGAAGGGGCGGGACGCGCCCTCCCAGTCCGGCTCACGCCAGGCGAAGTGCTCCGGCGCCTGCTCTTTGGCTGTCTCCAGCAGCGCCAATCCGGCCTGGATCGGATCGAAACGGTCCGGATCCAACACGTGCAGTTGCACGCCGGTCAGAACCTGGCCGGCGTACTTATGGCCGGTAGGCTGGAATCTGGCCAATCGAAACTGAACACCGGGCAGGTCTCGCTGCCGCAGCGCCCACGCCCACTCCTCGGTCAACCACGGTGCCCCCACCAACTCGAAGGGCAGCGTCGTTCCCCGCCCCTCAGACAGATTGCTTCCCTCCAGCAGTACCGTCCCCGGGTAGACCAGGGCCGAGGCGGGGGTGGGTAGGTTCGGGGAGGGGGGCACCCACGGCAGCCCCGTCTCGGCCCAGAATTTGTCTCGGCGCCAACCCTTCATGGCAATCACGCTCGGCTCTGGCAGATCTAACCAGGCCGCCGCCTCCCGTAGCAGTTCTCCCAGCGTCAGACCGTGCCGAAGTGGCACTCCCAACTCGCCGACCAGGCTGACACAGTCGGCCTGCAAGCCGGGACCGGCCACCACCCCCGCGAGCGGGTTTGGCCGATCCAGCACGTAGACAGGGACCCCCCGCCGGGAGGCAGCTCGCAGGAAGCGAAGCGCGCTCCAGGCGTAGGTGTAGCAGCGCGAGCCCACGTCCTGGAGATCAATCACAACCCCGTCAAGCCCTGCCATTTCGGCCGCCCAGCGCGATTCCTCCTGCCCGTAGGTGTCGACCACCGGCAAACCGGTGACCGGCTCAACTTGATCCGACTCGGCTTCGCCCGCCTGGGCACTACCCCAAAGGCCATGTTCGGGGCCAAACAGTACCTGCAACCGGGGGTCAACCCGGTGCCAGCCAATCCACAGTGGGACCAGATCCGGGGTAACAGCGGTGTAGTTCGTTAGCAGCCCTAGTCGTGCCCCGGGGATCAGTTCCGGGCGAGCCAGCAGTTGCTCGGCTCCGGTTTGCACCTTCATTGGTCGGCCGGGGTGGGCACACCCATTGGCAGTCCTCCACGGGCCGGCTCCTCGCCCAGGAGCACCCGTCCGGCCGCCTCCACTGCAAACTGGTTGTCGCCGTAGGTGAGGAGCACCGAATACTTGCCGGCCACCGAAGCCGCCTCATAGGGGGATCGGAGGGCCACCACGTGCACCACCAACCCGGCCCGGCTCAGTTCAGCCAACACTTCGGCCACGGGGGCGTGTTCCTTCCAGGCGTCACGCAATACCAGGACCGCTTCCCGAGCGGAAGTGTCGGGCCGGCCCGGCCACGGGGTGCCTTCGGTCCAGACCAATTCGGTCACACCGTGACCCGCGGCCCTCAGCTGCCGACCAAGGACTTCCCCCGGGTTGACGCCGCGCTTCTGGGGATCCACACCCGGATGAATCAGCAGCAGTTCGGCTCCCGGGGTGAGCACGGCCGGCACCTCCGCGTTCCGCTGAGCGACGGCTGCGGTGGCCACCCGCCGGGCCAACTCTGCCTGCTCCTGGTGGGGAAGCGTCTCGGGGCCCGGGCCAATCGGCTCGTCCAGTTGGAGCTTGGCCTTCAGGGTCAGGATCCGGCGCGCCGAGGCGACCAGCTGATCCCGGTCCAGGCGCCCTTCCCGCAGTGCTCGCAGCACCGCCTCGTAGGCGGTGGGCAGATCAACCGGCATCAGCAGCTGATCGACCCCGGCTTGCAGGGCGCTAACGCAGGCTTCGGCCGGTCCTTCGGGACGTTCCGCTCCACCCATGTCGAGCGCATCGGTGATGATCACGCCGGTGAAACCCAGTTCGTGGCGCAGGAGGTCGGTGACAATTGGCCGGGAGAAAGTGGCCGCATCGACCGGGTCCAAAGCGGGAAAAGCGACGTGGCCCAGCATGACCGTGTCGGCCCCGGCCTCGATGGCAGCCTGAAATGGCAGGCGTTCGGTTCGGTCCCACTGGTCGCGGCTGAGTCCTACCGACGGCAGGCCCAGGTGCGGATCGACCGCCGCCGAACCGTAGCCGGGGAAATGCTTCAAAGTTGAGGCCAGACCGGCTTCAGACCAAGCCCGAATCGTGACCGCCAACTGTCGGGCCGCCCGGTGCGGATCCGACCCGGCAGAGCGAATGTTGACCCCGGGGTTCTCCGCCACCACGTTGACATCGGCCACTGGAGCCAGCGTCTGGGCAATCCCCACCGATCGAAGCTGGGCGGCGGTGGCCCGCGCGGTTTCGCGCCACAGCTCCTCATCCCCGGTGGCCCCCAGCGCCATCGCGCCCGGCAGATGAGTGACGCCCACCCGCACCCGAGCCACCGTTCCGTTCTCCTGATCGGTGGAAATCAACAGTGGCACTTCGGCAGCGGCCTGCAGTTCCAGCACTCGACGCCGAATGTCGGCTACCGGCTCGTGGTCACCGCCGGGAGGGAAGTAAATGATGGCCCCCAGGTGATAGTCGCGGATCAGCTGGAGCAGCGCCTCGTGTGCGCGTTCAACCTGGTCGGGCGAGGCGCTGTCACCGAACCCAAGGATGTTCTTCGCGGCATGCCCGCCGCTGGCCACGGAGAACAACTGCCCCACCAGGTGCTCGTCGTCCCAAGTTTCAAGTTGAGCTAGCGCTTCCTTCACCGTCTGTTTGTGCACCGATTGCTCCTTCATTGCAGCTCCACTAGGGTTCAGGTGACTTCCCGCCCCCACTTGTAATATAGTTACCTCAACTTCTCTGTTAACGAAAATAATATACATTCCCGGCGGGTCCCGCAACGGATGCGACCGCTGGGACGAGGAATAGAGGCCCCGATGGAGCTCACTCAGGAGCACTCCGATCAGATCACCGCGTCGGTGACTGAGTCCACCGACCCGCGATACCAGGAACTCGACCTAATGAGTACCGAAGGAATCCTGCAGGCGATGAACCAGGCAGACCGGTTGGTGCCCGAAGCGATCAGCCAGGTGATCTCCCAGATTGCCCGGGCAGTCGAAGCGGCCGCGGCCGGCATGGCCCAAGGCGGCCGTCTGCTCTACGTTGGTGCCGGCACCTCCGGACGCCTGGGAGTACTGGATGCCTCCGAGATTCCGCCGACCTTCTCGGTAGACCCAGCCCGAGTGGTCGGCATCATCGCCGGGGGAGACCACGCGCTGCGACACGCAATTGAGGGAGCCGAAGACGACTATGCCGCCGGCAGGGCCGACCTCCTGGGCTACCGGTTGAGCGAGAACGACACGGTGGTCGGGATTACCGCCTCCGGGCGGACGCCCTACGTCTTAGGGGCAATTGCCGCCGCCCAGGAGGCCGGGGCCACCACCGTGGGAATTAGTAACAACTCCCCGTCCGACCTGGGAACTCTGGCCGACATTCCAATCGAGGTGGTGGTGGGACCGGAAATTGTCTCCGGCTCCACGCGCCTGAAGGCAGGAACAGCCCAGAAACTAGTCCTCAACATGATCTCGACCGGGACCATGATTCGACTGGGGAAAACTTACGGGAACCTGATGGTGGACGTGTCAGCCACCAACAAGAAGCTGCAGGTTCGGGCGCAAAACCTGGTCATGAGAATCACCGGCTGCGAGCTAGAACAGGCTAAGGCGGCGCTGGCAGAGGCCGACGGGAACGTCAAGGTCGCATCGGTATCCCTGCTACGGTCGCTGAGCGCCGCTGAAGCGAAAGATCTTTTGGCCGGGAGCGGCGGATTCCTGCGGGCAGCCCTCGATGCCTAGGTAGGCAAGCTCCCCCACCGGTCCCAACAAATTGGCGCCCAGCCCTCCCACCGGAGGAACTGGGCGCCAATTGAGCACTGGACGCTAGGAGCCGTTGAAGCTGAACTCCTTCTGGCCGTCAACTTCCTTGACCCCGACGGTAACCACGTCGCCGGGTTTGACGTCGCCAAAGAGGATCCGCTCCGAAATGGCGTCCTCGATGTCGCGCTGGATGGTTCGGCGCAGCGGCCGCGCCCCCAGCACCGGGTCAAACCCGCGATCGGCCAGCAGTTCCCGCGCCGGCTCGGTCAGCTGCAGGCCCATATCCTGGTCAGCCATCCGCTTGGACAGGCGGGCAATCATCAGGTCCACGATCTGAACGATGTCGTCCTTGGTCAGCGGCGGGAAGACGATGACGTCGTCGACGCGGTTCAGGAACTCAGGCCGGAAGTGCTGCTTGAGCTCCTCGTTGACCTTTGCCTTCATCCGCGAGTAGTCGTGGGTCAGGTTCTCCGACGACTGGAACCCGGTCAGGACACCCTTGTTGATGTCGCGTGTCCCCAGGTTGGTGGTCATCAGGATCACGGTGTTCTTGAAGTCAACCATCCGACCCTGAGCGTCGGTCAGGCGTCCCTCTTCCAGAATCTGCAACAGCGAGTTGAAGATGTCCGGGTGGGCCTTCTCTACCTCGTCGAACAGGACGACGGAGAACGGGCGACGGCGAACCTTTTCGGTCAGCTGCCCACCTTCGTCGTAACCAACGTATCCGGGGGGAGCCCCGAACAGACGGGAAGCCGTGTGCTTCTCAGAGAACTCGGACATGTCGAGCTGAATGAGGGCATCCTCGTCGCCGAAGAGGAACTCGGCCAAGGACTTGGCCAGCTCCGTCTTTCCGACCCCGGTCGGGCCGGCGAAGATGAAGGAGCCGCCGGGGCGCTTGGGGTCCTTCAACCCGGAGCGGGTCCGGCGAATCGACTGGGACAGGGCCTTGACGGCTTCCTCCTGCCCAATGACGCGCTTGTGCAGCTCGTTCTCCATGTTCAGCAGCTTCGACGTTTCCGTCTCGGTCAGCTTGAACACGGGGATGCCGGTCGACATGGCCAGCACCTGAGCAATTTCTTCCTCGGTGACTTCGGCAATCTCGTCGGTTTCGCCCCCGCGCCAGGAAGATTCCTTTTCTTGGCGCTGGTTGATCAGATGCTGCTCGTCGTCACGCAGGTTCGCCGCCTTCTCGAAGTCCTGCTCGTCAATGGCCTGCTCTTTCTGGCGGCGAACGACGGAAATCTTCTCATCCAGTTCGCGCAGTTCCGGCGGGGCCGTCATCCGACGGATCCGCAGGCGCGCCCCCGCCTCGTCCATCAGGTCGATGGCCTTGTCGGGCAGGAACCGGTCTGAAATGTAGCGGTCAGCCAGGGTGGCGGCCGCGTCGATCGCCTCGTCGGTGATGATCACCCGGTGGTGGGCTTCGTACCGGTCGCGCAGGCCCTTCAGGATGCCCACCGTCTCGTCGACACTGGGCTCATCCACCTTGACCGGCTGGAACCGGCGCTCCAGCGCCGCATCCTTTTCGATGTGTTTGCGGTACTCATCCAGGGTGGTGGCGCCAATGGTTTGCAGTTCACCGCGGGCCAGCATCGGCTTCAGCATCTGGGCGGCATCGATCGAACCTTCGGCCGCGCCCGCCCCCACCAGCGTGTGAATCTCGTCGATGAAGACTATAATGTCGCCGCGGGTGCGGATCTCTTTCAGCACCTTCTTCAGGCGCTCTTCGAAGTCGCCGCGGTAGCGCGAGCCGGCCACAAGCGACCCCATGTCCAGCGAGTAGATCTGCTTTCCCTTGATGGTCTCGGGAACGTCGCCGCGGATGATCGCCTGGGCCAGGCCCTCCACCACCGCGGTCTTACCCACCCCGGGCTCACCAATCAGGACCGGGTTGTTCTTGGTTCGCCGCGACAGCACCTGCATGACGCGTTCCATCTCGGTCTTGCGTCCGATCACCGGATCCAGCTTGCCTTCGCGGGCAGCCTGGGTCAGGTTCCGGCCAAACTGCTCCAGCAGAGCCGAGTTGCCCCGCTCCCGGTCGCGCACGGGCGCCCCGCCGGTTCCGACGGCTTCGCGCCCATCACCCTGCGCCTGGTATCCCTGCAGCAGTTGCAGCACGGCCTGGCGGACCTGCATCTGGTCGGCACCCAGCTGGTGGAAGACCTGCGAGGCCACCCCCTCGCCTTCTTTCAGCAGCCCTAGCAGCAGGTGCTCGGTCCCGATGTAGTTGTGGCCAAGTTGCAGCGCTTCACGCAAAGACAGCTCAAAGACTCGCTTGGCCCGGGGAGTGAAGGGAATGTGCCCCTCAATTTCGTTCTCCCCTTCGCCAATCAGGTCTACGACGGCGGCCCGGGCGTCCTCAATCTTGATGCCGACCATCTCCATGGCCTTGGCTGCCACCCCATCACCCTCGTGAATGAGGCCGAGCAGCAGGTGCTCGGTGCCAATGTAGCTGTGCTTGAGCCCGCGCGCCTCTTCCTGCGCAAGGACTACAACGCGCCTAGCACGGTCGGTAAACCGTTCGAACATTCGGGCCTCCTGTTGGGGCGACGACTACTTATCCTCTTCTAGGGTAGGGTCTAGGCCTGGTTTCGGGGCTCAGTTTCGCTGAAGGCGTGGCCTTTCAGGTCTCCACCAGCACCGTGAACGGGCCCGAGTTCGTCAGGCTCACTTCCATCTGGGCGCCAAAGATCCCGGTCTCCACCGCCACTCCGCGCTGGCGGAGCTTCTCCACCACGGTTTGGACGAGGGGTTCGGCCACCTCGCCGGGAGCGGCCGCCGACCAGGAGGGGCGCCGACCCTTCTTGGTTGACCCGTACAGGGTGAACTGGGAGATCACCAGCACGGGGGCACCGGCCTCCACCGGGGACCGCTCCTCGGTCAGGATTCTCAGTTCCGCGATTTTTCGCGCCACCGTTTGGGCATCCGCCACCGTGTCCTCGCGGGCCACCCCGACCAGGGCGACCACTCCCTCCCCGTCGAACTGGCCCACGATCTGCCCGGCCACTTCCACCCGGGCGCCGCGGGCCCGCTGCAGGACGGCCCGCACTAGCGAACCGTTCCGGGCCCGGTGGTGCGAATGTCCCGACCGCCGTGGTCCAGTCGGCGCAGGCCCGCGCCGGGCCGCTCACTGGGTGAATGGTCCGACTTCCCTTCAACCGGCACGATCAGTTCCTGGGCGGCCGCAATCGGACCAATGGTCAGCGGGGCCGCCGGATCGACGGATCGTTTCAGCAGGGCCAGGGCAATCGGACCCATTTCTGCGTGCCGCGCCACCGAGGTGATCACCCCGACCGGGCGGCCGTTCAACTCGACCGGGTCGCCGGGGGCGGGAATCGAGCTGAGCGAACCGTCCAGCTGCAGGAAGGTTAGGCGCCGCGGCGGCTTCCCCAAGTTCAGGATCCGAGCCACGGACTCTTGCCCGCAGTAGCAGCCTTTCGACACGTGAACGGCGGTGCGGAGCCAGTCCAGTTCGGCCGGCATGGTCCGATCATCCACCTCCGAGGTCCAACCGGGGCGCCAGGCCGCCACCCGGGTGGCCTCGGCCGCCAGCGAACCGGCCAACCCCAAACCGCTGTCCGCCACGAACTGCGCGGCCCGGTCGACGGGAACAATCATCAGACGGTGTTGGAAGGCCTCCCCCGGGTGCGAGCCCTGGAAGTACCGGGCCCCGCCGAGACTGGGGCCGGGCCACGGGTCCACCCAGGTGGCCTCCGCCCCGGCCGGACTGGCCCCGCCGGCCGTCTCAAACACCTGATAGTCGGCGGACCGGTCCCGAATCTCCACCCGGGACATGAACTTCATGGACTCCAGGAACGCGGCCAGCTCCGGAGCCGGCTCGGGATCGGTCAGCAGCCAGACGGTGTCCCCCTGACTGACCACGCCCATAGCGAACTGGATCCGACCGTTGGGGTCCAGCAGCAGCATTTCACTGGAGCCGTCCTCACCCAGCGGAGCCAGGTCCTGTGAGGACAGGGTGGTGAGCCAGGTGAGCCGATCCGCCCCCGTGACGGTAACCAGACCCACGGGCCCGCGCGGGTGCAGGGCCCGCCCCGCCTCGTACTCAAACTGCTCTGTCACCGGGTCCCCGAAGTGGATCGGGGCCACCTGCCCCTCGGCAAACACCGCCCCGGCTAGGTAGTCGCTCATGCCTCTTCCGCCTCCTGCGAGGCGCGGCGCAGGCGCCCGGACAGTTCCACCTGGGGTTCACCCTGGTCCAGGGACGTTTCCGAAGTCCAGAACAGTTCGCCCCCCACCAGGCCGAACATTCGGTGGACGGTGGTCATCTGCGGTGCCGAAGCGTCGCGAGCAATCACGTCGGAGGTGAGGCGAATCCGTGGGCCCATTGACACCCCCACCCACAGGGTGGCCAGACCCTGCGTGTCCGCACTGGTGACCTGGAGTTCGCGCGGCTCCTCCCCCTCGGGTGGCAGCACCGCCAGCGGCGTGGCCAGGCGCCAGTAGGAGGTTTCCTCCCGGAACAACTCCCCGGGTTCAATCAGGTCCAGCCCGGCAGCGGCGTTCATCTGCCAGTCAATTTCGCCCTCAACCTTCCCGTGATAGAGCGAGGTGACGACGCGCATCTGCTGTCCCACCACCTCCGCCTGAATGTCCTGCAAAATGATCGCGTCGGGCTCATCGTCATCCCCGGCCAGGGTGCCCCACCCCTGCCAGCGGCCCAGGACCCAGGCCAGCGGCGCCAAGGACAGGGGCAAATTCTCAGGTATCTCAAACATGCCTCCAGGGTAACCGCTCCCGGGGACAAGTGGACAGGCCCCAGTTACTACCGGGTAGATTTGAAGCACCCAGACGTTAGTCCTACCTAGGAGCTTCCATGAGTTTCCTCCCCCAGAACGTGCTCGACGACATTCACGCCCGCGCCCCCCAGTACGACGCGGACAACACCTTCCCCACTGAAGATTTCGACCAGCTCCGCGAATGCGGTTACCTGGGCGCCTACGTGCCAACCAAGTTTGGCGGCGCCGGCCTGACCCTCGAACAGATCGCGGCCGAGCAGACCCGCCTAGCCCAGGCTGCCCCCGCCACCGCCCTCGCGATCAACATGCACCAGATCATCGTCGGCGTTGGCCGGCACATGGTCCGCTCCGGCCTGTCGGCGGGCGAGCAAATCCTGCGCGATGCCGCCGCCGGGGAACTGTTCGCGTTCGGAATCTCCGAGCCGGGCAACGACCTGGTTCTGTTCGGCTCGATCACGGAGGCCCGCCCGGACGGCGAGGGTGGCTACTCGTTCCACGGGGTGAAGATCTTTACCTCGCTGGCCCCCGCCTGGACCCGCCTGATGACCTTCGGCAAGGACGCCACCGACCCGGAGGCTCCAAAGTCGGTGTTCGCGGTCCTGCACCGGGACCGGGGTGGGTTCACCATGAAGAACGACTGGGATGTCCTGGGAATGCGGGCCACCCAGTCAAACTCCACCATTTTGGAGGGGGCTGCGGCCAGTGCAGATGAGATCCTGACCGTGACCGACCCGGGCCCGTCAGCCAACCCGGTGGTGATGGGGATCTTCGCGAACTTCGAAATCCTGCTGGCCGCCACCTACCAGGGTGTCGGGCAGCGGGCAGTCCAGGTGGCGGTGGAACACGTGAAGAAGCGCCATTCGGTCAAAAACCAGACCACCTACGCCAACGATCCGGACATTCGGTGGCGGATTGCCTCGGCCGCGCTGACGATGGAGGCGGTCGGCCCGCAGATTCGCGAGCTGGCCCGCGCCTTTGAGGACCAGGTGGACCTGGGCAACTGGTGGATGCCGCGCCTGTCGGCCGTCAAGAATGCCGCCTCGGAAGCCACCCTCCGAGCGGTGGAAGAGTCGGTGCGTGCCTGCGGTGGGGCCTCCTACTATTCCAAGCACGAGCTGTCCCGCCTGTACCGCGATGCGCTGGCGGGCCTGTTCCAGCCCTCCGACCAGGAGTCCCTGCACGGCGCCTGGGCCACCATGCTGCTGGGCCCCATCGAACACTAGCCGCGATTACTGACTGTCCCCCACCCGGTTTTTGGGTGGGGGACAAGTCTGTCCGGGCCCTAGTTGGCGTGCAGGCCGTAGAGGGTGGCCCGACCAATCGTGTGGGCCACCAGGTTGAAGCCAACGCCGCCGGCCGGAGTGGCCGGGTCGAGGCGCAGCTGATCCGTGTCCAGCGCGTGGACGGCGAAGATGTATCGGTGGGCGGGGTCGCCCGCCGGCGGTGCGGCCCCACCAAACCCGGCCCCACCAAAATCCGACCGCGTGTGGTAGGCCCCCGGCGGTAGCGCCGGACTCTGGTCGACTCCGGCCCCAGCCGGCAACGAGGTGCAGTCGGCGGGCAGGCCCAGCAGGAGCCAGTGCCAAAAGCCTGAGCCGGTGGGGGCATCCGGGTCAAAGCAGGTGACCGCGTACCCCTTGGTTTCGGGCGGTGCCCCCTCCCAGGACAGCTGCGGGCTGAGGCCGGGATGCCCGTCACCCGAGTGGACCTGGGCTGGCGGCAACGGATCCCCGTCGGAAAAGTTGGTGCTGGTCAGAGTGAACGAGGGGACGGGTGCCAGCAGGTCGTAGGGCCACGGCGCCCGCGGGCGGCCACTGTCGTAGGTGCTGATCTCCAGCAGGTTCCCGTCCGGGTCGCGCAGGTAGAGCGAGGTGATCGGTCCGGTGGCACCGGTGCGGGCAACCGGCCCCTCCTCAAAGTTCACGCCCTGGGAAGCCAGGTGGGCCGCCACCTCGGTCAGTGGGCGCGCACTCACCAGACATAGGTCGGCCGAGCCGGGAGTGGGGTGATTGGCGTGCGGGCGCACCTCCGCCCCCTGCTGGTGCAGGTTGATTTTCTGCTCCCCCAGGGCCAAGGCCCGGCGGCCCCCCGCGAAAGTAATCGGCTCCATCCCGAGCACCTGCCCGTACCAGGCCAGGGATCGATCCACATCCGCCACCGTGAGGACCAGGTGATCGAAGCGGCTAATTCTCATCGAGTTCTCCTTTGCTCCTCGGGTTCTGAGCGGTCGAACCGGGGCTGTCCCTCGAGCGCCACCCAGACTCAGGTGTGACCCAGCCTACTCTGGCCGAGCAGGGCAGTCCCGGCTCGAACCCGATTTGCTGTGCGAAATCTCGCCGACCATGCGGCCGGTCCCACTCGGCCAAATCGGGCCGAACCTGGCCGCTGACAGGCCAGACCGGGAGTTGAAGGCCCCCGGGCACCGCCGGGAAAATCCGACCCAACTGAGCTGTCCGTGCTGTGGCACGCGCCCGGGTGCCGTAGACTGTACTCAGGCATCAGGCACCATTGCCCCGGGCTCCAATCCAAGCCGCCAAGAGCGGCCATCGCGCCGACTGGCGCATTGGGCCTGGTGCCGTTAACTTTTCCCGGCGGGACACCCGGTCCCAGGGGGAACCGACTCGGCTCGCGCCGGTGGTTCCCCGGAACCCGAACCTAAGCCCTAGCCCAGTTCGTGGCGGATGATGGTCGCCTCGCGCCCCTGCCCGACCCCGATCGAGGAGATCCGGCAGCCAATCTGCTGCTCCAGGAACAGGACGTAGTCCTGGGCGGCGGCGGGCAAATCTTCGAACTTCCGCACGGAGGTGGTGTCGCTCTTCCAGCCCGGCAGCAGCTGGTATACCGGCTGTGCCCGCGCGAAGGAACCCTGATCCATCGGCATCTCGGTCAGGGTCTGGCCGTCCACCTCGTAGGCGACGCAGACGGCAATCTCGTCGTAGGAGTCCAGCACGTCCAGCTTGGTCAGCACGACGTCGGTCAGGCCGTTGACCCGGTTGGCGTAGCGCACCACCAGCGGGTCGAACCAACCCACCCGCCGCGGCCGGCCCGTGGTCACCCCGTACTCGCCGCCCAGCTCGCGCAGGTGGTCACCCTCGGCGCCGGACAGCTCGGTCGGGAAGGGGCCTTCGCCCACCCGCGTGGTGTAGGCCTTGGTCACGCCCACCACTCGACTGATCTGGGTGGGGCCGACGCCCGCTCCGGTCAGGGCTCCGCCCGCAGTCGCGTTGGACGAGGTGACATAGGGGTAGGTGCCGTGGTCAATGTCGAGCATGGCCGCCTGGCCCGCTTCAAACAGAACCGTTTTCCCCTCGGCCAGGGCCCGGTTCACAAACAGGGAGGTGTCTGCCACCATTGGACGCAGACGGTCCGCGTAGGCCAGCAACTCATCAGCCACCTGGTCGGGGTCCACCGGGCTCTGCCGATAGACCACTTCCAGCAGCTGGTTCTTCTCATACAGGGCTCCGCGCACCCGCTGGCGCAGCACCTCTTCGTCCAGCAGGTCCTGGATCCGGACCCCGATCCGATTCATCTTGTCGGCGTAGGTGGGGCCAATCCCGCGCCCGGTGGTGCCGATCTGCTTGTTCCCCAGGGACTTTTCCGTCACCTGGTCAAGCAGTCGGTTGTACGGCGCAATCACGTGTGCGTTGGCCGAAACCAGCAGCCGAGAAGTGTCCACCCCGCGCGACTCCATCAGGTCGATCTCAGAGAAGAGCGCCTCCAGGTCCACCACCACGCCGTTGCCGATCACCGGGGTTGCGTGGGGGGTGAGGATTCCGGCGGGCAGCAGGTGCAGGGCGTACTTTTCGCCCCCAACTACCACCGTGTGACCGGCGTTGTTACCTCCGTTGAACTTGACCACAACCTCGACGTTGGATCCAAGTTGATCTGTGGCTTTACCTTTCCCTTCGTCACCCCACTGGGTTCCGACCACAATTATCCCCGGCATGTTTCCTCACTTAGAAAGATGGGCCGTTACTCCCCCATTCTAGTCGGCCCTCCTCCGATCCTGAGAATTGTGCCCGCCAGACAAAACGAGGCGGGACCCACCTGGGTGGTCCCGCCTCGTCCATAGCCGCCGGTCAGGAGTTCAACACCTGATCCGCCAGCGAGCTACGCGTGCCGTAACGGTGGGTGGTCAGCGACACCGCCTGCTCGTGCACGAAGGGCAGAATCTCCACCCGTCCGGCCGTCGTGACCGGCCCGTCCCAAATGGCGTAGTCAATCGGGGCGGACAGCTGACCCATCAGCGTCGCCCGCTCCGATCCGAGCAGGCGCACCCGCCCGTCGTGGTGCACTTCGGCTCCGTCGAGGCGCTGGGCAAACTCTTCCGGGCTCTCCACCAGGCAGGCAAAGCCGTACCGGTGCGCCCAGTCCTGAATCGGGTCGGGCAGGGCGCGGGTGGTGGACAGCACCAGCTGGGCCCCCTGGTAACCCAGAGGCTCCGCCTCGGTCTGCCCGGCGCAGTGACGCACCAGGAAGTCCGGGTCCTCCGGGGAGGGGCGGAACTCGCCGACCGCCACCGCGGCCATGGCGGCCAGCAGAATGTCGGCGTCGCTCGCCGCACTTTCGGCGCGCAGTACCGCCCGGGCCGGCAGGTAGCGCAGCACGTTGCGCTCGTACTTCAGGCCCGTCGGGTCGTTCAGCCGATCAAAATGCGTGGTGCAGGCGCGCTCCAGGTTGTAGGCCGCGCGCTGAACTCGCTCCGCCTGGTCGGGGGTGAGGAGGCGGTCAGCCACCTCCACCGCCTCGAGCAGCTGACGCTTCTCCACGGCCAGTTCCCGCTCCGGCACGGCCGGGTAGCCCTCGCCGCCGACGGTGCCCTTCGGCTCGTCCACCGGCTCGAAGCGGCCCAGACCGAACAGATAGTTGGGGCCGCCCGCCTTGGCACCCGGACCCACAGACGACAGCTTCCACCCGCCGAAGGGCTGGCGTTGCACGATGGCCCCGGTGATCCCCCGGTTGATGTAGACGTTGCCGGCTTGGACCCGATCCAACCAGTAGTTGACCTCGTCGGCCGAAAGTGACTGGATCCCGGCGGTCAGACCGAACGCGGTCGAGTTCTGCACTTCGATCGCTTCGGCCAGGGTGGCCACCCGGATCACGCCGAGGACCGGCCCAAAGTACTCCACCTGCTGGAACTCGCTGCCGGGCTGGACTCCGCCGCGGATGCCCGGGCTCCAGAGGCGGCCGGAGTCGTCCAGCGGTTCCGGCTTCAGCGCCCAGGACTGTCCGGGCTCCAGCTTCGTCAGGCCCCGGGTCAGCTTCTCGCCGGGCAGCTCGGACAGCGGCCCCATCTCCTCGGCCAAATCGGTGGGCCAGGCGACGTGCAGCGAGCGGGCCGCGTCCAACAGTTGGTCGTGGAACCGCTTGGACCTGCCCGCGGAGCCCACCAGGATCACCAGCGAGGCGGCCGAACACTTCTGCCCGGCGTGGCCAAAGGCCGAGGCGACCACGTCTTTGGCGGCCAAGTCCAGGTCGGCCGACGGGGTGACGATGATGGAGTTTTTCCCGGAGGTTTCCGCCAGCAGGGTCAGGTCCCGGCGCCACGACAGGAACATCTCCGCGGTTTCGGAGGAGCCGGTCAGGATTACCCGTTCCACCCGCTCGTCGGTTACCAGCTGGCGTCCCACCTCGCGATTGCCGGGCACGACCAGCTGGGCCAGGTTCCGGTCCAACCCGGCGGCCCACAGGCATTCGGCCAGCAGGGCCCCGCAGCGCTTGGCCGCCGAGGCGGGCTTCAGCATCACGGCTCCACCGGCCGCCAGCGCCGCAATCGTTCCCCCCAGGGGAATCGAGAGCGGGAAGTTCCATGGCGGGGTGACCACGGTCAGGGCGGCCGGAACAAACTTGGCGCCGGGCAGGCGGTCCAGCTCTAGCAGCTGCTGGGCGTAGTAGTGCGCAAAGTCGATCGCTTCCGAGATTTCCGGGTCGGTCTGGTCGATGCCTTTGCCGAGCTCCGCGGCCGCCACCTCCAGCAGGTCGGCCCGGCGCCGGGACAGCTCGATCCCCACCCGGTGCAGCAGGTCGGAGCGCTCCGCAGCGGACTTCTTGGCCCACTTGCGCTGGGCGGTCAACGCCTTCTTCATCCGCTGGTTCAGCTCGGTCCGGTTGGCAACCGTGTGGGAGGCGACGGTGTCTTCACCCAGGGTCGACTCGGGGACGCGGCCGACAATCTGTCGGGCCCACTCCCGGTTGGCCGCGAGGGCCGGGTCGGTGTCGGGAACGTTCTCAAACTTCCACTGGCCACCGGGGCCGCGCATTTCGGCTTCCAGCTGCCGAACGGTTTCGGTTTGCCGGTTCTGGGTGCGGTTGGCCTGACAGCGCTTCTCCCCCTCGGCCACCAGCTGGGTGACCGCCCGGCGGAACCGATCCCGCTCCAGGTCGAAGACCTTTTGGTCCTCGCCCATCTCGAAGACGTGGGACATGAAGTTGTCGGAGGCGGAGTTCTCTTCCAGGCGGCGGACCAGGTAGGCGATGGCCACATCGAACTCGCGCGGGTCGACCACGGGGACGTACAGCAGCAGCGAGCCGACCTCGTCCCGCACGGCCTGGGCCTGCGCTTCGGCCATGCCGGCCAGCATCTCCACGTCGATCCGGTCGCGGACCCCGCGCAGGTCCGCCAGCTCCCAGGCCAGGGCCAGGGTAAACAGGTTGTGTCCGGCCACGCCCAGGCGGACCGCTCGCATCCGCTCCGGGGTCAGCGCCCAGTTCAGGATCCGCAGGTAGTTGGCATCGGTGGCCTGCTTCGATTCCCACAGGGCCAGGGGCCAGCCGTGGACTTCAGCTTCCACCCGCTCCATCGCCAGGTTTGCGCCCTTGACCAGGCGCACCTTGATCGGGGCTCCCCCCGCTTCGATCCGGCGCTGAGCCCAGGCCACCAGGCCCTGGTAGGCGGGCAGGGCGTCGGGCAGATAGGCCTGGATCACGATGCCGGCCTCCAGGTGGGCCAGTTCTTCCCGCTCCAGGATCCGCTCAAACACCTGGATGGTCAGGTCCAGATCCTTGTACTCTTCCATGTCCAGGTTGATGAACTTCGGCGTGGGGGACGAGGCGGCCAACTGGTAGAGGGGTAGGAGCCGCTCCACCGCCTGGTCGACGATCGATTCCACATCCCAGTGGGACCGCGGGCCGGTCACGGCCGACACCTTCATCGAGACGTAGTCGATGTCGTCGCGCGCCAGCAGGGCCTTGTTGGCGGCCAGGCGCCGGTCGGCTTCCGCATCGCCGAGCACGGCTTCGCCCAGCAGGTTGATGTTGAGCCGGGAGCCGTCGGCCCGCAGTTTCTCAATTGCGGGCCCAAGTTTGGAGTCGGTGACGTCAACCACCAGGTCGCCGACCAGCTCGGAGAAGACGCGCCGGGCCGCGGGCACGACGACGCTGGGGGCCAGGAAGCCGGCCACGCCGCCCACCTGGGCGGGAATCCGGAGCCACGGCGGCAGGAACTTGGGGGAGGTGCGGGTCAGCTGCCGGAGGTTGTGCGCTGCCACGCGCATATCTTCGGGGCGGATCACCCCGTCCACGAACTCGACGGTAAAGTTCAGTCCGTTGGGGTCTTCCAGAACTGAGGCCAGCAGCTCAGCGGCCTTGCCACTCGGGTAGTGGGAGGACAGCTGAGTCCACCGGTTAGCGGTCTGCTCGGCCCGGTCGGCCGCCAGATGCAGGTCGGTGTAGGAATCGGTAGGTGTCTTTTTGGACATGGGGGACCTCTTCTGTGTGTAACACTCGAGCACCCCCAGAATACCGTCTTTGCGGTCAATTATCCGGGCCCTGAGGAACGGGAATGACCCCTCAGTTTTCCTTTACTTTTCCGCCATCTCCCGCCGTTTTTCGGCAATTTCATACAGGGCGATCCCGCTGGCAACCGCAGCATTTAGCGATTCCATCCCCAGCATGGGAATCGACACCAGTAGGTCACAGCTTTCCGCCACCAGTCGGGACAGGCCCTTCCCCTCGGCCCCGGTTACCAGCACCAGGGGCACGTCGGCCAGTTCCAGCCCGCGAATGGTCGGTCCCGCCGCGCCCTCCAGGCCGACCACGAAGAAGCCGGCATCCTGGCAGCGTTTGAGCGCCTGCACCAGGTTACTGACCCGAGCGGTCGGCACCTTGGCCGCCGCCCCCGCCGACACCTTCCAGGTGGTGACGCTGACTCCGGCCGAACGTCGCTGCGGAATGACGACCCCGTCCACCCCGAAGGCCGCGCCCGAACGCAGGACCGCCCCCAGGTTGTGCGGATCGGTGACGTGATCGAGTGCCACCAGCAGACCCGGGTTCCCGGACGGCTTCTCCAGCGCCCGGACCAGCAGCTCGTCCAGGTCCCAGTACTCGTATTCGGCCACTTCCACGCCGATCCCCTGGTGGGTGGCTCCGCCCGAGGCGATGTCCAGATCCCGGCGGGTCACCTCGATGAAGGGCGCGCCCGAGTTGGCCAGGGCCGTGGTGACGTCGCGCATCCGCCCATCCCCGGGGTCGGAGGAGACGAAAATCCGGTGAATCTGGATCCCCGCCTCGGCCACCTCGATGACGGCGTTGCGGCCAACGACCAGTTCGGTCCCCGGCTGGAGGCGAACCCGGGTTCGGTTCTGCGCCTGGGCTCGCGCCTGCGCCACCTCTTTTTCCCGTTCCTTTTCCAGCTTCCGCTTGTGGGCCGCATGGTAGGTGCGGTCCTCCGCCTTCGGGGTCGGCCCCTTACCCGACAGCGCGCGCTTGTGCTTGCCCCCGGAGCCAATCACCGGCCCCTTTTCTGCTTTTCGCTGGGCCCCGCGGCGCCCCTGGTTACCTTTGCTCACACTCGCACCTTCCATACGGAGCCGTCAGCCCCATCTTCCACGACAATTCCGGCCTCGGTCAGCTGATCGCGAATCCGATCGGCCGCGGCCCAGTCCTTCTCACTTCGCGCCCGGTTGCGCTGCTCCACCAGGGTGGAAACCAGCGAGTCCAACGCCCGATACTGCGCTTCCCCAGCCGGGTCGGTCCCGTCCGGACGCGCCCAGTGGCTGGAGCCCGGGTCAATCCCCAGCACATCCAGCATCGATCGCACCAGCTGCAGCTCGGTCCGCACCGCCTCGTCCTGGCCGGCGCTGAGGGCGCGCCGACCCAGTTTCAGGTGCTCGTAGATGACCGCCAGCGCCCCCGCGACGTTCAGGTCGTCGTTCATCGCCTCGACGAAGCCGGTCGGAAGCCGGTCGGCCGGCAGGTCCACCGGGCCGGGGTCCCCCACCCGCGCGGTCGCGTCGGCAACAAACCCGGCCAGGCGATCCCAGGTGCCCTCGGCCCGCGCCAGGGTCTCATCCCCCCACTCGATCATCGACCGGTAGTGAACCGTGCCGAGCGCCAGCCGGATGACAGAGGCGGGGTACTGCTCCAACAGGGCGTCCAGCGCCAGCGTGTTCCCCAAAGATTTCGACATCTTGTCGCCCGCCTGGGTCACCCAGGCATTGTGCAGCCACAGGCGCGCAAACTCCCACCCGGCGGCGTGGGACTGGGCCTGCTCGTTCTCATGGTGGGGGAACCGCAGGTCCAACCCACCTCCGTGAATGTCGAAGGTTTCACCCAGGTAGCGGTGGGACATGGCCGAGCATTCCAGGTGCCACCCGGGACGGCCCCGACCCCAGGGCGCCGGCCAGGACGCCGTTTCCGGCTCTTCCGGCTTGGCTGCCTTCCAGAGGGCGAAGTCGCGCGGATCGCGCTTGGCTCCCCGGTTCGCCTCGTCCTCCTGCGCCGGGTCCTCGGTCGTCAGCAGGTCCCCGAGCTGCTGGTTTGTCAGCGAGCCGTAGTCGGGCTGCGAATGCACGTCGAAGAAGACGTTGCCGGCGGCATCGGCGTAGGCGTGCCCCCGGTCCAGCAGCCGCTGAATCAGCTGCACCTGGTCGGTGATGTGTCCGGTGGCGCGCGGCTCAAAAGTGGGGGAAATCAGACCCAGCTGGCGATAGGCCGCCTCGAACTCACGCTCATAGCGGGCGGCCAACTGCCACCAGGGTTCGCCGGCCTCCCGAGCCTTGGTCAAGATCTTGTCGTCAATATCGGTGATGTTGCGAATGTAGGTCACCGACAGGCCCAGCCGACCGAGCCACCGGATCAGGACGTCGAACGCCACCGCGGCCCGCAAGTGTCCGATGTGCGGGGACCCCTGCACGGTCGGGCCGCACAGGTAAATGCCCACCCGACCCGGATGAACGGGCTCCAGCACCTGCACGGTGCGGGACTTCGTGTCGTAGAGGCGCAGCTTCATGGGTTCCATAGTACCGGGGGGATGCGCGCGGCCCCGCCCGGGGCGGGGAATTCTTGGCGACAACTCGGAGCCCGGCTACCCTGAGGTCATGAGCGCAACGTTTCGAGTGGGGCAGGGAGTCGACGTCCACGCATTTTCCGGGCGGAAAGGCACGCTGCACCTGGCCTGTTTGGACTGGCCCGAAGAGCTGGAACTAGAGGGACACTCCGACGGGGATGTGGCCGCCCACGCGGCCTGCGACGCCCTGCTGGCCGCCGCCAACCTCGGCGACTTGGGCTCCGTGTTTGGCACCGACGATCCGCGGTGGGCGGGCGCCGCCGGGGCGACCCTGCTGGGTGAGGTGCTGAGCCGGCTGACCGAAGCTGGGTGGGCCGTTGAGAACGTCAGCATTCAGGTGGTGGGCAACCGGCCCCGACTGGCAGCCCGAAAGGACGAGGCGGCCGCCGCCCTGTCCGCGGCCCTCGGTGGAGCGGACGTCTCCCTGGGCGCCACCACCACCGATCACCTCGGCTTTCTGGGTCGGACCGAGGGGCTGGCCGCCCTGGCCACCGCCCTGGTTTCGCGCTAGCTCTCCAGGTGGGCGACAGAGATCTTGGCCCCCTCGCGCACCGGCAGGATCAGCAGCAGCCCCACCAGCAGCACCACGACCACGCCGAGGATCCCGAACGGGGTACCGTCCCCACCCGTGATTCGGTTCCCGAGCGAGATCGCCACCCCGTACAGGAGGGGAGCCAGGAAGGACACGGCCCGCCCGGTGGTGGCGTAGAGGCCGAACACTTCCCCCTCGCGCCCGGCCGGGATCATCCGCGCCAGCATTGAGCGCGAAGCCGACTGCGCCGGACCGACAAAGATGGTCAGCAGGAGGCCCAGAATCCAAAAGACCATTGGGCCCAGGTCGTGGAAGATGAAGACTCCGGTGGCGGCAAATACCATCGCCACCAGCGAGAAGACGATGACCCGTTTGGGCCCCCACAGGTCGTCCAGGCGCCCCACCAGCACGGTGGAGACCCCGGCGACCACGTTGGCGGCGATGGCGAAGATGATCACCTGGGAGGCGGAGAAGCCAAAGACAGCCCCGGCAATCACCCCGCCGAAAGTGAAGACGCCCGCCAATCCGTCGCGGAAGACGGCCGAGGCGATGAGGAACTTCAGGGTGTCGGGTGAGTCCTTGGCCAGGGAGACGACCAGGCGGAACAGGGCCCGGTAGTTTTCGGCCAGCGAGCCGGCCTGCCCGTGTCCTTTGGCTTTGGCGTAGCCCGGGGGCGGGTTGAGCAGGACCGGTAGCGCCGAGAGCGCCATCCAGAGCGCGGCGAACAGCATCGCCACCCGCACGTCCAACCCGTTTTCCCCGGTGACGCCGAACAGGCCCACCTCCGGGTTGATGAACCCGAAGTAGAGGATCAGTAGCAGGACAATCCCGCCGAGGTAGCCCGAACCCCAGCCGAGGCCGGAGACTTGTCCCCGGTCGGCGGGGGTGGAAACGTAGTTCAGCATCGCGTTGTAGTTGACGGAAGCGAACTCGAAGAAAATGTTGCCCAGCCCGAGCAGGGCCACCCCCAGAATCAGCATCGCCTGCGGGGAGGGGCCGGAGTTGGGGGCGACGAAGTACATGGCCGCCAGGCAGGCCACCACCAGGAAGGTGAAGGCCCCGACCGAAAGCAGGCCGCGCCCAGCCCGGTCGGCCCGGCGTCCGGCAATTGGAGCCAGGAGGGCCACCACCAGCCCGGCCACGGTCATCCCGATCGACAGGTACTGGTTGGCGGTGGCGGAAGAGGCAAACAGACCGTCGGTGGTCAGGTAAACGGAGAAGACAAACGAGGTGGCCACCGCGTTGAACGCAGCTGAACCCCAGTCCCAAGCCGCCCAGGACCAGACCTTATGGGCAGGGATTTTCGGGGACGCACCTGATTCGGCAACTGAACTCATAATGGACCTTTCCATTGCGTCCAGGCGTGATTGATGGTTGATGGGACCTAGACAACTTGCTAGAAGTCTAGCCCGAGGATCATCCGCTCGGCCGTTTCCAGATCCTTTTTGGTCGTGATTTTCAGGGCGTGCGGGTGGCCCGGGGTGACCCAAACCTGGCCCCCTTCCGCCTCGACCAGCGCCGCGTCGTCGGTGGCGGCGGTCGCCTCGTCGTCCGCCAGTGCCCGAGCCCGCTCGTGAGCTGCCAGCAGCACCCCCCAGAAAAAAGCCTGCGGAGTCTGGATGGAACGGAGCCGCGCCCGAGGGGGAGTCGCCCGGACCGGGGAGAGCTCCTGGTCCTCGCCGGACACCTCCTTAATGGTGTCGGTGACCGGGAGGCCGGGGATCACCGCCGGGGTGCCGTCACCCACCAGCCGGATCAGGCGACCGATCATTTCGGGTGGCGTCAGCGCGCGGGCGGCATCATGGACGAGGGTGGGGGTGGTCCAACTGGGGGTGAGGCCCTCCTGCGCGGTCAGCTGTGACAGCGCATCCAGGCCGCAAGCCACGGACTCTTGGCGGGCGTTGCCGCCGGGAACCACGGTGATGGGGAACGGGAAAGTGTAGCGGCCGATCTCTTGCCAGAACTGGTCCAACGCGTCGGCCGGAGCGGTAATCGCCACCGCGGCGACCGCCTCGGTTTGGGCCAGGCCGCGCAAAGACCAGGCCAGGAGGGAATGCTCGCCCAACTGGACGAGCGCCTTGGGCACGTCGGCTCCCAGCCGAGTGCCGGTCCCGGCCGCCGTCAGCACCACGACGGCGCTAGGGGAAGCCAACGCTGCTACTCCGCGGCTTCGTCCGGGCCCGCCTCGGAAAGGACTTCGTCCAGGCGTTCGCCGGCCTTCTCTTCGTCAATGTCGCGGGCCAGGGCCAGCTCGGAAATCAGAATCTGGCGGGCCGTGGTCAGCATCCGCTTCTCACCGGTCGACAGCCCCTTGTCGGCGTCACGCCGGGACAGGTCACGAACCACTTCGGACACCCGCACGATGTCGCCGGAGGTGATTTTTTCCTGGTTGGCCTTGTAGCGACGAGACCAGTTGGAGGGCTCTTCCACGTCCTTGGCGCGCAGCACGTCGAGGACCTCTTCCACCCCTTTGTCGTCGACCACGTCGCGCACGCCCACTTCGTCCACCTTGTCGGCGGGCACCTGGATGATCAGTTCCTTTTGCTTGTCCTGCTGCTCGGGTTGGTGAATGCGCAACACCAGGTAGGTGGTAGGTTCCCCGTTGAGTTCCCGGGTAATGATTTCCTCAATCGTGGCGGCGCCGTGATGAGGGTAAACGACGGTCTCACCGACCTTAAACGTCATGAAAATGCGCTCCCAAATGTGCTAGCTCTCTAGTAATCCCAACCCATTCTACCAGGAATAGCGCCGAAAACCCCGCCCTCTTTGGTGAGGGCGGGGTCAGCGCTAAGCGAAAGGACTACTTGCCCTGGTTCGCCACCGCATCGATCTTGGCCTGCGCGTCCGGATCCAGGTACCGGCCGCCCTTGGTCACGGGCTTGAGGGTTTGCTCATCCAGTTCGTACAGCAGCGGAATCCCGGTCGGGATGTTCACGCCGGCGATGTCGTCGTCCGAAATCTCGTCCAGGTGCTTGACGATGGCGCGCAGCGAGTTGCCGTGCGCCGCCACCATCACGGTCTTGCCGGTCTGGAGGGCCGGGACGATGGTGCCGTTCCAGTAGGGAAGCAGCCGCTCGAGGACGTCCTTCAGGCACTCGGTGTGCGGAATCGGCTCACCCGCGTAGCGCGGGTCGCCGTCCTGAGCGAACTCCGAACCCGGTTCAATCGCGGGGGGCGGGGTGTCGTAGGACCGGCGCCAAAGCATGAACTGCTCATCACCGTACTTGTCCCGGGTGGCTTTCTTGTCCAGGCCCTGCAGCGCACCGTAGTGCCGTTCGTTCAGCCGCCAGTTGCGTTCCACCGGAATCCAGTGGCGATCCGCCTCGTTCAGAGCCAGGTTCGCCGTAGTGATGGCCCGGCGCAGGAGGGAGGTGAACAGCAGGTCGGGCAAAATCCCCTGCTCTTTCAGCAGGACGCCGCCGTGCTTGGCTTCCTCTTCCCCCTTGGCCGACAGCGGGACGTCGACCCAACCGGTGAAGAGGTTCTTGGCATTCCATTCGCTTTCGCCGTGGCGAAGCAGTACAAGCGTGTAAGTCATGGTCTCTATTGTGCCATCCCTGGGCCAACCAGGACAGGAACTAAGACCCGACGCACACCGAGCAGGAAAAAGCGGGGCGGTCCGGCCCAATTGGACCCGACCACCCCGCCCAAGAGTTGGATCGGCAGACTACTTGCCTTCCGTCTCGGTCAGGTACTGCTCACGAACCGAGCTGGGAATCCGGCCGCGCTGAGCCAGAACAATCCCGCGCTCTTTCGCCCAGGTGCGGATCTGAGCGGCATCCCCCACGGGGGCCGCGGTGCGGACCGTGCGGCCCTGACGGCGAGCCGGCACCTTGCGAGCATACTTAACCCACTTATTCATGTCCTGGTTGAATTCGTCCAGGTGCTGCAGGTTTAGGTCGATTTCGTAATGAGTGCGACCGACCGCGAACGACACGGTGTCTTTCGCGTTCGAGCCATCGATATCGTCAATCAGAATGTATTTTGCCTGTGTTGCCACGGCGGTCTCCTCTTCGGTGGTGGTCTCTCAGCTTTTACTGCCTGCCCCATAGCATATGCCTTTTGGCCGACCGCTTCTAGACGTTGGCGCCCGTTTCTATTATTCACGACCGAATCTTCAATAATGAGCCCCCGCTCATGAGACATAACTGCCGGTCAAAGCCAATTTGAATCATCGGACCACCGGGAAAGCACTTATGTGCACGGCGATTACTCTGGCAGAGTAACGTGACTGGAGGCACAGCGCTGTGCCGGACCCTGGTGCCATAATGCGAGCAGGAGGTCGGGACACAAAGGCTAGTCCTGACTTGGAAAAACGGAGTCAACATGCAATTCGGCATCTTCACAGTTTCAGATATCACCCCGGATCCACACACCGGACGCGCCCCAACGGAGGAGGCTCGCCTCCAAAGCATAATTCGGATTGCGCTACACGCAGAGCAAGCTGGCCTTGACGTTTTTGCGTTGGGGGAACACCACAATCCACCTTTCTTTAGTTCGTCACCGACCACCACGCTGGCATACATCGGCGCGAAGACCACGAAGCTGCACCTGTCGACCGCCACCACGCTCATCACCACCAACGATCCGGTGAAAATTGCGGAGGACTACGCAATGTTGCAGCACCTGGTCGGGGGCCGGATGGACCTGATGTTGGGGCGCGGCAATACCGGTCCGGTCTACCCCTGGTTTGGGAAAGACATTCGGGCGGGTATTCCCCTGGCCATTGAGAATTACGGGCTGCTGCGCGAGCTCTGGGAAAATGACGTGGTTAACTGGGAGGGACGCTACCGCACGCCGCTCCGCGGCTTCACCTCTACCCCACGCCCACTGAACGGTCAACCCCCGTTTGTCTGGCACGGTTCTATTCGCTCACCTGAGATTGCCGAGCAGGCCGCTTATTACGGTGACGGCTTCTTCCACAATCACATCTTCTGGCCCCCGGAGCACACCCAGCAGATGGTGGCTCTCTACCGCGAACGATTCGCCCACTATGGTCATGGCACGCCTGAACAGGCGATTGTTGGAATTGGCGGGCAAATCTTCATGCGACCCAATTCGCAAGATGCGATTGACGAGTTCCGTCCCTACTTCGATCACGCCCCGGTCTACGGAGGCGGACCCTCCCTGGAAGACTTTATGCGCGATACTCCGCTCACGGTTGGCTCCCCGCAGCAGGTGATCGACCGGACCCTCGGCTTCCGCGACTACGTTGGCGACTACCAGCGCCAGATGTTCCTGGTCGACCACGCCGGGCTGCCCGAGAAGGTTGTGTTGGAGCAGATCGACATTCTGGGCGAGCAGGTGCTCCCCGTCTTGCGCTCCGAGTTTGAGCGTCTGCGCGCGCCGGGCACCCCCTCGGATCCGCCCGCCCACTCCGCGGTCACGGCCGCACCCAAGTCCGACTCGGACGAGCAGGCGGCCCCGCTGCACGACACGGTCACGGGGGCTTCGTTCTACGAGCAGCAACCTACCCTGGCCCTGAGCGTCGAGCACGCCCAGCAGCTGCTCAACCAGGCGGAGGGTCGCTAACGTGCGCGTGGTCGTGGTCAACGCATCCCTGTCGGAAAGCTCCAGTGGCACCGCCCTGGCCCGCCGCGTCCTCCAGGTGATCGAAGCCGAGCAGCCCGCTGGCTCCGACCCGGTGGAGGCCAACTGGGTCGACCTGCGGAGTCTGGGCCACGCCCTGCTGGACTACCTCTATACCCACGTGCCCACCCAGGCCGTCCGGGAAGCGTACGCACAGCTGGGCCAAGCGGACCTGATCGTGGCGGTCACCCCCACCTACCAGGCGGCCTACTCCGGACTGTTCAAACTGTTCTGGGATCTGCTGCCCGAGGGGGAACTGCGCGGCAAGCCGGTCTTGCTCTGCGCCACCGGCGGCACCGGCCGCCACGGGCTGATGATTGACCACACCCTCCGCCCGCTCTTTGCCTACCTGGGGATGATCGCCCTGCCGACCGCGCTCTACGCGGCCACGCAGGACTGGGGCGACCCCGGCTATGAGGTAGAGGTCGGGCTGGAAGAATCCCTCGAACGGCGGATCAAGCGGGCCGCCCGCGACGTCTGGGCCTACGCCCGACTGACCGAGCCGACCCAACCCGCGGTCCCCGTCGAGGACGAGCCCGACCCCGCCTCGTCGGCCACCTCGGCCTTTCCCGGCTTCGTGGACTTCGAAACCCTGCTGCACCCCAACAGCTAGCCCTAGACCAGGGAAACCGCCAGCATAATGGCGGTGACCAGTGCCGGCAGGGACAGCACCAGCAGAACCGCCACGTTCAGCTTCAGGTGCAGGCGCAAAATCGCCACAAACTCGCGCAGGATGGCGCTGGCCCAGAAGTAGTTCGGGGTCGGCGCCCCCAGCGCGTGACCGGGGATTCCCAGCTCGCGCAGCAGCAGGGCGGCGCGGAACGCGTGGTAGTCGGAGGAAACCGCCAACCAGGGCGTGGGGGCGGCCGGACCCCCGAGCAGCTGCCAGCTGAACCGCAGGTTCTCCTCGGTGGTGGTGGAGCGGTCCTCCACCCGAACCGGTTCCACCCCCGCCTCGTGCAAGTACCGAGCCATGGCCACGCCTTCGGGGATGGTCTCCCCGGGGCCCTGCCCACCCGAGGCCACCAGGACCGGGCGGCGGCCAGCCCGCTCGGCCTGCCGAAAGCGCGTCACCGCCTCGTTCAACCGGGCCTTCAACAGCGGTGTCAGCTGGTCACCCTGCAATCCCGACCCCAGGACCACGATGGCGTTGGCCCGCCCGGCAAAGCGACGCACCCAGCGAGCGTAAAGGCGCGAATAAATGAGGTAGGAGATCAGGACAAAGGAAAGGTAGCCGAGCGGGATCCCCAGCAGCAGGAGGAGCATCAGCAGCGAGATGGCCCCAACGGCAGCCGACCCGACCGCTGCCGCCAGGTACGCGAGGATGCCGGCGCCCAGCAGCAGCGCCAGCGAGTGAGCCAGCGAAAACGACTCTCGACGGATGAGACGGACCCCGAAACTGAGCAGGATCACCGCCAGCACCACGATGGCCAGCAGCAGACCGGAGAACATGCCCACCAGCAACCATCCGGCCGCCTCGTCCGTCCGCCGGGCCAAATAGTCACCCAGGTTCATGACCAGCGAGAACAGCGCGTAGTTCACCGTCACGCCCCAAATGATGGCGCACTTGATTCGGCGCGGGTCCCTCACGGTGAGCACCACCGCCACGATCAGCAGGAGGAGCACGTCAAGGAACGGGAAATAAAAGGAACTCATCTGTCGCCGGGCCGGAAAGCCCCTACCTCACCGTCACTCGTTCGAGGCCTGGATCAGCGCCTCCCGAATTGGGGTCTGGCCGCTAACCAAGTCAATCTCGCACCTAATGGTCTCGGGTAGCGACAGGCAGTCGGCGACCACCTGCGCCACGTCGGCCCGGCTGATGCTGGCCTCAATTGTTTCCTGATGCGGGAGGCGCTTGGCCGCGCGGATCATTCCGGTGGCAGGATCGTCGGTGAGGGTGCCCGGGCGGAGGATCGTCCAGTCCAGGGTGGTCCGGCGCAGTCGCTTATCCGCGTCTTCCTTGGCGCGAACGTAGGCCTGCCACACCTCGTCGGCGTTGGGGTCAACCGGACGGTAGACACTCAGCGCCGAAATCTGGATGAACCGTTGAGCGTTAGCTTCAAGGGCAGCCTGCTGGGACAGGATCGAGCCACCGTAGTCCACTGTGCGCTTGCGGCGGACTCCCGAGCCCGGTCCCGCCCCGGCAGCAAACACCACCGCATCGCATTCCGTCAAAGCCGGAGCCAAATCCCGAGCGTCCATCGCCTCAATGTCGGCGATAATCGGTTCTGCTCCCAGCGACGCTAGCTCATCGAAATAAGCCTGATTGCGGACCACGGAGAGCACTCGGTCACCGCGGGAAACCAGCAGCCGGGTCAACAGCTGCGCAATCTTCCCATGGCCCCCAATAATTGCCACCGTGCGAATGGGGTTCTCCATCGTAACTCCTTCTGATCGTCGCTCTTCCCAGCCGTCCCCGGCCAGTGAAGTATCAATCAATCTTAATGTCTGGGGACTGCAGTTTCGAGCCGCCACGCGCCAGATTATGCGGGAAAGCTTGAATTGCACAGGTGCGCGGGGGTTGGGTGTGCGTGGGGTTGGCGGGGGTTGGGGTTGGCGGTTGGCGGCGTGGGCGGGGTGAATGCTGGCAAACCACCCCAAACACTGGCAAACCCGAGCCCAACAGGCCCAACAGGCCCCAAACCGGCTCGCAGGCCCCTAACCCAACCGGGTCAAGCGCTGGCCTGCTCCAGCTGAGCCAGCTCCTCCTCGGACAGAACAATCGAAACGCCCTCGAACAGGGGGAACAGCTGCTCCGGCGTGCGGGCAGACGCAATCGGCGCGGTGATGCCCCGCTGCGAAAGAAGCCAGGCGATGGCGACCGCAGCCGGCTCCACGTTATGTTCCTGCGCCACCCCGCTGACCGCGTCGATAATTGCGGGGGTCCGCTCATTCAGGTAGCTCCCCGCCATCTGGGCCCGCGCCCCCGCCAGCGGCGCACTCAGGTCGTACTTCCCGGTCAGCAGACCGGCCGCCAAACTGTAGTACGGCATCACCGCCAGGTCTTCCGCCACCGTCAAGTCCTGCAGGTCACCTTCGTACTCGCCGCGCAGCAGCAGGTTGTAGTGCGGCTGCAGGGCAACCGGCCGGGCCACTCCCGCCCGATCAGCGGCCTCCAGCACTTCGCGCACCTGGGCGGGCGAATGGTTGGACAGGCCGTAGGTACGGATTTTTCCGTCCCGGATCAGCCGGTCGAAAATGGCCGGGTCGGTCGGGTGCTCCGGGTCGTAGTAGTGGGCGTACAGCAGGTCGATTTGCTCCACCCCGAGGCGTTGCAGCGAAGCGTCCACCGCGGCCGACACTGCCTCGGCTGAAAGGCCGTCGTGCGGGGGCAGTTTTCCCACTTTGGTCGCCAGCACCACCTCGGCCCGGCGGCCACTTTCCCGCAGCCACTGACCGATGATCTCTTCAGACTCGCCGCCCTGTCCCGCCCACCGGACGTAGGCGTCGGCAGTGTCCAGGAAGTTCCCTCCGGCGGCGGTGTACTCGTCCAGCACCGCGAACGCTTCGGCCCGCGTCGACGTCCACCCGAAGGTGTTGGTTCCCAGGCAGAGGGGGTACACATCAAGTTCAGCAATCTTCGGCATGCCTCCAGGGTAACTGCTCGAAGGTTGGTTCGAGCGTGAGGAAACCCGGCCCGACGTGGAACACTAGCAGTGTGACTTCCTACGTAGCCGCCCTGCAGGCAGTGACTGAGACCGACACGTCTTCGCGTCGGCGCGCCGAGTATTCCTCCGACGCCTCCAACTACCGAGTGGTTCCCAGCGCCGTGGTCTTCCCCCGTTCCACTGAAGAGGTGCTGGCCATCCACCGGATCGCCCGCGAGTACGAGGTGCCCATCACCTCGCGCGGGGCGGGCACCTCCTGCGCCGGCAACGCGGTCGGCGGTGGGATCATCATCGACTATTCGCGCCACCTGAACCGGATTATTTCCATCGACCCGGAGGCCCGGACCGCTCGGGTCCAACCCGGGGTGGTCATGACCGACCTGCAGGCGGCCGCCCGCCCCTACGGCCTCTGGTTCGGGCCGGACCCCTCCACTAAGAACCGAGCCACCTTTGGCGGAATGATTGGCAACAACGCCTGTGGACCCCACGCGCTCGCCTACGGGCGCACGGCCGACAACGTGGTCTCTCTGGACGTGGTCGACGGGCAGGGACACCGGTTCGAGGCGGGCACCGACCTGGACGTGGTTCCGGGCTTGGCCGAGTTGGTCGGGCGAAATCTGGCCCCGATCCGGCGGGAACTTGGCCGGTTCACCCGCCAGGTGTCGGGCTACTCGCTGGAGCACCTGCTGCCGGAAAAGGGCAGTTCCCTCGCGCGGGCCCTGGTGGGCACCGAGGGCACCTGCGTGTCGGTCCTCGAAGCCACCGTGCAGTTGCACCCACTGCCGCCCGCTCCCCTGCTGGTCGTTCTCGGCTACCCCAACATGATCGAGGCTGCCCGGGCCGTCCCCACCCTGCTCCCCCTACGGCCGCAAGCCATTGAGGGGATGGACTCGCGTCTGGTCGAGGTGGTGCGAGCGGCCAAAGGCTCGGTTCCGCAGCTGCCGGGCGGCCAGGGTTGGCTCTTTTGCGAGGTGGCCGGGGAGACGGCGGCCGAGGCGGAGCAGCGGGCTCGGGAACTGATTGAGCGGGCCGGGGCTGAGGACTCACTGGTGGTCACCGACCCGGGGCAGGCAGCGGCCCTCTGGAGTATTCGCGCGGACGGGGTTGGGCTGGCTGGTCGAACCCCGGCGGGTGTGCCCACCTGGCCCGGCTGGGAGGATGCCGCTGTTCCCCCGGCCGCCCTGGCCGACTACCTAACCGAGTTTGAGCAGCTGATGGAGCGCCACGGGCTGACCGGGTTGCCCTACGGCCACTTTGGCGACGGCTGCATTCACATCCGGGTTGACTGGCCGCTATCCGATCCCGACGACGTTCCGGCTTTTGGCACTTTCTTGGAGGAGGCGGCCACGCTGGTCGCCAAGTTCGGCGGCTCCACCTCGGGTGAGCACGGGGATGGGCGGGCCCGCTCCAGCTTGTTGCGGCACATGTACTCAGACGAGGTGCTGGCCCTCTTCGCCCAGTTCAAGGGCCTGTTTGACCCGCAGGATCTGCTCAACCCGGGCGTGGTGGTCAACCCGGAACCTCCGACGGCGAACCTTCGGCGGCCCCAAGCCCACCCGTTGGCCACCAACGGGTTTGCCTTCCGGGAGGACGGCGGCGACTTCACCAAGGCGGTCCACCGCTGCGTCGGGGTGGGCAAGTGCCGCTCCACCTCGGGCGGGTTCATGTGCCCAAGCTACCGCGCCACCCGGGACGAAAAGGACGTGACCCGCGCCCGCGCCCGGATGCTGCAAGAGGTAGCCAACGGCACCATGGTTGCCGGGTGGGATGCCCCGGAACTGGCCGAGTCCCTCGACTATTGCCTCAGCTGCAAGGCCTGCGGGCGCGACTGCCCCGCCGGGGTGGACATTGCCCGCTACAAGTCTGAGGCCACCTACCAGCGCTACCGGGGTAAGCTCCGGCCGATGAACCACTACGCGCTCGGGTGGCTGCCCCGCTGGGCTCGCCTCGTCTCCGCGTTCCCGCCGGTGGCGGCGCTGGCCAACAGCGCGCTGGCGATCACTCCCCTGCGGCGCGCGGTGTTCGCGGTGGCGGGGATCGATCAGCGCCGCCAGATGACCGGCTTTGCCACCACCCGGTTTAGCCGCTGGTTCAAACGACGCCGCCAACCCACCGTGGGCCGCGATGTGCTGCTGTGGGCCGACTCGTTCTCAGAAAACCTGGATCCGAGCGGGGCCCAGGCGATGGTGGAGCTGCTGCAGGGGGCGGGCTACCAGGTCCGGATCCCCTCCCAGCAGGCCTGTTGCGGTTTGACCTGGATTTCCACCGGCCAGTTGGACGGAGCCAAGAAGCGGCTCAGTCAGCTGCTGGACGTGCTGAGCCCCGCCGCCCAGCAGGGCGTGCCCATTGTCGGGATCGAGCCCTCCTGCACCGCGGTGCTGCGCGACGACCTGCTCGACCTGCTGCCGGACGATCCGCGCGCCCAAGCGGTCGCGGCCTCCGTTCGGACGCTGGCCGAACTGCTGACCGATCCGGTGCTGGGACCGGGACCGGACTGGGAGCCCCCGCAGTCACTGGCCGGTGTGCGCGTGATTGCGCAGCCGCACTGCCACCAGCACGCGGTGATGGGTTTCGAGGCGGACGCGGCCCTGCTCCAGCGGCTGGGGGCAGAGGTCACCCAGTTGGAGGGATGCTGCGGCCTGGCCGGTAACTTCGGGATGGAGCGAGGCCACTACGAGGTGTCGGTCGCGGTCGCCCAAAACGCCCTGCTGCCGGCCCTGCAGGACCCGGACGCGGCCGGGGCCGTGTTCCTGGCGGACGGGTACTCGTGTCGCACCCAGGCCGAACAGTTGGCCGGGGTGCGCGGGGTGAGTTTGCCGCAGCTGCTGCTTGGCCAGCGCTAGATGTTGCGCAGGGAAGCCTGCAGCGCCGTCTTCTGAGTGGTCTTCTCGTCCTTCATCTTGATGACTTTGGCCGGCGTTCCCGCCACGACTGCCCCGGCGGGGACATCCTGGACGACGACCGCGCCGGCAGCCACCACGGCGCCCTGGCCCACCCGGCACCCTTCGAGCACCACGGCGTTCGCACCGACGACGACGTTGTCTTCCACCACCACCGGCGTCGCGGAGGCGGGCTCAATTACCCCGGCCAGCACCGCACCGGCACCGATGTGACAGTTCTTCCCGACGATGGCGCGGCCCCCCAGGACCACCCCCATGTCGATCATGGTGCCCTCGCCAATTTCGGCCCCAATGTTGATGAGGGCCCCCATCATGATGACCGCGTTCTTCCCGATTACCACCTCGTCGCGGATGATCGCGCCGGGCTCAATTCGGGCTTCGATCTCTTTGAGGTCCAGGAGGGGAATGGCCGAGTTGCGGGCCCGATTCTCAATCTCAACGTCGATAATCTCGCTCTGGTTGGCCGCCAAAATGGGTTGAAGTTCGGCCCAATCGCCCAGCACAATCGCGTCGGTTTCCCCCAGCACCAGGGCCGAGGGGGCCGCGGAAAAATCAATCGGGGTCCGGGTCTTCAGGTACAGCTTGACCGGGGTGACTTTCTTGGCGGTCGAAATGTACTCGATGATCTCTTCGGCGGTCTTTTTCATGCATCCTGTCCTTTGCTAAGCAACTGAGCGAAAGTGTAACTGCCCGGCTCGGACCCAACTAGGCGCCGAGCCGCGGTCAGGGCTCCCTGGGCAAAAATCTGGCGTGAGAACGCCCGGTGGGTCAGCTCGACGGTCTCGTCTTCCCCGTAGAAGATCACCGAATGCTCCCCGGGGACGGTGCCTCCGCGCAGCGAGTGAACGCCGATGTCGCCGGGTTGGCGTTCGCCGTCGGCCGGGCTTCGGCCGTAGACGAGGTGGTGCTCACCCAGTTGCCGCAGCAGCAGTTGCGCGGTGCCACTGGGAGCGTCCTTCTTGTAGCGGTGGTGGGTTTCCACCAGCTCGATGTCAAAGCCGGCCAGCAGTCGGTTCAGTTCCCCCACGACCTGAGCCATGACGTTGACCCCGACCGAGTAGTTCTCCGTGTAGATGACCGGGATCTGATCCCCCAGGGACTTGACCGCCTGACCCTGCTCCTCATACCCGGTGGCCCCGCACACCAGCGGCGTCTTCGTCCGCAGGACGTAGGAGCTGAGCTCGGGGAAAATGGTGGGGCTGGAGAAGTCGATGACCACGTCGGCGCCAAAGTCACACTGGGCCAGCTCAGCCACGTTGTCGACGTCGATCACACCGGCCAGTTCCAGATCGTCAGCTTCATCGATCAGCTGATGGAGCATTTTGCCCATCCGCCCGTATCCGCTCAGGAGTACTCTCATGTGCTCTTCTCCATTCCTGTTTCCCCCAGTATCGCCCAGGTCCGCGCCCTCTGACAGCACGGTTCGATCGTCGGAACCGGATAGCACTTGACGGAGGGGTCCCATACGATGGCGATATCGAATCAACCGCGGAGGTGGGCAGGTGTCAATTAGGGACTATCGCCGGGATCTACATCGCATCCCCGAACTGGATTTTGACCTGCCTCAAACCCTGGCCTACCTGCGGAAGGCTCTGGCTAAGTTGCCCGGCACCGTGATTGAGCCGGCCCCCTCCAGCCTTTGCATCTACTTCGACGCGGGCGCGCCGGACACGATCGCGTTCCGGGCCGACATGGATGCCCTTCCGGTGACCGAGGATCCTGATCGCGAGTACCGCTCTGAGCACGAGGGCAAAATGCACGCCTGCGGGCACGATGCCCACATGGCCATGCTGCTGGGACTGTGCGACTTTGTCGGTGAGCATCTGGACCAGCTGCCCCACAACGTGCTGGCCATTTTCCAGCCGGCAGAGGAAACCATCGGCGGGGCTGAGGGCATCTGCCGCTCCGGCATTTTCCAGCAGTACGGGGTTCGGGCGGTGTTTGGCCTGCACATGTGGCCCGGGTTGCCGGCCGGAACCATTGCCTCTCGGCCGGGTCCGCTGATGGCCCGCTCCTCTGAGATCACCGTCGACGTCATCGGTCACAGCGTCCACATTGCCAAGGCCGACCAGGGGCGGGACGCCCTGATGGCGGCCGCCCACCTGCTCACCCGGGTGGAGGCCCAGGTGCAGCAGGTCCCGGGCCATCGCCTGCTTTCGTTTGGCTACGGCTACGGGGGGACCGTCCGCAACGCGGTGGCGGGAACCGCCCACCTGGAAGGGACCATGCGCTCCTTTTCCGACCAGACGTTTGAACAGTTGCGCACCATCCTCCTGTCTGAAGCCCGGTCGGTCGAGGCGGAAACCGGCTGTCAGGTGCTGGTGGACGTCACCGCCGGCTACCCGCCGGTGATCAACGACGAGGCGCTGCTGGCCCGGGTGGAGCAACTGGCCCCGATCCACCGGATCGAAGACCCGCAGATGACCGGGGAGGATTTCTCCTTCTATCAGCGCGAGGTACCCGGCGTGTTCTTCTTCGTTGGGACCGGGAACGAAGCCGCCCTGCACTCTTCCAGTTTCGACCTGGATGAGGCGGCCTTGGACTCCGGCTTGGATCTGCTGCGCACGCTCCTGTTCCTGGAGGGAATCTGATGACTTTCACCGATCAGCAAGTGGCGGACGTGCTCTGCCAGTACCAGACGCCGTTCTACCTGTATGACGAGGCGACCATCCGTCAGCGGGTCCGGGAGCTAAAGCAGGCATTTGCTTGGAATGAGGGCTTCCGGGAGTATTTCGCCGTCAAGGCCCTGCCCAACCCGGCAGTCTTGGAGATTTTGCGCCAGGAGGGGTGCGGGGCCGACTGCGCTTCGGGGACCGAACTGACCCTGGCGCAAAACATGGACATCATGTTCACTTCGAACAACACCCCGGCTGAAGAGTTCGTGCAGGCCCGCGAGTTGGGGGCGATCATCAACCTGGATTCGCTGGAGATGGTCGATTTCCTGGCGCAAACGGCCGGCATTCCCGAGGTCATCTGCTGCCGGTACGCGCCGGCCACGGAGGTGGGCTCTGCCAACCAGATCATGGGCGAGGCGGGCCAGAGCAAGTTCGGCATGCGCCGGGACCAGGTCTTCACCGCCTTTGAACGACTGCGGGAGCTGGGGGCCACCCGCTTTGGTGTCCACTGCATGGCCGCCTCCAACTCGCTCAACAACGACTACTACCCGGCGCTGGCGCGGGAACTGTTTGACCTGGCGGTGGAGATCCGGGATCGGCTCGGGATCGAAGTGGAGTTCCTGAACTTTGCGGGCGGGCTCGGAATCCCGTACCGGCCCGAGGATCAGCCGTTGGATCTGGCCGCGATCGGCGCCGCAGTCCGGCGGGAGTATGAGACTCGCCTCCAGGGCCTGAAACCGGCCATCTTCACCGAGTTGGGCCGGTACCTGGTGGGTCCGGCCGGGGCGCTGGTGACCACGGTTCGCCACCTGAAGCACTCCTACAAGTACTACGTCGGGGTGGACGCCTCCGCTACCGACCTGCTGCGCCCAGCCATGTACGGCGCCTACCACCACATCACCGTGGTGGGCAAAGATCAGCCGGCCGACCACCCGGTCGACGTGGTCGGGTCACTGTGCGAAAACAACGACAAGTTCGCGATTGACCGGTGGCTGCCCGAAGTGGAGCCGGGAGACGTGCTCCTGATTCACGACGCGGGCGCACACGGCTACTCGATGGGTTACAACTACAACGGCAAGCTGCGGGGCGGGGAAGTGCTGCTCGGTGCCGACGGGCAGGCCCGGATGATTCGCCGACCCCAGAGCGCCGAAGACTACTTCGCCACTCTCACTGTCCAATAAGTGGAATAGTCTTTGCGACCCGGCCCGGTTCGGGCACAGTAGAGGCATGACTTCGAAGACCAACGCCTCCATTGTCGGTGGCGCGCGCCTTCGAATGTGCAGCTCCAACTAAGCCTTTCCCTAGTTGTCGAGCTGGAGTATACCCATGTCTTCCCCTACCCTGTCGTTTGAACTCATGCCGCCGCGCACCCCGGCCGGTTCCATCAAGTTTTGGGACACCGTCCAGGAACTGCTGGCCACCTCCCCGGATTTCCTTTCGGTCACCTACGGGGCCGGCGGACACAACCGGGACACGGCCCACGCCGTCACCGCCCGCCTCGTGCACGACGTCCCGGTCCGCCCCCTCGCCCACCTCACCTGCGTGGGCGTGTCCCGGGCCGAAACCACCCGGGTGGTCGACCAGTACCTGTCCTCCGGGGTCCGTTCCTTCCTGGCTTTGCGCGGCGACCCGCCGGTCAGCGGCCAGCGCGAGCCGGACGAACTCAAGTCGTCGCTGGAACTGATCGCCCTCCTGCGCGAGCGGGACCTGGCCCGGGCGGAGGACTCCGACGCCGATCGGCTTCGCGCCCTGATTCGGCCGCTGATCATCGCGGTCGCCACCTTCCCGGCGGGCAACCCCGCGGCCGGCACCACCTCCACGCAGGAGGTGGAGCGGCTGCTGCTGAAACAGGCGGCGGGCGCCTCCTTCGCGATCACCCAGCTGTTCTACCAGGCCGACACCTACCTCAGCTTCACCCGGGAGGCCCGGGCGGCCGGGGTGCGGATCCCGATCCTGCCGGGCATCCTGCCGCCCACCAACCCGCGCCGCCTGCGCCGGGTGGCCGAGTTGAGCGGAGTCGCCCCGGACCGGTCGCTCCTGGCCCAGTTGGAGGCGGCCACCCCGGAAGCCGCCATCGAAATCGGAATCGAAGCCGGCTCGGCCCTGGTCCGCGAGGTCCTGGCCGAAGGCGCCCCCGGAATCCACCTGTACACCTTCAATCAGGCCGGGCAGAACCTGGAAATTCTGGCCCGCGCCGGGCTGCTGGGGGCCGGTGCCCCCGCCGACCAGCAGCCCTCCCGATGTCATTGGCAGCCAGCTCATCAATAAGAAAAGGAACACTCATGACCACACCATTCCCCTCCGCCACCATTGTTGGGTATCCCCGCATCGGCGCCCAGCGAGAACTGAAGCGGGCCGTCGAAGGTTTCTGGGCTGGCCGCCTCGACGAAACTGAACTGACCGAGGTGGCGCGCGACCTGCGCCTGGCCAGCTACCGGCGACTGGCCGAACTGGGACTGACCGAGGACGCCTCGATTCCGGCTTCCTTCTCTTTCTACGACCAGGTGCTTGACACCACCTGGCTGCTGGGGGCCCTTCCCCCGCGGTTCGAGGGTGCCGCCGGCCTGGCCGGATACTTCCTGCTGGCCCGGGGCGAGGGGGGA
Organism: Scrofimicrobium sp. R131; assembly: GCF_040256745.1. Lineage (GTDB taxonomy): Bacteria > Actinomycetota > Actinomycetes > Actinomycetales > Actinomycetaceae > Scrofimicrobium > Scrofimicrobium appendicitidis. The sequence goes on from NZ_CP138335.1 coordinate 2,079,199, forward strand.
ACCGCTCCGCTGGAGATGACCAAGTGGTTCAACACGAATTACCACTACCTGGTTCCCGAGATTGGCCCCGACACGCCGATTTCCCTGGCGCACACCACCCCGGTCGACCTGTTTGTGGAGGCGCGGGAAGCCGGTCTCGTGGTGCGTCCCCAGCTGGTGGGCCCGCTCACCTACCTGCTGCTGTCCAAGCCCGCGGTGGAGGGGTACCGTCCTCTCGACCGGCTGGACGAAGTCACCTCCGTCTACGCGGAGTTGCTGGTGCGCCTGGCCGAGGCGGGGGCACCGTGGGTGCAGTTGGATGAGCCGGGCCTGACCAGCGACAACCTGGGACTGAGCAGTGCGGAAATTGCCGGCCTGGCCGAGCGGGTTTACCAGCGGTTGGGGTCGGTCGCCGGCCGCCCGCAGCTGCTGGTCACCACCCCTTACGGTGAGGCCACCGAGGGATTGGCCGCGCTGGCTCAGACTCCGGTGGAGGCCATCCACGCGGACCTGGTTCACGGGCAGGCTCCCGCGCCGCTTGCCGACAAGACCCTGGTGGCGGGCCTGATTAGCGGCCGCAACATTTGGCGCGCCGACCTGGAGGCGAAGCTGGCCTGGCTCCAGGCGCAGCCGGGCGCGGTCTCGGTTGCCACCTCCACCTCCCTGCAGCACGTCCCCTACTCGGTGGCCGGGGAAGAGTGGGACCACCCGCACCTAAAGTCGTGGCTGGCCTTCGCCGAAGAGAAGGTTGCCGAGGTGGTGACCCTGGCTCGCGGCCGCAACGGGGAAGATATTTCCGCCGAGTTGGCCGCCGCCAGTCAGGCGCTTGCAACGCGGGCCGCCGACGCCGGGGTGAAGGTTCCCGCCATCCGCCAGCGGACCGCCTCGCTGCAGCCGGCTGACCGGGAGCGGGAAGACTACTCGATCCGCCAGGCAGCCCAGGCTGAGAAGTTGCAGCTGCCGCTGCTGCCGACCACCACGATCGGCTCGTTCCCCCAGACCGGTGAGATCCGTCAGGCCCGCGCCGCCCACGCCCGCGGTGAGCTTTCGACCGCGGACTACGAAGATCGCCTCCGCCAGGAGATCCGCGACGTCATCCACCTGCAGGAAAAGCTCGACATTGACGTGCTGGTCCACGGTGAGCCGGAGCGCAACGACATGGTCCAGTACTTCGCGGAGCTGTTGGACGGCTTCGAGGTGACGAAGAACGGGTGGGTACAGTCCTACGGTTCGCGCTGCACTCGTCCGTCGATCCTGTGGGGCGACGTCTCCCGGCCCGAGCCGATGACCGTCCGCTGGTCCACCTACGCCCAGTCGGTAACCGACCGCCCGGTCAAGGGCATGCTTACCGGTCCGGTCACCATCCTCGCCTGGTCCTTCGTTCGCGACGACCTGGCCCTGGGCGAGGTTGCCGACCAGGTGGGTCTGGCTCTGCGCGACGAGGTGTCGGATCTGGAGGCGGCCGGGATCGGTGTGATCCAAGTGGACGAGCCGGCCCTGCGGGAACTGCTGCCCCTGCGGCGGGAGGACCAGGACGCCTACCTGGAGTGGTCGGTCGGCTCGTTCCGAGTGGCAACTTCCGGGGTTGAGGCACAGACCCAGATTCACACCCACCTGTGCTACTCCGAGTTCGGCGACGTGATTGACGCAATTGACGCCCTCGGGGCGGACGTGACCTCGCTGGAGGCGGCCCGCTCGCACATGGAGGTCCTGCCCGCGCTGGAGGCAACCGGGTTCAGCCGCCAGATTGGCCCGGGAATCTACGACATTCACTCTCCCCGGGTTCCGGAGGTGTCCGAGTTGAGCGAGCTGCTGTCCGAGGCGGTGGCCGCGGTTCCGGCCGATCGGCTCTGGGTCAACCCGGACTGCGGGCTGAAGACCCGGACCTACGCTCAGGTTGAGCCGTCGCTGCACAACATGGTCGCTGCGGCCAAGGAGGTGCGCGCCCACCAGTAGGCGCGTCGGCCCGTCCTTTCGGGGGCGGGCCACCCCTTTGGGACCAAAGTTCGGTTGCCCGAAGAAAATCTTTCGTATACTAGAAATATGTCCGGAATCCTGCGCGCTGCCAACGGTCGATCCCTGGAGGAAATCAACTCGACCATTCCCATGCCCCCCAAGGACGCCAGTTTCTGGCGGAACCTGGCCCGCTTCTCGGGTCCGGGGGCTCTGGTGGCGGTGGGCTACATGGATCCGGGCAACTGGGTCACCTCCATCGGGGGTGGTTCCCGCTACGGCTACCTGCTGCTGAGCGTGGTGCTGCTGTCCTCGCTGGTGGCGATGCTGCTGCAGCATTTTTCCGCCAAACTGGGGATCGTCACCGGTCTGGACCTGGCGCAGGCCACCCGCCTGCACACCTCCAAACGAATGGGAGTGGCGCTCTGGGTGGTGGCCGAACTGGCCATCATGGCCACCGAGGTGGCCGAAGTACTTGGGTCCGCCATCGCCCTCCACCTGCTCTTTGGCCTCCCGATCCTGGTCGGGGTCCTGCTGACCGTGCTCGACGTGCTGCTTCTGCTGCTGTTGCTGCGGATCGGTTTCCGGAAGATCGAGGCCATTGTCGCCACCTTGATCCTGACCATCGTGCTGGTGTTTGCCTACGAGGTGGCGCTGGCCAACCCCGACTTCGCCGCCATCGCCGCCGGGTTCATCCCGCAGGCGGAGGTGCTGGAACCGGGTCGGCTGACCATGGCCCTCGGCATCATTGGCGCCACCGTCATGCCGCACAACCTGTACCTGCATTCGTCAATCGTGCAGTCACGGGCGGTTGACCGCTCGGATCCGGGCGAAGTCAAACGTGCCCTGCGGTTTGCCACCTGGGACTCGAACCTGCAGTTGGGCGCCGCGTTCTTCGTCAACTGCCTGCTGCTTCTGCTGGGCGCCGCCCTCTTCTACGGCGCCGGGGACGACTTCTCAACCTTCACCGCGGTCTACGATGCGCTGCAGAACCCGAGCCTGTCCGGTGCCATCGCCAGCCCGGTCCTGTCCACCCTGTTCGCCGTGGCGCTGCTCGCTTCCGGGCAAAACGCCACCATTACCGGGACGCTGACCGGCCAAATCGTGATGGAGGGGTTCCTGCGGGTGCGCCTACCCATGTGGCTGCGCCGCCTGATCACCCGGACCTTGGCGGTGATCCCGGTAATCATCCTGACCGTCAAGTACGGCGGGGACGAGGTCATGCTCGACAACATCATGATCTACTCGCAGGTGTTCCTGTCCCTGGCACTGCCGATCTCCATGATCCCGCTGGTGTGGTTCACCTCCAGTCGGAAGATCATGGGGGACGCCTTCGCCAACCCCCGGTGGGCCGCCATCGCGGGTTGGATCATCACCGCGGTCCTGACCGCACTGAACTTCCAGCTGGTGCTAGAACTGCTGGTCTAGCACCTCAACCGGCTGACCAATCACCTGCTGAATCTTGGGGTTGATGTCCCAGATGTTGACGTTCATCCCGCCCACCACTTTCCCCTCACGCACCCAAAATGCCAGGTACTTGCGGGCGTCCAGGTCACCGCGGATGACGATCTCAGCCTCTTTCATCAGCGGCGGATATCCGGACAGCTCCATCCCCAGGTCGTACTGGTCGGTGTAGAAGTAGGGAATCTCATCCTGCACGACCTGCTGGCCCAGCATGGTTCGAGCCGCGACCTTGCCGCCGGCCAGCGCGTTGGACCAGTGCTCCACCCGCAGGTGCTCACCCAGGCTCGGGTGGAATGAGTTGGCAATATCGCCGGCGGCCAGGATATCCGGGTCCGAGGTGACCAGCGAGGAGTCAGTCAGGACGCCGTTGGACAGTTCCAGGCCGGCCGCCTCGGCCAGAGACAGGTTCAGGGTGGCGCCCACCCCGACCACAACCACGTCGGCTGGCACCTCCTGACCATCGAAGCGCACCGCCTCTTCCGTCATCCCCTCCACGGTGACCCCCAGCTGGAACTTGACGCCGTGCTCCTCGTGCATCCGCTGGAACTCCCGGCCAATCTTCTCCCCCAGGGCCGCAGACAGCGGAACTTCACCTCGTGAAAGGACGGTGACGTCGGCGCCCAGTTGACGGGCGGTGGCCGCTACCTCCATCCCGATCCAGCCCGAGCCCACCACGACCAGGCGGCGGCCCTGGAGCCGGGGGGCCAGGGCGTCGGCATCGGCCAGGGTCCGCAGGGTCAGTGCCCCCTCGAACCCGGGCAGGGTCCGGGCCGTGGCGCCGGTCGCCAGCAGCAGCTTGTCGTAGGTGAGCTCCTGCCCGTCGCTCAGGCTGACCCGGTGGTCGTCCCGATCAATCCCGGCCGCCTTCACCTGCGGGCGCACGTCGATGTTCTGCTCCCGATACCAGGATTCGGGTTTGAGGATCACCTGGTCCAGACCCTCGGTTCCCTGCAAGTAACCCTTGGACAGCGGCGGCCGCTGATAGGGCAGCTGCGGCTCCTGAGCCACCACCGTGACGGGACCCTGATAGCCCTCTTTCCGCAGGATTCGCGCCGCGGTTCCGGCGGCCAGACCGCCACCAACTATGACCATGCCCGACATTTTTGCCCCTCTTTTCGCCAGATAGCTTCACTTTCAAGCTAGGCCAGCCCCCGGGGTGCGTCAAGAGTTCAGACGCCGCGACGCCACCTCAGCCAGTAGCCCAGGCCGACCGCCAAGGCTCCGTAGCCCAGGAATACCAGACCCGCCTGCCACCAGAGCAGGCCGGTCGCAGCGCCGCTGCCCGTCATGGATGAAAACGACGAGTAGAACGAGGCACCTCCGAGGGCATCCGAGGCGGCACCGGGCAGGAACTTGCCGATCGGGGCCAGGTTTTCCTGCACGGCGGCGACCAGGCGAAGGGTCGGTTCGAGGAACTGGGTAAAGCCGATCACGACCACCAGCGCGGCCGCCTGGTTTGGCACCAGCGAGCCCACCCCGACCCCAACCGCGGCCCACAGCGCCATCACCAGCAGGCACCGCCCGATAATCTGCCACGTTTCCGCCTGATCCAGGCCGGTTTGACCGGAAAAGAAGAACGCACCGGCTCCGATGGTGGTGGCGAAGGCAATCACGCCCATGGCCGCTCCCAGGACGAAGTGGACCAGCAGTTTGGCAGCCAAGACCAACCCGCGCTTGGGGACGGTCAGGAAGGTGGGGATGATCGTGTGGTGGCGAAACTCCCCGGTCACCGCCAGCGTTCCCAGCAGCAGCGGGAAAATGAAGCCGATGGTCGAGGCAGTGGTGTAGACCATGATCGGGTCGGCCTCGACCGTCGACAGGGTCGCGCCGAGCAGCAGGGCGGTGAAACCGAGGTACACCACCATGATCAGCGTGAGGATCCACCAGGTCTTGGTGGTGAAAATCTTGAGCCACTCGGCCCGCAAGGCCTGCGCAAAGCGTGTCATCGGGCACCTCCGGTCAGCTCCAGGAACATGGCTTCCAGGTCGTCTTGCGATTGGGACAGGTGGGTGAGCGCCACCCCGGCTTGCAGGGCAATCGCGCCCACCGCCTCGGGGGTCGCCCCGGTCACGGCCAGTTGGTTCCCGGCCCGGCTGGCACTGAGCTGGGCCGCGTGCAGGGCCCGGGCCAGGGCCGCATTGTCGACCGAGTTGACCAGGACCGAGGTGGAGCGGCCAGCCTCGATCTCACGCAGGTCCCCGGCGGCCACCACCTGCCCTCGGTTGATGATGACGATGTCCTGGGCGATCTGCTGGACTTCCCCCAGCAGGTGTGAGCTGATCAGGACGGTTCGGCCCTGCCCAGCCAGATACTGCAGCAACTCCCTCATCCATCGAATGCCCTCCGGGTCCAGCCCGTTCGCGGGCTCATCCAGGACCAGGACCGGCGGGTCGGCCAGCAGGGCGGTGGCCAACCCGAGGCGCTGGCGCATTCCCAGCGAGTAGCCCCCCACTTTTCGCCCGGCCGCTCCGGTCAGTCCCACCATGGACAGGACCTCGTCAATCCGCTCCGGGTCGGCCCCCATAGCCGCTCCGTAGACGCGCAGGTGATTGCGCCCAGATCGACCGGGGTGGAAAGAGTCCGCTTCCAGCGAGGCCCCCACCACCAGCGCGGAGGAGGGGTAGTCGCGGTAGGGTCGCTCGCCCACCAGGGCCTGACCGCTGTCGGCCTGGTCCAGGCCGAGCAAAATGCGCAGGGTCGTGGTCTTGCCGGCCCCGTTTGGACCCAGAAAGCCGGTCACTCGCCCGGGAGTGACGGTAAAGGAGACGTCTTCCAGGGCTCTGACGGACCCGAAGCGTTTAGTCAGGTGTTCAATCACGATCGGATAGGTCGGCAACGCGTTCCCTCCTTGCAGGTCGGGCCGCGGGGAGTGTCGTCGCCGCGGGTAGAAACGCTCACAAATGTCAAGATACCGGACTTTATGGCTCTCAAGTCAGGCCCCAAACATATTCGCGGGTAGAGTGAGATTCATCACAGTCACCCAATGAGCCCACAGGACGTTCGCCCAGGTCAACGGCTTCATTGAAACATTTCAACCGGTCAAGGCAAAACGACTGTGCGATTACTAATGATCGAGCATACCCGCATCACTCACCAACCGTCACCCATGTTCGTCGACTTGTTATGACATTAACCTATGGCTAAGGGCCAATTAACTCCCCCGCTGGTCCCGCTCGAACACTCACCCGGCACTCGAACCGGACCTTCACAATCTTTGTTCGGACATTTTTTCCGACCGTCGGGTCGGTCTTTTTCCTCTCTAGGGAGCAAATAGGGCTGGTGTATTCTAAAGGAGCGTTTTTGGACATGGTCCCAGAACCATTTTTGCCCTTCCACACAGAAAGACGAAGCAATGAAGTTTCTTCAGCGACTCGGCAAGTCGATGATGCTCCCCGTCTCAGTTCTGCCCGTAGCCGCGATCCTGATGGGGATCTCCTACTGGATCAATACTGCGACCGGCGGAGAGAACATCGTCTCAGCCTTCCTTGGCGCCGCAGGCGGCGCGCTCCTCAACAACATGGCCCTGCTGTTCGCGGTTGGTATCTCAATCGGCATGGCCACCAAATCCGACGGTACCTCAGCCCTAGCAGGCCTGGTCTCGTGGCTGGTTGTCACCACCCTGCTGAACCCGACCACGGTCGCGATCTTCAAGGGACTCGACGATGTGGAAATGGTCCCCGCGGCTTTTGGTCAAATCCAAAACGTATTTGTGGGTATCCTCTGCGGTCTAATTGGTGCCTACTCATATAACAAGTTCAAGGACACGAAGCTTCCCGACGCTCTGGCGTTCTTCTCCGGGCGCCGCTCGGTGGCCATTGTCGCGGCATTCTTCGCGATTATCCTGGCCATCCTCCTGTTCTTCATCTGGCCGGTCGTGTACGCGGGCCTGGTGGCCTTCGGCGAATGGATCGTCAACCTCGGCTTCTTCGGGGCTGGCCTCTACGGCTTCTTCAACCGGCTGCTGATTCCGTTCGGTCTGCACCACGCCCTGAACTCCGTGTTCTGGTTCGACGTGGCCGGCATCAACGACCTGAACAACTTCCTGGCCGGCACCGGCACCTACGGCGTCACCGGTCAGTTCATGACCGGCTTCTTCCCCGTGATGATGTTCGGTCTGCCGGGCGCGGCTCTGGCCATGTACGTGACCGCCGATTCGAAGAAGAAGAAGGTTGTCTACGGCCTGATGCTCTCCGGCGCGGTTTCGGCCTTCCTGGTCGGCGTGACCGAGCCCCTCGAGTTCGCGTTCATGTTCGTGGCTCCCGTCCTGTACCTGATCCACGCAATCTTCATGGGTATCTCCCTGGCGGTCAGCGCAATCCTGCCGGTCCGGATGGGCTTCGGCTTCTCCGGCGGGTTCATTGACCTGTTCCTGAACTGGACCAACCCGATGGCACAGAACCCGTGGATCATCCTGCTGATGGGCATCTTCTGGTTCGTGGTCTACTTCCTGGTCTTCCGCTGGGTCATCCTCAAGTTCAAGCTGAAGACCCCCGGTCGCGAAGATGACGACCTGGAGGTTTCCGAGGACGCCGTCGCCCAGAGCGGTTCGAAGGACGAAGGCTACCTGCGCACCGGTGCCGCCTTCATCGATGCTCTCGGTGGCAAGGCCAACATCACCGACCTGGACAACTGCGCCACCCGGCTCCGCCTGGAGCTGGCCGACGTGTCCCGGGTGGACGAGGCGGCCCTGCGTCGCGCGGGTGCAGCCGGCACCATGAAGCCCGGCGGCAAGTCCTTCCAGGTGATCTACGGGCTGAACGCTCAGTTCGTCAAGGACGCCATGGAACGGCTGATGTCCGGCGAGGCAACTGCCCCCACCAGCGCCCCGGCCGCCACCCCGGCGGGCGACGTGCTGGTCGAGGCTCCGGCCGCCGTGCAGGTAAAGCTGCGCCAGCCGGTTGCGGGTGAAGTCGTGGCGCTGGAGACGGTTCCGGACCCGACCTTTGCCGGCAAAGTGATGGGCCCGGGCGTGGCGATTGAGCCCACCGGCGACACCGTGGTGGCCCCGGCCGACGCGACGGTCGCGATGGTGTTCAAGACCGGTCACGCGGTGGCGCTGAAGCTGGATGACGGCACCGAGCTGCTGATCCACGTGGGCCTCGACACGGTCGACATGGGCGGCGACGGGTTCGAAACCCTGGTGACCAAGGGCGAGCACGTCCTGGCGGGCACCCCGCTGCTCCGGTTCGACGCGGCCAAGATCCGCGCTGCCGGACACCCGACCGTCACCCCGGTGATCGTCATGAACAACAAGGCGGCTGAGATCGTCTTCGTCTAGTTCAACTAGGAGGATGGGCCAGTTCTTCGGAGCTGGCCCATCTTTTTGTTAAGTCCCGAGTTGAAGCCGGCTTGGGGGCGAGGTTCGCCCGCCCGGCAGTGGGGACAGGCTGCCGGACAAGACCTCCGACCGGCCCGACGGTTCGATCCCTCACCCGTCACTCAACCATCGGTCCCAACTGGGGCCTTGGCTCCGGGCAATGCCCCGGCTAACGGTCTTTGAGTTGGTCGGTGACTCGTCCCGTGGTGGCGAGCACGGCTAGGGGCGTTCCCAAGGCAAATCCGAGCAGTGCGGTTGAGGTAAGGGTTCTCCAAATCAGGCTAACGGTATCGGCGCCGAGAGGGCTGTGCACGGTGACAGCCGCGAGAGTAACAGTAAGCAAGACTGCAGCAGCAAGCGCGGGGACCACGATCAGGACTGTTTCGATTGAAATCAGTGCAGCGACAATGGATCGGGCGGAACCGAAGGCCTGGTAGATCGCCAGTTCAGTGCGCCGGCTCCACACGCCGAATGCCAGGACTAGGGCCAGAAGCGCTGCGGCTGGAATCCAGGGAACTTTGTCGGCAAAAGAGTGCCACTGCTGGCCTGGAGTTGCGGATCCCGAACTGGAGCTCAGGTAGGGCTTGATCTGTGCGCCGGGAACCGAGCCGAATGCGTATTTGAGGATTTCCTCGCCGTGTTGAACTGCTCCGGGTTCCATTCTGATCCAGCAGTCGAGGAGGGGCTGATTCGGTTGACTGATGACGAGGAGGTGGGAGGTGAACTGGTCGGGACGAACTGTGGGCGCGGTTCGGGTTTGAACTGTCGCTTCGTTCCCGTTGCTATCCTGGATTCTGGAGCCAACACCGAGAACGCCAAGTTGCTCAAGGTCGACACCGAGGATAACTCCGGTGGTGGAGGAGGTGGTTGCCCAGACCTTCAGGGCGTTGGGAGTAATACCTTTGGTGGGTATTGATGGGGTCTGCGGCAGTGTTCTCACAGAGGGAGGCGAAGCGAGCGTAGTTCCCCCGGCCGCCGCGACTCCTCCATACCGATTGAGGGATTCGCAGGTGGTACCGTCAAGGGGCGCTTCGGGAGTGGCTGCGGCCGACCACACCAGCCCACCTAGATCCTGTCGGCTCCATTCTTGCTCCAGGGCGGTGCGGGCTTGGTCGAAGGTCAGCAGGCCAAAGACGGTAAGAAGGAAGGTGAGGACGAGCCCGACCCCAAGGTGGGTGGGCCCCAGGTTGCGCAGCGCTTCAGTGAAAAGTTCTTTTGGCCGCCACGTCATGACTGCCTCCGGCGAGGAGTAATCGGGTCCGAATGGACCCTGTCGCCAAGGTAGACTATCCGGTCTGCAAGTTGGGCAATGTCTTCATCGTGGGTGGTGACCAGAAGGCTGGTACCCCGCGCGGACTGGAAGAGCGCTTCCCCCACAATCTGTGCAGTTCTCTGGTCCAGGTTGGCGGTGGGTTCATCCGCCAAGAGGATAGACGGGTTGGTGACAAGCGCGCGGGCTACCCCAACGCGCTGAGCCTCGCCGCCTGACAGAGTTCGCGCCTGCCTCGCCTCATAGCCCGCCAATCCCACCTCGGCCAGTTTTACACTTGCGGTGTCGTGAGCAGCGCGACGGGTCACTCCTTTGGCTAGGAGGGGGAGAGCAGCATTGTCCAGGACGCTGCGCCGGGGAAGAAGACTAACGGTCTGCAAGACCCAGGAAATGGTGTGGCCGAGCAGCGAAGACGCATCGGACACAGTGCGCGGGCGCTCATCTATGGTCACGGTGCCAGCTTGTGGTTTCAAGAGAAGGCCTGCCACTGATAGCAGTGTGGACTTGCCGCGTCCGGAGGGACCCATCAAGGCCACGCGTTCTCCCGGTTCAACCGTTAGGCTCACGTCGTGGAGCACATCCGTGCTCATCCCGGGATAGCGGAACGTGACGTGGGACAGGGTCAGAGACATTGGGCGGAATCCAGGATCTCACCGGGGTTGAGTAGCACGATGTCGCCGATCGCAATGTCTCCATCTATCACCACAGACCCGTCGACAAGCCCGTCCAGAACAGAAACAGGAGCTTTAGTGAACTCATTTGTGTTTCGTTGGACTGCAACACACGTGTTCACACCGTCACTGATTAGGGCTGCAGCCGGGACAGACATGCCGCTTTCTGGTTCAGCCAAACGAAGGTTGCCTTCAACCGTTGCGGTATCGCCTTCGGTGGGGCGAGACGTTGTGTGGGCAGCCTGGTCAAGATCCGCAACTACCCAGCCGTCCTCCGTGAGAGAAAGGGCCACGGTCTTCCCTTCAAAAGTGAAAACGTAGTCACCGACCGGGGCGCCCTCATCATTGGCAGGGGTGACTGTAGCCGCAGTTGGCAGCGACAGCCCCGTTGCCAGCGGTTCCCCGGCAGCGGGCACCGGCTGACCAGCTCGGATCTTGACCTGATCAACGGTGTAAGAGGGTGCCGGTAGGCGGACAAACCAGGCCGGAGAGAACGTGCCTGTGGGTTGGGCGACCCCTTGCTGACTCTCCCATTTCTTGACCAAGAGTTCGGTGCCATCCCCGAAGTCTCCATCAACCCACACCGCCCACTCGGGCAAAAGCGAGTTCAAAACTGTTTGCATGAGGGCGACATCGTCACCTTTGTCCCCCTTGCTCAGCTCCCGGAAAAACACCCCGTCATCCACGTAGGCCACGACCTGCCGGTCATCAACAGAATATAAGCGGGACCCATTCGAAAGCTCCGTCCCCGGAGCCATCTCGATCGACGTGACGGTCCCGGTCTGACTTGGGGCAATCAGGTCGCTAACGGGCGTGAACTTCACTGCGAGCGTGGCATCTACCGAAAACCTCGCTTCGGCTTCCACCACCGGGACCGTCACTGGAACCGGCGCAGGATCCAAGTCACTCAACGAGCGTGGAACATCAAAAGAAAGCAACCACGCAGTGACCACCGCCGCAATCCCTAACCCAAGAGTGCCAAGCAAATACCACAATCCGCCGCGCCCACCTGACGCCCCAGCCTTTGCGTGCATCAAGTTCTCCCGGTACTACTCGGCATTGACGCCGCGGAACAACTTGAACAGGTGAGCCTGTAAACAGTCTTGAGCCTCGTCATTGCCATAGACTGCCTCTCCGACAACCCCTTCAAGGTCGCCCACCTTAATTCCCGACACACCGGCTGCTTCCAGGCAATCAATCATGTCTCGGTAGTCCGCCTCCCACTCTTCGCCAGAGAGAGCCATGCTCTCAATGTAGCGATTCTCCAGACTCGCCGCGTGCTTGCGGAAACACGAATCATGAGCTCGCATCATTGCATCCTCGGTTGCTTCATCCGCGTCAGCGGAAGAATTCAGAGGTATCGCGTACAGGCCGCCTGCATATTCAACCGGTTCACCGGTGTCAAACCCTTTCTCTTGAATACACTGCACGGTGGCTTGAATTCCGGCCCAATACTCTGCTTTCGTCACGGTCTTCCCAGCGTTGGGCCCGTCAGACCCGCACGAACTAAGCAGGAGTGCGCCCACCCCCATCAGTGCCGCGACTACAATATGGTGACCCCTCTTCCGGTCCATGCTGTCCCCCTTTAGCACTAGACCAATCAGCCTCCGGCCCAGTATGTCGGCCGCGGATGGCCCCGCTAGCAGATGGTCCAACAACCGCGAATGACGTTATTCTTATCCTGATTCGAGCCATCGTGCCGCGCCTCTTGCCCAGATAATCCGAGTCTTCAGCGTTATCTGAGTAAAGTCCTTGGCCGACTTTGGTTGTCTCAAAAGACCCGTCGCAGCGTCGCTCAGGGCGATATGAGACACATTCCACACTAGCCTCAAGTCTTGCCCAGATCAAAGCTCCCGCAAGGGCTTTTTGGACAAGCACCGAAACAATCCACGAATGGGCTGATGGGGGCAGCTTTGCGAGGAGGATTTTGAAGCTGTCTCTCCGGGATCGTCGCGGGTCGTGCCAGTAGACTCGGAGGTGTCGGACAGTCGTCGATAAACCCGGGAAGCAAAACAGCCTTGGTCCTTCATCACGCTGCTCGGTTCCCGCTGCGGTCCCGGCGACCCGGAGGTAACCTTTTGCCCAGCCGGGACATACTGAGAGCCACCTGCGGGAATTGAACCCGCGACCTATTCATTACGAGTGAATCGCTCTGCCGACTGAGCTAAGGTGGCAGTGCCCAAAGAGGGCAACGGCCTTACTTTAGCCGGTTGATCCCCCACCGAGCAAACTTACTGGCAGACGGTCCCCTCAGGGGGTAGCTGCCCCTGCAGCAGGTACTGGTTGACTGCGGTCAACACGCATTCGGACCCACCCTGCTGGTAGGCACCGTGGCCCCAGCCGTCGTAGGTGAGCAGGACCGCATTAGCCAACTGTTCCACCAGGCCCTCCGCCATCACGTAGGGGGTGGCGGGGTCGTGGGTGGTGCCAATCACCAGGATCGGCGCGCTTCCCTCCGCCCGAACGGGGCCGGACCGAACCCGCGGGGTAGCTGTCCACGCATCCATCCCGGCCGACGCGTAGCCGAAGCTGCTGCCCAGCACCGGGTAATCCTCCGCCAGACGCTCGGCCTCAGCCTGCCACTCTTCGGGCGTGCCCTCCGGGGCGTAATCCAGCCCGTTGACGGCCAGGAACGCATCCTGGCTGTTGTTGTAGCTGCCGTCGTCCTCCCGGCCGTTGTAGAAGTCGGCCAGCAGCAGCAACATCGAGCCGTCCCCCTGGAAGGCCAGCTGCAGGGCGACCTTTAGCAGCGGGTAGCTTTCCGGAGAGTAGAGCGAGCCGATGATGCCGGTCCGGCCCAGCGCCGCGGTCAGGGGACGGTCCGGACTGTCGGTGGGCAGCGGGTCTGCTTTCAGGGAGTCCAAGAACTCGGCCAACTGCTCCTGTCCGCCAGCCACCCCGCCGGTGACCGGGCAGTCGTCATCCTGCTGACACACCTCAATCCAGTGGGCCAGCGACTCCTCCATCCCACCGGCCTGGAGCGAGGCCACCTCGTTGATCCCCAGGGCCGGATCCACCGCACTGTCGAGGACAAACCGGCCGACGCGGGCGGGGAACAGGTCGGCGTAGGTGGCTCCCAGTTGGGTCCCGTAGGAGTACCCCAGGTAGTCCAACTGCTCGATCCCGAGGGCGGCCCGGATCATGTCGAAATCTCGCGCCGCCGAGTCGGTATCGACGTAGTTCAGCAGCTCGCCGGTGCGCTCCAGGCACTGCGCGTACAGGTCGGCGGTCTCCTGGTGAGCGGTGGCCACCAGCTCGTCCAGCGGCAAATCCCGGGGGTCATCCGAGTCGGCCAAGAACTGGTCCCGACCCTCGTCATCCCAGCAGCTGACCGGACTGGAGGCGCCCACCCCGCGCGGGTCCACCGCCACGATCTGGTAGTTGTCCACCACGGGTGCCGGCACCATCAGCTCGACAAAAGAGGACAGGGACTGGACCGCATCCCCACCGGGACCGCCCAGGTTGAAGAACAGGTTCGGCTGGTTGTCGTTGGTCCCGTAAATGGCCATCGCCAACTCGATCGGGGCGGAATCCGGATCATCCCAGTTCATCGGGGCGGTGACCGTGGCGCACCGGTACCGGTTCAGGGCTTTCGGCGGGGACATCCGCGGGAGTGTCACCTGGTCGGCGTCGCACGGTTGAAAGTCAATTTCCTGGCCGTAGTACTGTTCAAACCCGGCGGGGGCCTGCTCGACCAGGGCTTCCCCGGCCAGGCTGGCCGAGTCGCTTTGCACCTGCTGGACCGGAGTGCACGCACTGAGCGCGAGGGCGAGGACTGTTCCGACCGTGATTGCGGTGCGTTTGCGCACTGGGCCTCCTAGTTGGCGAGGTCGGGCCGTACCAGACTGATGAGCAGAGCTTCCAGCATCAAGGTGGTGGCCACATTGGTCTGCAGTCTCTCCCGAGCCAGGTTGATCGCTTCCGTTCTGTCAACCACTCCGCGAGCGTCAACTCGCTCAGCCCACCAGGACACCTGATCCATCAGGTCAGGGTTGATCGGCGGCACCGGGGATCCTAACTGGACCACCGTAACATCTCGGAAGAATCCGAGCAGATCGACCAGAATCCGATCCAGTTCATCGGCCAGGGACCGCTTCGCTCGGCGCTTCTGGTCCTCCTCCAACTGGCGGATCTGCGCTTGGACGGGCCGGGGAACTCGCTCACCGGGCTGCAGGCCCAGGTTCTGTTTGAAGGTGGCCAGCTCCTCGGCGTTGCGCTCTTCGAGGCGGTTGACGCTGTTCTTTTTGGCCAGGTCCAGCAGTTGCTGGGCAGCGACTACAGCCTCGCCCACCGACTGTGGACGCAGCGCGGTCATCAGCGCTTCTACCTGCGCTTGACGCAGTTGCGGGTCGCGGGCCAGGGCGCGGGCGTACCCGACGTGGCTCTGGGAAATCTGGGCGGCCAGGTGGGCCTGGTCCTGACTGACCCCGGCCTCCTGCATCAGCAGTTTGGTCAGCGAGTCGACCGGCGGCGTCGTTAGCCGCAGTTGGCGACACCGGGACCTGACCGTGATCAGCAGGTCGTCGGGGCTGGGGGCGCACAGCAACCAGAGGGTCTGCGCGGGGGGCTCCTCCAGGCTCTTCAGGATCACGTTGGAGGTTTGGGGGGTCATTCGGTCGGCGTCTTCGACAATGAGGACCCGCCAGCGGCCCAGGGACGGGCGCGAGTAGGCCACTTCCAGCCAGCCGCGAACCTCCTCCACCTTGTAGGTCATCGCCTCGGTGGTCAGCTCGTTCACGTCCGGGTGCGAGCCGGCCAGCACCGACCGACAACCGGAGCACTCGCCGCAACCGGGCTCCGCTCCGGTGCACTGGAGGGCGGCGGCCAAGCAGCGGGCCGCGACGGACCGCCCCGACCCGGGCGGGCCCGTGAACAGCCAGGAGTGCGCCACTTTGGCTCGCTCATCCCCGGCCAGCGCCCGCCGACCTGCCGCCGCGGCAGCGCGCAACTGCTCCACCGCTCCGGCCTGTCCGATCAGGCGATCCCAAACGCTCACCGGTCCCCTCCCAGCACTTCCAGCAGCGCGGTTACCACCCCGGTGAAGGTCTCCTCCACCGAGCCGTTGGCGTCCACCAGCCGATAGCGGCCAGGTTCGAGGCGGGCCGCCTCCTGATAGTGACGGGCCACCTGCTCGTGAAACCGGTCGCCCGCTCGCTCCAACCGGTCCTTTTCCTCCCCCCGGCGCGACAGTCCGACCTCGGGATCAATGTTCAGGACAATGACGGCGTCGGGCAGCAGACCGTCGGTGGCCCACAGCGACAGGTCGCGGATCGCCCGCTCGCCCAGACCCCGCCCAATCCCCTGGTAGGCGACGGAGGAATCCAGGTATCGGTCGGTGATGACGGTGGTGCCTGCGGCCAAGGCCGGGCGGATCATGGTGGCCACGTGGTAGGCCCGATCAGCCGCGTAGAGCAGCGCTTCGGTCCGCGGGTCCACGTCCTCCGGACCGTGCATGACCAGTTCGCGCAGCTGGTGGCCAAGGGGGGTGGCTCCGGGCTCGAACGTGGTCAGCACGTTGGCTCCGTGCGCCTCCAACCGTTGGCGCAGCAGGTTGATCTGCGTGGTCTTGCCCGACCCGTCCCCACCTTCGAGGGCGATAAACATCCCGCGGGGCAGCTCCCGCAGGCGCTGAGCGGCCCGGCTTACCAACTGGTCCATGGTCTCATTTCTTCGCGGTGCGGGTGGTCTTCTTCTTCGCGGGGGCCTTCCGCTTCGGGGCGGGCCCCTTGGCGCGCTTGTCGGCCAGCAGGGTGAAGGCCCGCTCCTCGGTCAGCCCTTCCACGGTTTCTGCCCGCGAGACGGTGACGTTGGTGGTGCCATCCGTGATGTACGGGCCAAACCGGCCGTCCTTGACCACCACTTTCTTCCCGGAAATGGGGTCGGTCCCGAACTCGCGCAGCGGGGGCTTGGCCGTTCCGCGGCCCCGCTGTTTGGGCTGAGAGTAGATCTCGATCGCCTGCTCGAGGGTCAGGTCAAACAGCTGATCCTCCGAGGCCAGGGTGCGCGAGTCACTCCCCTTCTTCAAGTACGGGCCGTAGCGACCGTTTTGAGCGGTAATCATCTCGCCGTCGGCGGGGTCCACCCCCACTTCGCGCGGCAGGGAAAGCAGCTTGAGGGCCTCTTCCAAGGTGACGGTCTTCAGGTCCATCGACTTGAACAGGCTGGCCGTCCTGGGCTTGCCCTTGTCGTCCTCGGGCAACACCTCGGTCACGTAGGGGCCGTAGCGGCCGGTCTTGGCAATGATCAGGTGGCCGCTGTCGGGGTCTTCCCCCAGTTCGCGCCCATCCGCTGCCGCTTCTTCCAGCAGCTCGTGAGCCACCTGCTCGTTCATCTCATCGGGGGCGATTTCGGGCGGAACCGAGGCCCGCTTCCCGTCGGCCGTCTCCAGGTAGGGCCCGTACCGGCCGATCCGCAGGGTAATCCCCTCGGCCACCTCGATCGAGTTGACGGCCCGGGCGTCAATGTCACCCAGGTTTTCCACCGTGTCGCGAAGACCGCGCGCGGCAAAGTCCTCAGACTTGGCGCTCTGATTGCCGAAGTAGAAGCCCTTGAGCCAGTTGGGGCCCTGCTCCTCACCCGCGGCGATCCGGTCCAGGCCCTGCTCCATCTCGGCGGTGAAGTCGTAGTCAACCAGGTCGGCCAGGTTCTCCACCAGCAGGCGCGTGACGGAGAACGCGAGCCAGGTCGGCACCAGGTACTGGCCCCGGTGGGTGACGTAGCCGCGGTCGGAAATGGTCTGAATGGTGGCAGCGTAGGTGGAGGGGCGGCCGATCCCCAGGTCCTCCATGATCTTGACCAGGGTGGCTTCCGTGTACCGGCCCGGAGGCTGCGTCTGGTGCCCGTCGGCGGTGGCACTGGCCACGCTGACTGATTCACCTTCGGCCACGGCGGGCAGTTCGCGTTCGCCGCCCTTTTCCTTGTCGTAGCGGCCCTGATCCCGGCTCTCCTGGTAGAGGAGGCGGAAACCGGGCTGGGTGATCACCGTGCCCGAGGCGGAGGAAATGACCTCTTCCCCGGCCGCATCCGCGCTGACCTTGATCGTGGCCGTGTACCCCTGCGCGTCAATCATCTGGGAGGCCAGCGTCCGCTTCCAGATCAGGTCGTAGAGGGCCAACTGCTGAGCGGAGACGTCCTTCCCCAGCGACTGGGGGTGCCGGAACTGCTCACCGGAGGGACGGATCGCCTCGTGAGCCTCCTGGGCTCCCTTCGCCACCTTGCCGTAGAAGCGGGGCTCGTCCGGCAGCAACTCCGGGCCGAACTGCTTCGTGACCTGCTCCCGCGCGGCCTTCAGCGCCTGGCCGGACAGGGCGGTCGAGTCGGTTCGCATGTAGGTGATGTGCCCGGACTCGTAGAGGCTCTGCGCCACCCGCATGGTGGTGGACGCATTCCACTTCAGTTTCCGGGACGCCTCCTGCTGCAGGGTGGAGGTGGTGAACGGGGCTGCCGGCCGGCGCCGGTACGGCTTCTGGGTGACCGAGAGGATGGCCGCCTCGGCCCCCGCCAGCGCCTGGGCCAACGCCTCGGCCCGCTGCTCGTCGAGCGCCACCGCGTCGGCCTGCTGGGCCTTCTCTTTCAACTGGCCGTTCTCAGCAAAGTCAGAACCGGTCGCAACCGGGCGCCCACCGACGCTGATCACCTTGGCCCCAAACGAACCTTCAGCGGTCTGAACCTCGGTGTCCACGCTCCAGTAGGACGCGCTGACGTGGCGCATCCGCTCAATTTCGCGGTCCACCACCAGGCGGGTGGCCACGGACTGGACCCGACCCGCCGACAGCGAGGGGGCCACCTTCCGCCACAGGACCGGGGACACTTCGTACCCGTAGAGTCGGTCCAGGATCCGGCGGGTCTCCTGCGCATCAACCAGCGACCGATCAATCTCGCGGGTGTTTTCCAAGGCCCGTTGAATCGCTTCTTTGGTGATTTCGTGGAACACCATCCGCTTTACCGGAACTTTGGGTTTCAACACTTCCAGCAGGTGCCAGGCAATCGCCTCCCCCTCGCGGTCCTCATCGGTGGCGAGGTAGAGTTCGTCGGCTTCCTTCAGCGCCTTCCGCAGTTCGGCGACCTTTTTCTTCTTGTCTGGATTCACCTGATAGTAGGCCTTGAACCCGTCGTCGACATTGACGGCGAACTTGGAGTACGGCCCCTTTTTCATGGAGGGCGGCAGCGCGGACGGGGTGGGGAGGTCCCGGACGTGCCCGACGGACGCCTCCACCACATATCCATCACCCAGATACCCTTTAATGGTCTGGGCCTTGGCCGGGGATTCGACGATTACGAGTTTCGTTCCTGGCACCGAGCTTCAATCCTTCTAGCTAATTTCAGTTGCCCCGTCTGGGGTTCCTACGGCTGACGATATACCCTAAGTCAGCAATCTCAATAAACTTAGCGCATTTGTGGATGGAGTCACTGTTCGCTCCCCGCCCAGGCCATCATGCCCGCGCGTAGCAAAGCTGGCAGTTCCAGGGCCACTTCTGCCGCCACCTGATCCCGCTCCCGATCCGTCAGCATCGCGACCGCACTGACGATCTGGCCGGCGGTCAACTCTCCGTCGGCGGCTCCCGCCAGCGCGGCCATAGCCGAGCCGACCCGGATCGCCCGGCCCATCCCGGCCCCCTGGGTCAGGCGGATCACCTGGGGATCAGCCTCGCCCGGTTGGTAGTGGCGCTCTTCCCGGACATCTTCGGCGCGAACGGGCGCCAGATCCTCCCAGTTTGGGGCCAGCTGAACGTGGTCCAGGGCGGCGAGCACCGTCTTCCCGTCGGGGAAGGTGCCCTCTTCCACCAGTTCGGCCGCCAGCTCCACCCCGTCCCGGCTTCGGCGACGCAGCGCGAGGAAACCCATGGCCACCTCGTCCACCCCGGCCTGGGCAAAGTCGGCGATCCACTGCTCGTAGTCGGCCTCCCACCGCTGGCGACCCTGCAGGTTCCCCCCGGCGTCGCGCAGCCAAAGTTCGGAATACTGGGCGGCATCCAGCCGGTCCCGGAGCACCACCCAGGCATCCAGCCCAACCCCGGATCGGGTCAACCAGGTTCGAATCGGATCCTCCCAGGACCCCCGGTGCGGCACCTCCCAGTTGGCCAGCATCTGCATCACCCCTCCGGGGCGCAGCAGGTTCGGACCGGTGGAGATGACCTGAGCTACCAGGTCGTCCCGATCCATCCCACCATCCCGGTACTCCAGCAACCCTTCGGTCCGCAGGCTTGGCGGGGTGATCACAAACGGGGGATTAGAGGTGATCAGGTCGAACTTTTCGCCCGCCACCGGCTCGAACAGGGAGCCCTGGCGGACATCCAACTGCACCTGGTTGAGGGCGGCGTTAAACCGGGTGTAGGCGCAGGCGCGGGCGGAAATTTCGGTGGCCACCACCCGGTGGGCGTGGGTGGCCAGATAGAGAGCCTGAATCCCGCAGCCGGTGCCCAGGTCCAGGGCCACCTCCACCGGTTCGCGCACGGTCATGCGCAGCAGGGACAGGGTCGCCGGACCGATGCCGAGCACGTGATTTGGTTGCAGCGGCCGGCCGGTCTGCATCTCGCACCGGTCCGAGGCGATCCACCAGTGGTAGTTCCCACCGGGAAGCTCGGCAGCGTGCGGCCGCAGATCCATCAGCGGGGAACCGTCCTGGTCAATCAGGCCCAGTTCCTGCGCCCCGGCCAAACCCAGGGTGGGAAGAGCCTCGGTCAGGTCGACCCGCTCCCCCAGAATGAAAGCTTTGGTCAGCTGAGCCGGGGGCGTGTGAACCGAGCGAAGGCGAACCAGGGCGGGAACCCGCTGTTCCCGGGCCAGGGCCGCTCCCGCAACCGGACCGAGCAGTTGATCCACCGTGTCGACCGTCCAGTCGGCTCCGGCCAGGTCCGCCCGGAGTCGGGCCACCAGGTCCGGGTTCACAGCTGCACCCAGGCGGCCGAGTTGGGGGCCAACCAGTAATGGCCGTCTTCCTGGCGCGGCGGCTCGGTCGCGAGAATCACCTGCCCGGTGAAGGGCAGTTTCCGCTCCCCAATTCCGAGGTTCAGCACGCTCAGGTAGTGCCCGGCCCGCACCACCACCAGGTCGGGATCGACGTCCAGCACTTCCCACTCTCCCTGGCCCAGGCCGTACTGGCGCCGAACCTGCAGGAAATGGCGGTACTGATTCAGAACCGAGTTCGG